>CAIXEA010000052.1 GCA_903918315.1 uncultured Acetobacteraceae bacterium | reverse complement strand
GGATTCAGACCTTCGGTAATTCCACCTGCGGTCATCCCGCTCTTGTCTGATCGCGGGATTCAGACCTTCGGTGATTCCACCTGCGGTCATCCCGCTCTTGTCTGATCGCGGGATTCAGACCTTCGGTGATTCCACCTGCGGTCATCCCGCTCTGGCCCCGCTTGGCAGGCGGGCGTCGCGGTGACATAAACAATCTTTGCATTCCCGGCGAACAACCGCCGCGAAGCGGGGGAGATATTTGAATGATCGGCATGGTGCGCACCGCCTTGCGCCGCCCCTATACATCCGCGATCGCGGCGATGCTGATCGTGCTGATGGGCGCGATGTCGGTCACCCGCATGATCGTCGATATTTTCCCCACGATCGACATCCCCGTTGTCATGGTGGTCTGGAACTATCCCGGCCTCAGCACGGAAGACATGGAGCGGCGGGTCGTCTTCATCACCGAACGTGCGTATTCGACCACGGTCAACGGCATTCAGCGGATCGAGTCGCAATCCATTCCCGGCACCGGCCTGCTGAAGGTCTACTTCCAGCCTGGAACGGAAATCGGCGGGGCGATCGCACAGATCACGGCGGTGAACAACAGCATCCTGCGCAGCGCACCGCCCGGCATGCAGCCACCGGCGGTGATCCAGTTCAACGCCTCCAACGTGCCCGTCGTGCAGATGACGCTGTCCAGCAACACGCTGACGGAACAACAGATTTCCGACTACAGCCTGAACTTCATCCGCGTGCGCCTGTTCACCATTCCCGGCCTGTCCACGCCCGGCCCGTTCGGCGGCAAGCAGCGGCAGATGATCGTCGCGCTGGATCAGGACCGCATGGTCGCCAAAGGCTTTTCCCCCAACGATGTCGTCACGGCCTTGCAGGCATCGAACGTGATCGTACCCGCCGGCACCGCGCGCATCGGCGACCGCGAGTATAACGTGAAGCTGAACTCCAGCCCGGAGCTGGTGGACCGGTTCAACCAGCTCCCCATCGGGGTGTTCGGCGGCGCGCCGGTGACGCTGGGGGACGTTTCCAAGGTCACCGACAGTTTCGCGGTGCAGAACAACATCGTGCATGTCGATGGCAAGCGCGCGGTCTATCTGGCCATTCTCAAACACGCCGACGCGTCCACCCTGGCAGTCGTCGACGCGGCCCGCGAGGCACTGCCGCTGATCAAGGCCGCCGCGCCGGATGGGTTGGACATCAAGCTCGACTTCGATCAGTCGGTCTTCGTGCGCGGCGCGGTGGAGAACGTGGTGCATGAGGCGATTCTGTCCTCCATCCTCGTCTCCGTGTTGATCCTGATCTTCCTGGGCAGTTGGCGGAACACGGTGATCGTCTCGGCCTCCATCCCGCTGTCGATCTTCGCGGGGCTGGTCGGCCTGTTCCTGACCGGCAATTCGATCAATCTGATGACACTCGGCGGCCTCGCTTTGGCCATCGGCCTGCTGGTCGATAATGCAACCGTCACCATCGAGAACATCCATCGCAATCTGACGCTGGGCAAACCGCTGACGGTGGCGATTCTGGACGGCACGAATGAGGTCATTCAGCCGCTGACCGTTGCCACCCTGGCGATCTGCATCGTGTTCTTCCCGGTGGTGCTGCTCGTCGGCGTGTCGCGCTTCCTGTTCATCCCGCTGGCAGCCACCGTCGTGCTTTGCATGTTGGCCTCCTACGTGCTGTCGTTCAGCGTCGTGCCCAGCTTCGCGCGGCTGCTCCTGGCGGGGGAAAAGGACCATCATGCCGCCCCCAAGGGCTTCTTCGGTGCTTTCGACCGCGGCTTTAATAAGGTGCGTGACGCCTACGGCTACCTGCTGGAAGGCGCGCTGCGCCGGCGCGGGCTGGTGCTGGTCTGCACATTGGGCCTGGCCGTGGTCACGGGGGGGCTGGCGACGTCCCTCGGCCTCGACTTCTTCCCGGCCGCCGATGTGGGCCTGATCAAGCTGCATTTCCGCGCCCCGCCCGGCACCAAGCTGGAAAAGACGGAAGAACTGGTGTTGAAGCTCGAACAGAGCATCCGCCAGATCATTCCGGCCAACGAGCTCGATACGATCAACGACAATGTCGGTATTCCATCAAGCTTCAATCTGGCCTTCGTCCCCAGCGACAACGTTGGCTCGATGGATGCCGAGGTGCTGATCGCCCTGAAGCCGGACCATCATCCGACGGTTGACTATATCCGCGCCATGCGGACCCGCCTGCCCGGGGAATTCCCCGGTAGCATCATCTATTTCCAGACGGCCGATATCGTCAGCCAGGTGCTGAATTTCGGCCTTCCGGCGCCGATCGATATCCAGATTCAGGATACGAATTTTGAACGGGCCTACGGGTTGGGACAGCAGTTGTTGCGCAAATTGCAGGTGATCCCGGGCGTCGCGGACCCGCATCTGGTCCAGGTCCTGAACTACCCGGCCTTGCAGGTGGAGGTCGACCGTCTCCGCGCCATCCGGCTGGGTATCGGCCAGCGTGACGTCGCCAACAACATGCTGACGTCACTGTCCTCCAGTTCGCTGGTAGCGCCGAATTTCTTCCTCAATCCGCAGAACAACGTGAACTACTCGGTCGCCGTGCAAACCCCGATCGAGCAGATCAATTCAGTCGCTGATCTGTTGAACACGCCGGTCAGCCGACCGGACCCGACGATTTTGGCGACACCGACGACCACGCCGGCGGCACCGGTCATGCGGCTGGCCGATATCGCGTCCATATCCCCGCGGTCGAGCCTGGAGTCGGTCAACCATTACACCGTGCAGCGGGTGATCGACATCGCCGCCAATGTGGATGGGCGGGACCTCGGCAGCACCGCCGCCGACATCCAGAAAGCCATCGATGAGGTCAGCAAGGGGCTGCCCATCACGACCCGGATCGATATTCGCGGCCAGAATGAGGTGATGCAGGCGTCGTTCCGCAGCCTGGCGCTGGGCATGATCCTGGCGGTCATCCTGGTCTATGCGCTGCTGGTCATCCTGTTTCAGTCCTGGGTCGATCCGTTCATCATCATGATGGCGGTGCCCGGCGCGCTGATCGGTATCATCTGGATGCTTGCCCTCACCGGCACCACCATCAATGTCGAATCATTGATGGGCGCCATCATGTCGGTCGGCATTTCTGTGTCGAATTCAATTCTGATGGTCAGTTTTGCAAACGATTTGCGCGCCAAGGAAGAAATCGGCCCCTTCGCCGCGGTCATGGAGGCCGGGCGCATCCGCCTGCGCCCGATCATGATGACGGCGCTGGCGATGATCATCGGCATGATCCCGATGGCACTCGGCATGGGGCAGGCCGGGGAGCAGAACGCCCCCCTCGGCCGAGCGGTCATCGGCGGGTTGATCTTCGCCACGCTGGCAACTTTGTTCATCGTGCCGATTGGCTATACGCTGCTGCGGCGCGGAAAACCCGCGTTGCACGATCTGGACGCACGGTTCGCCGCCGAAGCGGCGGGTTCGCAGGCAAGTGGAGTGACCACCGATCATGGCTGAAGAAAGGACACGTCTGGGCTCGCTTCTGGCGACCATCGTGGGTATCGGCGTGGTCGCCGGTGCCGGCTATGGCGTCTATACGATTTGGCAAAGCAAGGACGCAGCGCTGTTTTCGGCCCGCCAGGCGCTGGCCGATACCGTGTCGCAAGGCCCTAAGGTGCAGGTCGTCGCCGTCGGCGCCGGGCCGAAAGAGCGGTTGATCACACTGCTCGGCGACACACGCGCCTATCAGACCGCGACGCTCTACAGCAAGGTCGGTGGATACCTGAAATCGATCAGCGTCGATCGCGGCGACATGGTCCAGGAAGGCCAGGCCGTCGCGGAAATCGACTCGGCCGAGACCGACAACCAGCTCAATAGCGCGCTGCTCGACCTGGAAAACAAACGGCGCAATGCGAAGCGGGCGCATGATCTCGTCGCCTCCGGCACACGGTCGCCGCAGGCGATCGAGCAGGCGGATACCGACGCCCGCATGGCCGAAGCCAAGGTGGCTGAGCTGGCGACGATCAAATCGTATGAAATCATCCGCGCGCCCTTCACCGGCCACATCACCGCGCGTTTCGTCGATCCGGGCGCACTCATCCAGAACGCCAGCACCAATCAGACCAGCAATCAGCCGCTGGTGACCATGGTCGATGACCGCAAGCTGCGGATCAATGTTTATGTGGAACAGCGGGATGTGCCGAACGTCCATGTTGGCGACCTCGTGGATGTCAGTGACGGTTCCAACTCCGACCGCAAAGTGACCGCGCAGATCGCCCGCACCTCCGGTCAGCTCGACCCGCGGACGCGCACGCTGTTTACGGAACTGGAAGTCGATAACAGCAATCAGTTCCTCGTCCCGGGCGCCTTTGCCTATGTCACGCTGCATGTGCCCTTGCAGAGTCTGCCGGAAATTCCGGTGGCCGGCCTGATCGTGCGCGGTGCCAACACCTTTGTCGCCGGCGTGGGTGACGACAGCCTCATCCGCCTGCGCCCGGTGAAAGTGGCGACCACGGACGGCATCCGCGTCCGCCTGGCCGAAGGGGTCAAACTCGGGGAGAAGGTCGCGATCAACCTCCCGGATGAGGTTGGCGACGGCAGCCGCATCCAACCCGTCACCGCGCGTTAATCAGTTCGGAGCATCGCATCATGGCCGTGACCCTGACCCCTTGCCGCCCAGGCTTCGCCGCCGCGTGCACCGGCGTGAACATCAGCCAGCCATTGACCCCGGAACAGGCCGCGGCCATCGACGCGGGCATGGACAAATTCGCGGTCCTGATCTTTCGCCATCCGGCGCCCTTGACCACCGCCCAGCAAACCGCCTTCACCCTGAATTTCGGCGAGCAGGAGCCGCCTTATACGCAGATCCAGGCAGCCGGCGGGGTACGGATCGCCGAACCCGGCATCTCCGATATTTCCAATCTGGGGCCGGATGGCGCGATCCTGTCAGGCGATGACCGCAAGCGCATGTCCGGCCTGGGCAACCAGCTCTGGCATAGTGACAGCAGCTACAAAGCCATTCCGGCGCGCTATTCGCTGCTGAACGCGCATGTGCTGCCACCGGATGGGGGCGATACCCAATTCGCTGATATGCGCGCCGCCTATGACGCGCTGGATGCGAAAATGAAGGCCCGGATCGAGGACCTGATCTGCGAGCACAGCCGCATCTTTTCCAAGGGCGCGCTGGGCATTCCGTTCACCGAGGCCGAACTGCGGGCCTTCGCCCCCGTCCGCCAGCGCCTGGTGCGCACGCACCCGAAGACCGGCCGGAAGTCGCTGTTCCTGTCGTCGCATGCCGGGCGCATCGTCGACTGGCCGGCGCCGGAAGCGCAGATCCTGATCCGGGAGCTGACGGAGCACGCGACGCAGCGGGAATTCGTCTACAGCCACACCTGGCAAGTCGGCGATTTGGTGATGTGGGACAACCGCACCACGCTGCACCGGGCGCGGCCTTACGACGACACCGTATTCCCGCGCGATCTACGCCGGACGACGGTCACGGACGGCGTTATGACGGTGGCGCAGCAACAGGCGGCGTAGGCGGCATTCCCGCCTCTTCCGGATCGCGGAAGGCAACGCCCCGCAACGCCCCACCGGTCACCGCCGCGCGGTAGAAAATCTCAGCGAAACGGCGGTCTTTCAACATCGCCTCGGCACTCGGCGCCTTCACCGCGCGGGCATCCGCCGCGGCCAGTTCGAACACCGTGTCGTTCAGCGGCACGATCACGCCGCAGCTGATCTTGTAGTCGCCCATATCCATCAACCGCGCCACGAAGCGGTCGCCTTTCCTGGCCGAACGCGCCAGCCATTCATCGAGCAGCCAGAACGACTGCCGGCGGAGCAGGTCGTGCGCCATCATTCCGGCCTCGGGGTGCGGCCCCTCGACCCGCCAGACCGCGAACTGCGCTGCCTGCAAGGCCTGCATGACCGCGCCGGCGGTGCTGTCTGCCGGCGGGGCCTTCTGTTTCGCGATCCGGTCGATCGCGCGGGTGCGGCCTTCCTTGGCGGTATGGACGATCATGTCGAAGACCATGGTCATCTCGGTGCGGCTGCCGGGGCGCAGGGCGCCGTGCTCAACCAGGCCCAGGCGCTTCGCCTGTTCCATCATCACCGCGACCGGGGTGGCGTCGATGGCCGCGGTTTGGAACGTCGCGACGAAGCCGCGCAGTTCGCGATAGCGGGTCAGAAGGGCTTCGGTGCTCATGATCAGAAATAATGCCACACATTGGCCGCGCGCGCTTCGTCCGGGGTGCCGTCGAAGACGATCTGGCCGTTGTTCATGATGATCACCCGATCCGCGATCCGCATCGCCGCGGCGACGTTCTGCTCGACCAGCACCGCGGTCATCGCATGCGTCCGGCAGAGGTCGCGCACCTGGTCGAACATACGCTCGACCAGATTCGGGGCGAGGCCGATGGACGGTTCATCCAGCAGCAGACAGCGCGCCGTGCCGAGGATCGACAGCGACATGGCCAGCATCTGCTGCTGCCCGCCGCTCATGCTGCCGGCGCGGGTGGTGCGGCGTTCATCGAGGACGGGGAACAGCGTGTAGACATCGGCGATGCCGAACATCGCACCCGGCAGAACGTTGCGGGCGGCGACGACGTCGATATTTTCCTCCACCGTCAGGTCGGGGAAGATGCCGCGGCCTTCCGGCAGCAGGCGCAGGCCTTGAGCGACGCGTTCGGCAACACCGGTGCGCAGCAGAGGCTTGCCGTCGAACCGGACCTCCCCGGCGCGCAGCGGCAGCAGGCCCATGATGGCTTTCAGGGTCGTCGTCTTGCCGGCACCATTATGGCCGAGGAAGGCCAGGATCTGGCCTGGTTCCAGCGCGAAGGACACGTCGGAGACCACCGTTTTCGGCCCGTAGCCGGCGGCCACGCCCGTCAGACGCAACACCATCAGATCGCGCCCCCGAAATAGATTTCCGCCAGCGCCGGGTCAGAGATGATCTGCTCCGGCGTGCCTTGCGCCATCAGATGGCCCTGATGCAGGAACAGCACGTCATCGGCGATCTTCTGCACCACGCGGGTATTGTGTTCGACTACCAGCAGGGTCTTGCCCTCGGTCTGCAGGCGGCGCAGCAGCACCATGACCGCATCCAGCGCCCCGGCCGACAGGCCCGACGCCGGCTCATCCAACAAGATCAGCTCCGCGCCCGTTGCCAGCACGCGCGCGATCGTCAGCAGCTTCTGCTCGCCATAGGACAGGTTGCGGACGAACTCGTTGGCGCGATGGGCGAGGCCGACATGCTCCAGAATGGCGGCGGCCTCCCGCCGGCGTCCGGCCAGGGCACGGGCGGCGTGGAACGGCCGGAAGATGGCGCCGATGGGTTCCTCCCCGGCCATGTCCGGCAGGCCGACGAGCACGTTGTCCAGCGCGGTGAGGTCCTGGAACAAGCGCAGGTTCTGGAAGGTGCGGGCGATGCCGAGCGCCACGATATCCTGCGGCTTCAAGCCGTCCAGCGCCCGGCCCTTGAACGCGACCGAGCCCGAGTCCGGCTTGAGGAAGCCGGTGATGGCATTGAAGATCGTGGTCTTGCCGGCGCCGTTCGGCCCGACCAGGCAGGTGATGCGCCCCTGGGTGATGGTGAACGAGCAATCCTGGAGCGCGCGCAGCCCGCCAAAGGCGACCTCGATGGCGCTCGCTTGCAGGTAGGGCGCGGTCATAGCTTCTCCCCCGCCAGGCCTTGCGGGCGAAACAGCATGAAGACGATCAACAGCACGCCATAGATCAACTGGCGCGCGGAGGCGGCGATGCTGGTGGGGATGTCGATCAGGGCCAGCGCCTGCGGCAGCGCCAGCAGCAGGAACGGGCCGAGGATCGAGCCCGGCAGGGTCCGCGCCCCGCCCACGACGACCATCGTCAGCAGCAGAATGGACGCATCGAGATCGAACGAGGACGGATCGACGAAACTCAGGAACGTCGCATAGAGCCCGCCCGCGCTGCCCGCGAAGGCACCGGCCAAAGCCGCGGCGGACACCTTGGCCCGCAGCACGCCCTTACCGGCGGCGGCGACGGCCAGCTCATCCTCCCGGATGGCGCGCAGCAGGCGCCCGAAGGGGGCGCGCATGATCAGCCAGAAGGCGAGGCACCCCAGGCCGGACCCGGCTGAGCAGAGCAGCACCAGCTGGGCGTTGCTCTCAATCGGGACGCCGAACAGATCGGGCGGGGGAATGCCCGGCAGGCCGTTGGCGCCCCCCGTGCCTTCGGTCCAGTTCACGAAGATCGCGGTCGCCAGCAACTGAATACCGAAGGAGGTCACCACGAAGTAATCGCCCGACACCCGTAGGGATGGCAGCGTCACCAGCACGTTCAGCGCCACGCAGCAGGCCCCGGCGATCAGCAGCGCCGGCAGGAAGCCCATGATCTCATGCATCAGGAAGTAGGCGACGATATAGGCGCCGACACCGAATACCGCGGCCTGGGAGACGGAGAAGATGCCGGCGATGCCGACGAGCAGGTTCGTGGACAGGCCGAGCAGCACGTAGATCTCAGCCAGCGCGATATAGGACCACAGGAAATCCATGTCCTAACGCCTCGTAAACAGGCCGGTGGGCCGGAAGAGCATGAAAATCACGAAGATGAAGAAGGTGACGCCGATACTCCATTCGCCGGGAATGACCAGCAGCGACAGGTTCTGCAGCACCGCGATGCCGACGGCCAGGACGAAGGAGCCGGCGATGGAGCCGATGCCGCCGGCGATCATGGCGATGGTGGCCGTGAGGAGGGGGGTCACCCCGCCATAGGGTTGCAGCCCGAGATCGAGCGGCACCAGCACCCCCGGCAGCGCGACGATGGCGGAGCCGATGGCGACCACGGCGACATAGACCCGCTGCGGCCGCAGCCGCGTGATCTCCGCCAGAAAGGGGTTCGACGCCACCGCCCGGATCTGCTTGCCCAGGATGGTCTTACGGGCGAACCATAGGGTGAAGGCGAACGCCGCCAGGCTGAACACCACGGTCAGCATCTGGGTATAGGTCAGCCGCACCCCCGCGAAGGACGCCATGCGGCTGCCCCAGGGCAGCGGGAATTGCAGGATGTTCGGCGTATAGACCGCCGCGATCACGTTCTGCATCACCGCCAGCGTGCCGAGCGAGGCGATCAGCACCACCAGATGCGTGGCGCGCCGGCGCTCCAGCTCCGCATAGAGGAAATGCTGGATGGCGGCCCCGATGGCGGCGGAGGCGGCCATGGCGATCAGCAGCGCCAGCACATCCGGCACGTCGTGCCGCACAGCCGACCAGGCGAGGTAGCCGGCCAGGGTGTAGACCCCGGCATGCGCCACGTGGAACAGCTTGGTTGTCGCATAGATCAGCCCGAAACTGACCGAGACCACGCCCAGCGCGCAGCCGGTGACCAGCCCGTTGACCAGCAGTTGAAGCGCCAGCATGACCCTATTTCAGGTCTTCAAGCAGCATGTCGGTCTTGTTACGGATCACCTTCAGATCGAACGGCACCGTGGCGGTGTTGGAATTGAACGTCACCGGCACCAGCCCGTCGAATTTCTTGATCTTGAGGATGGCGTCACGCAGGTTTTCGCCGGTGACCGGCTTGCCCTCGGCCAGGACCTTGTCCAGCGCGGTGAACAGGATATTGGCGGCGGTGTAGTACTGGCGGACGAAGAACTCGGCTTCGGCGTTGTACTTGGCCTTGAACTCGGCGGCGAGCTCGGGCGGCACCTGGCTTTGCAGCTGGGTGTGTAGCAAGCTCTCAGCGGCGGGGTCGTTGATCAGCGCGGGGTCCTGCAGGAAGGTGGTGCCGGCGACCTGGAAGCCCACGCCCATCTCCGCGAACTGCTGCGCCATCTGCTGCGCGGCGGCGGTGATGGACACCAGCATGACATCGGGCTTGGAGTCCGCGAGCTTCAGCAGCGCCGGGCGGAAGTCGGTCTGACCGAACTGCGACGGCTCCTGCGCGACGATGGTGCCGCCGGCGGCGGTGAAGGTGGAGATATAGTTGTCGCGCCCGGAGATGCCAGCGGCGCTGTTCTCAAAAAGAATCGCGGCCTTCTTCTTGCCGTTCTTCGCCAGCCATTTCGACAGGATCGCGATCTCATCGCCGATTGTCGGCAGCGTGTTGATCAGGAAGGGGGAGGCTTTGGACAGCGCATCCGCCTGCGCGCCGGCGTTGATCAGCAGCACCTTCTTGCGCGTCGCCAACGGCGCCATCGCCAGCGAGGGACCGGAAAACGAGGTGAAAATCATCGGCAGATGCTGCAGATCGACCAGCTTGTTGAAGCTGAGCACGGACTGATCGGGCTTGCCCTGATTGTCCTCAAACGTGATCTCGATCGGGTTGCCGCGCACGCCGCCCTTGGCGTTGATTTTATCGAGCGCGAACTCGATGCCGAGCTTCTGCTGCGTGCCAATCAGGCCACCGGGGCCGGTCAGGGGCAGGATGGCACCGAACTTGATGGTTTCGGCCCGCGCGGAGGCGGACAGACAGACGGCAAGCGCGGCGAGGCCGAAGCGAAGTGCCTTGTTCATGGCGGCGTTTCTCCCTTTACCCGCGCAGGCTTATGCGGCGCGGGATTGGGGGTCAAGCCATCGCACTGGCAATGACCGCGCGGGAGCCGGCCCGGCGCTATTTCCCGGCCGGCTTCTTTTCCGGCAGCCAGACATCGGTCCAGCCGGTCACGCTCGGCTGGTCCGTCAGGCGCACCTGGGTATGGCCGGGGGTTTTGCGCTGAACGATCTGGATGCCCGTGGGCGCCCGGATGACCTGGCAGTCCGCGGGGCCGCCGCCTTCGGTGCGCGCGCGGTTCGCGGCCAACCGGTCAAGATCGCCCTCGCTCCGGCAAAGCGCGGCCCCGATATCGAGGCGCGGCCAGGCCGTGGGCGCGGACTTCACGTCCGGCGCGCCGGCCTTGGGCTTCTGCTCCAGCAGCCCGGGCGCGTTGAAAATCACGTTCTGCGCCCGCGGTGCCGCGGGCAAGGCGACGGAGAACGCGGCCAGCACCGCGAGGCAGACGGCGAAACGGGTATGCATGAGCATTCCTGACAGTTCGTGATGCGGTCACTCTATGCGGCGTGACAGGCAGACGCCAATGCCAACGCCGCACAGCCTGATGCGCCGACCAGGACGCCGGATCAGGTGATGCTGATGCGAGGCCCGCTGCCGCGAGCACCCGCGCCGCCATTGACCTTCGCCCAGACCCGGCGTGCCAGCGCGTCATAAGCCTTTGCCCCCTCGCTCCCCGGTGCCGAGGCCGCGATTGGCGTCCCCGCGTCGGCCGCGGTGCGGATATCGAGCAGCAACGGGATCTCCCCCAGAAACTCCGCCCCCAGCCGCGCCGCTTCCGCCTTGGCGCCACCGTGGCCGAAAATATTGGAGGTGTGGCCGCAATTCGGGCAGCAGAAGAAGCTCATGTTCTCGACCAGCCCCAGCACGGGGACATTGGTTTTCTCGAACATACGCACGCCGCGGCGGGCATCGATCAGGGCGATGTCCTGCGGGGTGGACACGATCACCGCCCCTGTCAGCGCCACCCGCTGCGCCATGGTCAGTTGCGCGTCGCCGGTGCCAGGCGGCATGTCCACCACCATCACATCCAGCGCCCCCCAGGCAACCTGGCCCATCATCTGCTCCAGCGCGCCCATCACCATCGGGCCGCGCCAGACCATCGGGGTTTCCTCATCGACCAAAAAGCCGATGGACATGCACGACAGGCCCCAGGCCTGCAGCGGGATCATCTTGTCGCCGCGGACGTCCGGCTTGCGGCTCAGCCCGAGCATGCGCGGCAGTGACGGCCCGTAGATATCGGCATCCAGCAGCCCGACCTTCAGGCCCTGGCGCGCCAACGACACCGCCAGGTTGACGGCGACCGTGGACTTGCCCACGCCCCCCTTGCCGGAGGCCACCGCGATGATCGCCTTCACATCGGGCAGCAGCATCGGCGCCTTTTGCGGTGCCGGCCCATGCCCGTGCCCATGACCCGCCGGTTGCGGCGGCGGCGCCGGTTGCGGCGGCGGCGCCGGCCGGGCGCCGGGCTTGTGCGCGGTCAGGACCGCGGTCGCATTGGTGACGCCGGGCTGCTGGCTCAGGATCCGCGCGGCTTCCTGGCGCACCGGCTCCATGGCCGCCGCCTTGGCGCGGTCGGTCAGCAGACTGACCTGCACGAGGCCATCGCGGACCTCTATTCCCTCGACCAGGCCTGCCGCGACGATATCCCGTCCGGTGGCGGGATCCTTGATCGCACGTAGCGCGTCGCGCAACGCATCCGGTGACACTTTCGTCATTCCCTTGCAAACCCCTTGCTGCCGGTCGATAAGCACGCGCCCCAGGCGCCGAACCCTGTTCATATGGCGCGCGGCCCATAATCGCCAACCGTCCGCGCCGCAATGGGCGGGGACAGGAGTTATAGAGACAAGATGCCCTGGAACAATGGCGGCCAAGGCCCCTGGGGCTCACCAGGTGGTAATCCCAACGGCGGCTCCGGCAACGGCAGTCAGAGCGACGGCGGCAAACCGCCGCCGGACGGTCCGCCCGGCTCTCCTCCGCCCCGCTCTCCATGGGGGAGCGGCGGCAGCGATGAGCCGCATCGCGGCCCGTTCGGCGGGCGGCCCGGTGGCAATAATCAAGGCGGTGGTCCCGGCCGCGGACCCGGCGGGCCGTTCGGCAACGGGCCGCAGGATCTCGACCAGTTGATCGCCCAGGCGCAGGCCTTCATCCGTGGGATGCTCGGCGGTGGCGGCAATGGCAATGGGGGCGGTGGCTTCGGCGGCGGCAAGGGCTTCGGCGATTGGTTCGCCGGCGGCCGCACCTTGTCCATTCTGGCCCTGGCCCTGGCCGTGCTTTGGCTCGGGAGCGGCGTTTACCGCGTCCAACCCGACGAGCAGGGCGTCGTGATGCAGTTCGGGGCCTATTCCTATTGGACCCCTTCGGGCCTGCATTGGCATATGCCTTGGCCGATCGAACGGGTTGAGAAACTGGCGGTGACACGGATCAACCGCACCGAGATCGGCTTTCGCTCCGGGCCCAGCGGGCGGATGGAGTCCGGGGTCGATTCAGGCGGCCGCGATGTGCTGGCGGAAAGCCTGATGCTGACCGGCGACGAGAATATCATCGACATCGATGTCGCGGTGTTCTGGCGCATCAGCGTGGCGGAAAAGGCGGCGTCCAAGTTCCTGTTCAACGCCCGCGGGCCGGAAAGCCTCGTGCGTGGCGTCGCCGAAAGCTCCATGCGGGAGGTCATCGGCCGCACCCCGATCACGCCGGCCCTGGGCCCGCTGCGGGCGCAGATCGAAAACGACGTGATGACACAGACGCAACAGATCCTCGATCGCTACGACGTCGGTGTGGAGATCACACAGGTGCAGTTGCAGAAGGTCGATCCGCCGGCAGCGGTGATCGAAAGCTTCCGCGACGTGCAGCGCGCCAGCACCGATGCCGACAGAATGCGCAATGAGGCCGAGTCCTTCCATAACGATATCGTGCCCCGCGCCCGCGGTGAGGCGGCGCGGATCGCGGCCGAGGCCCAGGGCGTCAAGCAGGCCTCGATCGCCCAGGCGACCGGTCAGGCCCAGCGCTTCCTGAGCGTGCTCGCGGCCTACCAGCAGGCCAAGGACGTGACGTTGCGGCGGATGTACATCGATACCATGACGGACGTGCTCAGCCATGCGCAGACGCTGGTGGTGGATGACAAGCTGAAAGGGCTGGTGCCGTTTCTGCCGCTCAATCTCCCGAACGCGGCGCCGCGCCTGACGACGCCGCAGGCCGCGCCATCGCCCTCTCAGGCTCCGGCCCAGACGCCAACCGTGGGGACCCAGCGATGAACCGCCTGTCCATTGCCGGCGCCGCCGCGCTGGTCGTCCTTGCTGTCGTGCTCAACGGGGCTCTGTTCACGGTCGATCAGACCCAGCGGGTCCTCATCGCGCAGTTCGGCCAGGTGGTGCGTGCCATCGACGAACCCGGGCTGCATGTGAAACTGCCCTTCGTGCAGGATGTCATCAGCTTTGATCGGCGCCTGCTGAATGTCGAATTGCCGGGGGAGGAAGTGATCCTCGGCGATCAACGGCGTCTGATCGTCGATAGTTTCACCGTTTTCCGGATCATCGACCCGTTGAAGTTCTATCAGGCGGTCGGGCCGGTGCCGGATGCGATCCGTGGGCGGTTGAACTCGATCGTGACATCCTCCCTGCGCCGGGTGCTTGGCAAAAACGCGCTGCTCGACGTGTTGTCGGCTGATCGTGAAAAGATCATGTCGACCATCCGCCAGCAGGTGAACGACGACATCCGCACCTTCGGCGTGGCGATCGAAGATGTGCGGATCCGGCGTGCCGACCTGCCGGAGGAGAACACGCAGGCGATCCTGTCGCGGATGCAGTCCGAACGGCAGCGGGAGGCAGCCAAGAACCGCGCGGAGGGCGCCGAAGCCTCCGCCCGCATCCGCGCCGATGCCGAGCGGGAGCGGACGGTGCTGCTGGCCGATGGCCGTGCCACGTCGGACAAGCTGCGTGGTGAGGGTGAAGCCGAGGCGACCCGCATCTACGCCGAAGCGTTCAACCGCGACCCACAGTTCTTCAGCATCTGGCGGACCTTGCAAAGCTACCGGGATGTGTTCGACGGGGGCGGGGCGCGTCTGGTATTAACCCCGGACAACGAGTTCCTGCGTTATCTTCAAGCGGCACCGCCGGCGACGAGCCCGTAACACCGGGCTTGCCGACGGTTCCTCAGCCCACCATATGCGGCGTGTTCGCCAGGAAAGCCCTCCCATGCGTCTGCCAAATTCTGTTTTCTTTCGTGCCATTCTGATGGGTTCAGCCGTGGTGCTGACACTGCCCATGGTCCTGCCGAACCCGGCGATGGCCCGCGCCGCGCCGGACAGCTTCGCCGATCTGGCGGAAAAGCTGTTGCCGGCGGTGGTGAATATCTCGTCATCGCAGACCATTCAGGCCAAGACCAATGGTCCCGGGGCCGGTCCGGAATTGCCGATGTTCCCGCCGGGCTCGCCGTTCGAGCAGTTCTTCAAGGACTTCATGAACCGCAACCGCCAGGGCAACCGCGGGGAGCCGGCACCGGAACGGAAGGCGCAAAGCCTGGGTTCGGGCTTCATCATCGACCCCAGCGGCTATGTCGTGACCAACAACCACGTCATCGATGGGGCCGATGAGATCACCGTCACATTGCAGGACGGGACATCGCTGAAGGCGACGCTCGTCGGTCGCGATGAGTCGGGGGACATCGCGCTGTTGCAGGTCAAGCCGGACAAGCCCCTGCCGTCGGTCGCTTTTGCCGATTCGGACAAAGCCCGCGTGGGCGAATGGGTCATCGCCATCGGTAACCCGTTCGGCCTGGGCGGCAGCGTCACGGCGGGGATCGTCTCGGCGCGCGGCCGCAACATCCATCAGGGGCCGTACGACGACTTCATTCAGACCGACGCCGCGATCAACCAGGGCAACTCCGGTGGCCCGCTGTTCAACATGGATGGGGAGGTCGTGGGCATGAACACGGCCATCTACTCCCGCTCCGGTGGCTCGATCGGTATCGGGTTCTCCATTCCCTCGAAGATGGTCAAGAACATCGTCGCGCAACTGCGGGAGGTCGGGCATCCGGTGCGCGGCTGGCTGGGCGTACGCATCCAGCAGGTCACGCCCGACATCGCGGAAAGCGTGGGATTGAAAGAGGCCACTGGCGCGATGATCGCCGGCGTGAACGATGGCGGGCCGGCCGATAAGGCCAAGATCAGGAACGGGGATATCGTCCTGAAGTTCAACGGCCGCGATGTGAAGGACATGCCCGCCTTGCCGCGCCTCGTCGCGGAATCCGAGGTCGGCAAGCAGGTGCCGATCGTGTTGTGGCGGGATGGCAAGGAAGTGACGGTGCAGGCGACGCTGGCCGAAAAGCCCAGCGACTCCGCCCTCGCGGCGGGGGAAACCGGCGGTAAGGCCGACGCGGCCAAGCCGCTCGATCTCCCCGGGCTCGGCCTGAAAATCGCGCCGATCACGGGGGATCTGAAAGATAAATACCAGATCGGTGACGACCAGAAGGGCGTTGTCATCGTGGAGGTCGCGCCCAACACCTCCGCGGCTGAACGCGGTCTGAAGCCCGGCGATGTCATCGTTGAAGTGCAGCAGGGCGAAGTCGCGACACCAGACGACGTGCGCAAGCGCGTGGACGATGTGCGCAAGGAAAATCGCAAGTCAGTCCTGGTGCTGATTCAGCGCCGCGACGGCTTGCAGTGGGTGCCGCTGTCGTTGACCGCTGAGAAGGACAAAAAGCCGGGATAAACCAACCATTGCGTAACGGCCCTGTTTCCGTTCAGGATACGGAAACAGGAGACGTCCCATGATCGGTCGTATCATTGCTACCCTGATCGCCTTTGGCCTCTATGGCACCGTGATGATGGTGGCATCGCCGATGCTGACCGTCGCGCAGGGCAACGCGGCGGGCGGCCAGTTCGCCAATAGCGACGCTGCTGGCGTCAATGCGGTGATCAGCATGGGGATCTACGGCCGGCTCGGCATGCTGCCGGCCATCGTTTTGCTGGCCGTGCTTATTCTGATCTGGCTGGGCCCGATCAAACAGCGGCTCGGGCGCGCATCGATGGCGGCGGCGCTGGCCTTGTTCCTCAGCGCCCCCTCGGCCCAGGCTTATTACGATAAGACCGATTTTACCGAAGCCTATACGATCCTGCCCAATGAGTCCGCTTTCTGGATCCCCGATGCCGGTGCCAACAAGGACGCGCAGGCGCAATTCGAGTCAGAGGCGTATCTGAACGCCAACAAGATCCCCCTGAAGCGGTTCATCGTGCCGCACGTGAAGCTGTCCGGCTCGGGCGGCTTTTTCGATTTCTACGTGCCCGCGGGGCGCCTGATCATCGTCGATCGCACCCCGTTCAGCCGGGAATGGGTTGATTCCGCGGATCGCGGCACGTCCAAGCGCAAAGAAGGCTTCCCCTGCCAGACGATCGAAGGGCTGAACATCACCGTCGGCATCTCCGTCGGCGCCTCCGTGCCGGAAGCCAATGCGGCGAAATACCTTTACCGGTTCGGCGTGTTGCCCATCACCGGCGACCGCACCAACCCCGCGATTATCTTCAACTCGGTCTATTACAGCCGCCGCCTGGCGGAGGTGATGGATGATGTCGGGCGCAAGAAGGTGCAGACCCTGGTTTGCGCTGAGATCACCGCCCGCAGCTTCGACAAAGCCAATGCCGAGGCCAATCAGATCATCGAGACCGTGCGCAAGAACGCCACCGAATACTTCGCCACCGTCGGCATATCCCTCGATTTCATCGGCTGGGCCGACACCTTCACCTTTGACCGGGACGTGCAGGACGCGGTGAACCGCCGCTACATCGCGAGCCAGGACAAAGAGATCGCCACCGCGCTGGCGCCGCATGCCGACACCATCCAGAAGCTGGCCGCGGCCCACGCGCTGCGGGCATTCGGCGATCACAGCGATGGCAAGCTGCCCACGACCATCGTCGGCTTGCCGCCGGAATTGGGCGGATTACTGGGGACTTTACTGCGCACGGCCCCCACGCCGCCGCCCGCGCATTAGTGCAGCACCGGTTTAGCATGACGGTTGGAACGGGTGACTCCTGCCCCGGATCGTCATAGCCGAGCATGTCCGGGAGACCCCGCGCGGCAGAGTGCGGGCAGCGGTGGCCCGGACGAGCCGGGCCATGACGGTTGGAACAGGTGACTCCTGCCCCGGATCGTCATAGCCCGGCCTGTCCGGGCTACCCCGCGCGGTAGGGTGCGGCCATGGCAGGAACAGGTGACTCATGCCCTCGATCGTCATAGCCCGGCCTGTCCGGGCTACCCCTCCCGGCAGGGTGCCGGCAACGTTGGCACGGACGAGCCGGGCCATGACGGTTGGAACGCGATGTGATCGGTCAAAGGTTAAGGCGATTGGTATGAGAGCGGGATGACCGTGTCCAGCAGCAGTCATTCCGATTTAATATCGTCGGCCCGGTAACCCTGGGCGAACAGCAGCGCCCGGAGATTGGCATGATCCACCCGGGCGCGCGCTTCGGCCGCGACGATGGGCTTGGCGTGGAAGGCGATGCCGAGCCCCGCCTCCCGCAGCATATCGAGATCGTTGGCGCCGTCGCCCACAGCCAGCGTCGCTTTCAGTTGCACGCCACGCTCCTCCGCGAGGGCACGCAGGGTTTCCACCTTGGATGTGCGATCCAGAATCGGTTCAGCGACGGTGCCGAGCAGGGCGCCGTTCTCATGCAGCAGTTCGTTGGAATGGTGGATGTCGAAGCCCACCGCCTCCGCCACCCGGCCGGTAAAGAAGGAGAACCCGCCGGACACCAGCGCCGTCATGGCACCATGGGCGCGCATCGTCGCGACCAGTTCCCTGGCGCCGCCGGTGAGTTCCACCCGCTCCCACGTGCGATCCAGCGCTTCCACCGGCAGGCCCTTCAGCATGCCGACACGCTCGCGTAGCGCGTCCTGGAAATCGAGCTCCCCGTTCATCGCGCGCGCGGTGATGGCGGCGATCTTTTCCCCGATGCCGGCGAAGGCCGCGAGTTCGTCCAGGGTTTCGCTGGTGATGATGGTGCTGTCCATATCGGCGATCAGCAGGCCTTTGCGCCGGCCGCGGGGGCGGACGACGATCGCATCGACCGGGGCACCGTCGAGGGCCTTGCGCACGACCTCCATATCCGGAACCCCCGTCAGCGGGATATCCACTGCCTCCCCCTCCGACAAGGTGATCGGCAGGCCGGCGCGGAGCGCGTCGCGGACGGCCGATGTGATGGCCGGGGTCAGCGTGAAGGCATCGCGATTGGCGACGAGGGTCAGGATATGATGCATGATGCTGTGGTTCCTGACAGCGCGGCGGTCCGGGTGCAACGGGGATTCCGTCGCATCTGCCTTTCGCCCTTGAGAGTGTAAGTGCGAACGATGACTGACCAACGCGCCCTTCTGGTCGCCGGGCCGACCGCGAGCGGCAAATCGGCGCTTGCCATCGCCCTGGCGGAGCGTCTGGGCGGCGTGGTGATCAACGTGGACTCCATGCAGGTCTACCGCGAATTGCGGGTTCTGACGGCCCGGCCCAGCGCCGCGGACGAAGCCCGCGTGCCCCACCGCCTGTATGGCATCCGCCCGGCGGCAGACCCCGGCAGCGTCGCGTGGTGGCGGGCCGAGGCACTGCGGGCGATGGACGCAGCGCACGCCGCGGGTCAGGTGCCGATCCTGACGGGCGGGACGGGGATGTATTTCGCCGCGTTGACTCAGGGGCTGGCGGAGATCCCGGATCCCGGTTCGGCGGCGCGGGCGGAAGCGCGGGCACTGCTGGCGCGGCTCGGGCCGGAGGAACTGCATGCCGGCCTCAGCAAGGTCGATCCCGCCACGGCCGCGCGGCTGAAACCGGCCGATAGCCAGCGCATCGCCCGCGCCTGGGAAGTCTGGCGCGGCACCGGCATGGGGCTGGCCGCCTGGCAGAACCGGCGCGGGGAGCCGGCGCCATGGGCGTTCTTCGCAGTGCAGCTCGACCCGCCACGCGACGCCTTGCGGGCGGCCATCGCCACCCGGTTCGATGCCATGATGGCGGCGGGGGCGCTGGAGGAGGTGAAGGCGCTGCTGACCCAGAACCTGGACCCCGCCTTGCCGGCGATGCGGGCGCATGGGGTGCCGGAATTATCGGCGTATCTGCGGGGCGAGACATCGTTGGACCAGGCCGAGACGCGCACGGGCCTGGTCACCGGCCAGTACACCAAGCGGCAAGCGACCTGGTTCCGCCACCATCGGTTGGCTGATCTGTCCCATACGCATATAATCAATGCGCGTTTTGACGATTTTACGCAATTATCGGAAAGGTTAGTGTCGGAAATCTTGGCATTTCTTCAAAATCCCGCTTGACGCATCGCAGCAAGAGCCTTAGGTCTGCGCCTCTTTCCAAGAACGGGAACCTGTACCATGTCCGCCGAAGCTCCCCAGTCCGGTGCTGAAATCCTCCTGCGCGCTCTGAAAGAGCAAGGCGTAGAGGTCATCTTTGGCTATCCGGGTGGCGCGGTACTGCCGATTTACGATGCGATCTTCAATCAGAATTCGATCCGCCACGTGCTCGTGCGCCAGGAAGGCGGCGCGGTGCATGCGGCGGAGGGTTATGCGCGGTCCACCGGCAAAGTCGGCGTGGTGCTGGTGACCTCCGGCCCCGGCGCGACCAACGCGGTGACCGGCCTGTGCGATGCGCTGATGGACAGCATCCCCATCGTCTGCCTCACGGGGCAGGTGCCGACACATCTGATTGGCAATGATGCGTTCCAGGAAGCGGATACGACGGGCATCACCCGCCCGGCGACGAAGCATAACTATCTGGTCAAGCGGCCGGAAGACCTCGCCCGTGTGGTGCATGAGGCGTTCTATGTCGCGCGCTCCGGCCGTCCGGGCCCGGTGGTGATCGATCTGCCCAAGGACATCGTGATCAATCCGGCGCCGTACAACGAGCCCGCCGCGCAGCACAAAAGCTACCGGCCGCGGACCGAGCCCGATCTGGGCCAGATCGCCAAGGCGGTGGCGATCCTGAAGCAGGCCAAGCGGCCGATGATCTATGCCGGTGGCGGGGTGATCAATTCCGGGCCCGAAGCCTCCGCGCTGCTCACAAAATTCGCCCGTGCCACGGGTTTCCCGATCACCAACACGCTGATGGGCCTCGGTGCCTATCCGGCGTCTGACCCGCAATTCCTGGGCATGCTGGGCATGCACGGCACGTATGAGGCCAATCTGGCGATGCACGGCTGCGACGCCCTGCTGGCGGTGGGCGCGCGCTTCGACGATCGCGTCACCGGGCGGCTGAACGCGTTCAGCCAGGGGTCGCGCAAGATCCATATCGATATCGACGGCTCGTCGATTAACAAGAACGTGCCGGTGGAAGTGCCCATCGTGGCCGATGCCGGCAAGGCTCTGGCCGCGCTGATCGCGGCCTGGGACGCGGATGACGCCAAGGTCGACGCCCCGGCGCTGGCCGCCTGGTGGCGCCAGATCGATACCTGGCGGGAAAAGGACAGCCTGAAATTCACCCAGGACATGACCCCCGGCGCGGTGATCAAGCCGCAATACGCGGTGCAGCGCCTGTATGAGATCGCGCGCGCCCGCGGGCAGGAAGTCTACATCACCACCGAAGTCGGCCAGCACCAGATGTGGGCGGCGCAGCATTTCAAGTTCGAACAGCCGAACCGCTGGATGACCTCCGGCGGGCTGGGCACCATGGGCTACGGCCTGCCGGCGGCGATGGGCGTGCAGATCGCGCATCCCGACGCGCTGGTGGTGGATATCGCCGGCGAAGCGTCGATCCTCATGAACATTCAGGAAATGGGCACGCTGTCGCAGTACAAGCTGCCGGTGAAGGTGTTCATCCTGAACAACGAATATATGGGCATGGTGCGCCAGTGGCAGGAGCTGCTGCATGGCGGGCGCTATTCCGAAAGCTACTCCGCCGCTTTGCCCGATTTCGTGAAGCTGGCCGATGCCTTCCATGCCACCGGCATGCGCGCGACCAGCATCGAGCAGCTCGATGACGTCATCAATGCCATGCTGGACTGCCCGACCGCCGTCATCGCCGATATCGCGGTGGATCAGAAGGAAAACTGCTTCCCGATGATCCCGAGCGGGGCGGCGCATAACGAGATGATCCTGGGGCCGGAGCATGAATCCAGCGGCGCCATCATCACCGATGCGGGCATGGCCCTGGTCTGAGCTTTCCGCCATAACGCGCCGCGCGCGGGGTTTAGTCTCGCGCGCACCTTGTTTTGTACTATCAAGCGGTGGACCCCATGTCCGATCTTATGACCATGCGCAGCGCGACCATCTCCGTCCTGGTGGACAATGAGGCCGGGGTGCTGGCGCGCGTGACCGGCTTGTTCTCGGGCCGTGGCTACAATATCGACAGCCTGACCGTGGCGCCGGTGGATGCCGATGGCGCGCATAGCCGCATCAATATCGTTACCACCGGCACCGCCATGGTGATCGAGCAGATCAAGGCCCAGCTGGATCGTCTGGTGCCGGTGCATCGCGTGTCCGACCTGACCCAGGAAGGCCCGCATGTCGCCCGTGAGATGGCGCTGATCAAGGTCATCGGCACCGGCGAGAAGCGGGTCGAGGCCCTGCGCATCGCCGATACCTTCCGCGCCCGCGTGGTCGATACCACCACCGGCAGCTTTGTGTTTGAGCTGACGGGCGCGACTGAAAAGCTCGATGCGTTCATCGTGCTCATGCAAGACCTCGGCCTGGCCGAGGTATCCCGCACGGGAGTCGCGGCACTGGCCCGCGGCACCCGCACTATCTGACACCTGAAAGGAACCGACCCCCATGCGCGTCTATTATGACACCGACGCCGACGTTAACCTGATCAAGGGCAAAAACGTCGCCATTATCGGCTATGGCAGCCAGGGCCATGCCCATGCCAACAACCTCAAGGACAGCGGCGCGAAGAACCTCGCCGTCGGTCTGCGCCCCGGCTCCGCCGGCGTCGCCAAGGCGCAAGCCGCTGGCCTGACCGTCATGGACCCGGCTGAGTGCGCCAAGTGGGCCGATGTCGTGATGGTGCTGACCCCCGACGAAGGCCAGGGCGACCTGTACCGGGAGAAGCTGCACGACAACATGAAGCCGGGCGCGGCGCTTGCTTTCGCGCATGGCCTGAACGTGCACTTCAACCTGCTCGACCCGCGCGCCGACATCGACGTGTTCATGATCGCGCCGAAGGGCCCCGGCCACACCGTGCGCAGCGAATACCAGCGTGGCGGCGGCGTGCCCTGCCTGGTGGCCGTGGCGCAGAACCCGTCCGGCAACGCGCTCGAAGTGGCGCTGTCCTATGCCTCCGCGATCGGTGGCGGCAAGGCCGGCATCATTGAAACCACCTTCAAGGAAGAATGCGAAACCGATCTGTTCGGGGAGCAGGTGGTGCTCTGCGGCGGTCTGGTCGAGCTCATCAAGGGCGGTTACGAGACCCTGGTGGAAGCCGGCTACGCCCCCGAGATGGCGTATTTCGAGTGCCTGCATGAGGTGAAGCTGATCGTGGACCTGATCTACGAAGGCGGCATCGCCAACATGAACTACTCCATCAGCAACACCGCGGAATACGGCGAATACGTCACCGGCCCGCGCATCGTCACCGCCGAGACCAAGGCCGAGATGAAGCGCGTCCTCGCCGATATTCAGACCGGCAAGTTCGCCCGCGACTGGATGCTGGAGAACAAGGTGAACCAGGCCAGCTTCAAGGCCACCCGCCGCCGCCTGGCCGAGCACCCGATCGAGGAAATCGGCGCCAAGCTGCGCGCGATGATGCCGTGGATCAGCAAGAACGCGCTGGTCGACAAAGCCAAGAACTAATTCGAACGCTGCACGCAAACGGGGGCGGAGGGACTTGTGTCTCTCCGCCCTTTTTGCTGTCCGGCGCCACGCCGCCAGACCGCCGCGATTGCGGTGCCCGGTGATTCCGCCACCGTTCCGGGCGTGACACTGACGGGAGGCTGGCCATGCGCGCGCTTATTCTGACAGTGCTGCGCGGACATGGGCTGGACCCGCGGTAAGCGTCGCGGGGTGATCAGGCTGCCTTGATCCGGGGCCGACGGCGTAGCCATGGACTTACATGCCATCTTCGTCATGGCACGGCTTGTCCGGGCCACCTCTCGCGGCACGATGCGGACGGGGTTGGCACGGGCCATGACGAAGATGGCATGATGCCCCATTTCTTTATGCCGCCCGAAAACAAAAACGGCGGCACCCGAAGGTGCCGCCGTCGTTGCCACGCACGAATGCGAGAATCAGACCTTGCGGCGGCGGCGGGCGAGGCCCGCACCGATCATGCCCAGCGCGAGAACCGACAGAGTGGCCGGCTCCGGAACGCAGGACACGTTGCCGAGGTTGCCGCCTGGGGAGATGCTGGAACTCGTGATGTCAGCTGCGGTGATGTTGGCTTCCAGCGAGAAGAAAGCGCTGGAGCCGGAGGCGACGCAGGCATTCGCAGCGCCGTTCACGCCGCTGCCAAACACGACCGTGCCCGCGCTGGCGCTCGAGCCAGGATTTGGGATAATGAATGACGTGAGCGGCCCGTTGAGATCGTAGTTCGAGGTCGCGGAGACCGTGCCTTCATAACCGGTGGGGCCGACACCCGCGCCCAGGCTGATATAGGCCTGAAGACCGTCGGTCTCAAAACCGAAGATCGGCGCCGTGCTGGAGCTCAGGTCGATCGAGTGGATCGAGCCGGTCGAGTTATTGATAACACCGATCAGCGTATCATCGGACCCGTCATAGGGACCCGGGGACGCGCCCGCGCTGACCGTAATGCTCAGATCGGCGTTGATGGTGATCAACACGGCGCAGTCGGTTGAAACGTTGACAACCGGGCAGACATTGGCCGAGGCGGAGGTTGAGCCAGCGAGGCCGAACACCGCTGTAGCCGCCGCGAAGAGCCCCGCGGCCAGGATCGATTTCAATTTCATAAGCCAGTCCCCTTTTATCAGCCGAGGGCTAACGGAATGCCCAAGGCGAGTAATCACCTAACAAGCAATTCGCATGCCACATACGTACATCTACCTATTACAATAGGTTACGTAGCGAGCCATCCCAGACCATCCCAAAATTTGTAAAATTCTCCGACTCTTTCCGGATTCGTGATCTGTGAGCCCACTCAGATGTCATGGATTTGGCATCGAACGGCCACCGTAAGTGATCGGAAGGCCAACATCGGGATAATTCTCACGGATCCGTGATCTGCCAACGTCATTGAGGGCCCGCCCGGCCTATCGATGTCACGCAGTCTGGAATTTCGTTCGTCAAATATACTCAGTCCGTGGCCGCGCTTTTCCATTGGCATGGCGCAATCGGGGATTTTCCGGCGCAGATCGTTACCGCCAGGCGGAACAAAAAGGATCGATTCGGGCGCGTGGCGGTCGGTGTAAAATATTCCGACTCACGCGCCCGGATCGATGACCGCGATCAGGGGGTACGCCACACATCCCCGTCCCGGATCACCTTCCCCTCGATCTCCATCTTCAACAGATGCGCGAGCACGTTACGCTCCGCCGCACGACGCAGACGCGGATCGACCTGGGAATACAACGTATCCATCAGCACGAAGGTGCTCGCGGGCCCTTCCTGCAGCTTCCGGGCGATCGCGGTTTCCCGCATCATGCGATGCGCCAGCATGGCACGCACGAGCTCCCGCGGCTCCCGCAGGGCCGGGCCGTGGCCGGGCAGGTACACGTCGTCGTCGCGTTGCAGCAGCAGATCGAGGCTGGCGAAATAGTCCTTCATATCCCCGCCCGGCGGGCTCACAATACTCGTCGACCACGACATCACATGATCGGCGCTGAACAGCACCTTATCGCCATTGGCGGCGGGAACGCTGAAGCAGAGGTGATCCAGCGCATGGCCAGGCGTATGCAACGCGGTCAGGCCCGCCAAAGTCTCCCCATGCGCCAGCTTGATGTCGGGATTGAAGGTATCGAGCCCGCTGACGGTGAAGCCGACGCTGGGCGCGCCGCATTTTTCCTGCAACGCGGCCAGCGCCCCGACATGGTCGTGATGCGTGTGGCTGATCGCGAGATAGGCGATCTGGCCGCCAGTGTGGCGCATGATCGCCTCGATATGCTCCGGATGGTCTTCCGGGCCGGGGTCGAGGACGACGGTGCCCTTGGGCGTGTCGATCAGATAGGTATTGGTGCCGTGATAGGTCATCGGGCCGGGATTGTTGGCGACGATGCGGCTGATCCCCGGCAGCACGGGCAGGTTGGCGCCGCGATCCGGCACGGGTTCGGTCAGAAAGGCCATTGGATCCTCGCTTCGTTGTTACCGGCCGCTTCAGGCATCGACCAATCGCTCTGAGCCCCGGACGGGTAGAGCCCAAGCCGACCGGCACGCCGGTTCATATGATTCCGTTGATGCCGCAAAGCGGGGGCGGCGTAAACACGCGGGCGGCGCGCGGCTGCCTGCGCAGTCCGCCGCCGCGCGTCAATGCCGGAAGTGGCGCATCCCCGTGAACACCATCGCCACGCCCGCCGCGTCGGCCGCCGCGATCACCTCGTTGTCGCGGATTGAGCCGCCGGGCTGAATAACCGCGGTGGCGCCGGCCGCGATGGCGGCTTCCAACCCCTCGGCGAAGGGGAAGAAGGCATCGGACGCAACGACGCTGCCCTCGGTCAGCCGACCGGTCAGGCCGATGGCCTTGGCCGCTTCCTCACTTTTCCAGGCGGCGATGCGGGCGGAGTCGACCCGGCTCATTTGCCCGGCGCCGATCCCGACGGTGGCGCCGGCCTTGGCATAGACGATGGCGTTGGATTTGACGTGCTTGCACACCCGGAACGCGAACAGCAGATCAGCCAGTTCCTGCTCGGTCGGGACCCGCTGCGTCACGACTTTCAGCGTCTGCGTCAGCACCCGCCCGGCGTCGCGGGTCTGCGCCAGGAAGCCGCCGGCCAGGCTGCGGAAGGTGAGCCCGGGCGCGGCCGGATCGGGCACGCCGCCGGTCAGCAGCACGCGCAGGTTTTTCTTGCGGCCAAGGATATCCCGCGCCGCCTGGTCCGCGTCGGGGGCGATGATGACCTCGGTGAAGATGGCCGAGATCTTCTCCGCGGCCGCCGCATCGAGCGGGCGGTTGACCGCGACGATGCCGCCATAGGGGGACACGGGGTCGCAGCGCAGCGCATCGTCCCAGGCGGCGGCGAGGCTGGGGGCCGTGGCGACGCCGCAGGGATTGGCGTGCTTGACGATCACCACCGTGGGCGCATCGAATTCGGCCACGCATTCGAAAGCGGCGTCGGTGTCATTGAGGTTGTTGTAGGATAGTTCCTTGCCCTGAATCTGCGTCGCCGTCGCCACGCCCCAGCGGCTGCCATTGGCATAGAAGCCGGCGGCCTGATGCGGGTTTTCGCCATAGCGCAAGGTCTGGCGCAGCACGCCGGAGATGGTCAGGCGGTGCGGGAAGGTGTCCTCCCGCTTCTCCGCGAACCAGGCGCCGATGGCGGCGTCATAAGCGGCGGTGCGGGCATAGGCCTCCCCGGCCAGACGGCGGCGCAGGCCCTGGGTGGTGCCGCCGAGGCGGGCGAGTTCGTCCAGCACGGTGGCGTATTGGCCGGGCTCGGTCAGGATGGTCACGAAATCGTGGTTCTTGGCCGCGGCGCGGATCAAAGCGGGGCCGCCGATATCGATA
Source organism: uncultured Acetobacteraceae bacterium (assembly GCA_903918315.1). GTDB lineage: Bacteria > Pseudomonadota > Alphaproteobacteria > Acetobacterales > Acetobacteraceae > Rhodopila. Next base: position 6,410 of record CAIXEA010000052.1, on the reverse strand, counting down.
TTCTCGATGCAATCCTCGTCCGCCGCGCCCTTCGCCACCGTCGCCTCGAACGGATACAAATTCACCGCCACCAGATCGATCGGCGCGATCGCATGTTGTTCCATCTGCGCGACGTGGTCCGGCAGATCGCGGCGGCCGAGGATGCCGCCATGGATCTGCGGCACCAGGGTTTTGACGCGCCCGTCGAGGATTTCCGGGAAGCCGGTATGGGCCGAGACCTCGGTGACCGGCACACCGGCGTCACGCAGCGCCTTGGCGGAGCCGCCGGTGGACAGGATTTCCACCCCGGCGGCCGCGAGCGCCAGACCGAAGGTTACCAGCCCATCCTTGTCGGAAACGGAGATCAAGGCGCGGCGAATGGGGGCGATGTCGGGCATGGCTACGGGTCCAGGCAATGGTTGCGGGGCGCGGGATAGACCTACAGGCCCAGCAGGTCCAGCGTTCGCGCCAAAACCTTGCTCTCATCATAGATGTCCAGCGCCTTTTGGCGCCCGGCTTCGCCCATGCGGGCGCGGGACTCGGGGTCTCGCACCAGCTGATTCAAGGCCTCGGCCAAAGGCGGCGCCTGCTTGGCGGGAACGATCAGGCCGGTGACGCCGGGCACCACCTGCTCCCGCGGGCCGCGCACGTCGGTGGCGACGACGGGCAGGCCGGTCAGCATGGCCTCGATCACCGACATCGGCAGTCCCTCAAAATGGCTGGGCAACACGAAGATATCGGCGGCGGCCAGGATCGCGGCAACGTCGGTGCGGTAGCCCAGCAGACGCAGGCGCTCGCCCAGGCCGGCCGCCTGCAGCACCGCCACCATGTCGCCGCCGCGATCGGTGTCCAGACGCTCACCCACGACCCAAAGCTCGGCATCGGGCACATCGCGCATGGCGGCGGCGAGTTCGGGGTAGCCCTTGTGACGCACCAGGCGGGAGACGGCGGCGATCACCACCCGGTCCCGCGGCACGCCCAGCGCGGCGCGGATGCGGGCGCGGGCATCGGGATCGGGGTGGAAGACCGCGGGATCGCGGCCGTTATGGATGGCCGTGGCACGCCGATGGATCCAAAGCCGGCGGGCGTCGGCGGCTTCCTCATCGGAGACCGTGAGGAACACATCCGTGACCCGCGCGGCGAGGAGTTCCATCAGAAAGCCCACCGCCTGGCGCGGCGGGTTGCCGGCGTAATTGAACCAGAAGCCATGGCAGGTATAGGCAATGCGCGGCACCCCCGCCCACCACGCCGCCATACGCGCCACGAACCCGCTGATCGGCATATGGGCGTGGACGAGGTCCGGCTTTTCCGCCCGGAACACCGCGACGAGGGCCCGAAACGCCCGCCAATGCGCGAGGGGGGAGACCCGGCGTTCCAGGGGGATCGCGATGATGCGGAAGCCCTCGGCACGGGGGATGTCCAGGAGCGCGCCGTCCGCGCAGGCGCCGACGACCTCGTGGCCCCGATCGCGCAGCGCGCGCATCAGCGGCAGCAGAAAATGCCGCAGGGAGAAGTCGACGTTGGTGATCTCGATGATTTTCATGCGGGGCCAGTATACCAGGGAGCCGTGGTGTTGGCCCACAGGTTGGTGCTCCCCCTCCCCTCGCGGGAGGGGGCGCGTTCGGGCCTATCCGCGGCGGCGCCCGGCGATTTCTTCCAGCACCGGCATCAGGAAGCGCTTCATCGTGGGGTAATCCTCCGTCATCGGGAAATGGCCGATGCCGGGCATGGGGATCCAGACCGCGCCTTTGATCGCCGCCGCCAGTTCCTCGCCCTCCTTGAAGCCGGTGGAGGGGTCGTATTCACCGTTCATGATATAGACCGGGCAGCGGGTGGTATCGATCAGATGCGCCGTGTCCCGCAAATCATGTTCGATGTTGTAATAGTTCAGATCGCCCGCGAACACGCCCGGCGCGCCCTGGCTGTAGGACCAGGCGACCTCGCGCTTGTATTTCTCCGGGCTCATTGGCCCATTGATACAATACATCGCCGCCGCCGCCCGATCGGCGCCATTGACCCGCGGGTGGCGGAAATACCGGAAGGCGGCGCGGATGTCGTCGTCGCCGCCGACACCGGTTTTGAGCCCGGCTTCCAGGCCGATGACGGCGGCGTATTCGTCGGGGCAGGCCAGCGCCAGATCGGGGGCGAGGTGCCCGCCCATGGAGCTGCCGATAAACACCGCTTTCTCGGCGCCCAGCGCGCGCTTCAGCGCCAGGTGGAAGTCGATGAAGAAGGATTTGGTCAGGCGGTATTCCCGCGCCCACCATTCCTGCGACTCCGGCGGCAGGGATTTTCCGTGATAGGGCAGATCGGGCACGATCACCCGGAACCGGCTGGTGAGGTCGGGATCGGTCAGGAAATGCCGCCACTGCTTGCCGTCGGAGCCGGCGGTGTGCTGGCAGATCAGGGGGATGCCCTGGCCGGCTTCCTCAAAATACACGCGATATTCAACGCCCTGGATGGTGAGCCAGACGTAACGGCCGATGGCGGCCTCGAACTTTGGCATGGTCTGCGCCCCCGTTAGCGGTTGTTTTCGACGTCGCGCATGACATCGAACAGGCGGGTCAGGGCCGCGAAATAGGCCCAGTACAGTTCGGCGTTGCCGGTGACGCGGCAAGTGTCGGCGCGCACGGCGGCATAGAGGTTCTGGAAGCGCGGCGGCGGGATCGGCTGCAAAAGATTGCGCCAGAACAGGGCGTCACCGGTGATGGTGAGGTCAACGGGCTCGGTAACAGCGACGAAGGGGCGGATCGCGGTCAGGCTGCCGTCCCGGAAGGTGAGCAGCCGGGCGGCGCCATCGGTTTCCAGCACCAGATTGAGCGCCATGTCGCGGGAGACCTGACGGAAGGCGCCGTCCTGGTTGATCCGATCCCGCAATCGCTCCGCTGAACCGGCGTCGAATGGACCTGGTGACATGGTGGGGTCCCTCCTGGGGGTGCGGGTTGGGTGGGTTATGTGTCCGGGGATTGGGGTGGGGCGTCAAGGTTTGGGGGGGTCAGGGCACTCTCGCCCTTCGATAAGCGTTGCTCCGGTTATCCCGCGTTTGCTATCATGTGCTAGCAAGAAAGCCTCCAGAGGTCCCATGGCCAGCGTCCTGATACGCAATGTCGATGACGCGCTGCACCAGCGGCTCAAGACCAGTGCGCGGGCACATCGGCGGTCGTTGGAGGAGGAGGTCCGCGAGCTATTGCGGATCGCCGTCGCGCATCAGGATGCCCCGCCGAAGGAGAGCCTCTCAGCACTGGCGAAGCGCTTGTTTGGCCGGGAGCACGGGGTTGACCTCGATCTGCCCCCGCGCGGCGCGGCACCGAGGCGTTCGCCGCCGGATTGGTCTGAGCCTCTATGATTCTGCTGGATACCAACGTGATTTCCGAACTGATCAAGGCGGAGCCGGATCGGGGCGTGCTGGCTTATGTCGATCGTATCGATCCGGATGTCCTGTTCACCGCCGCCATCTGTGAGGCTGAAATCCGGTATGGATTGGCACGGATGCCGCCGGGCCGCCGGCTCGATGGTCTGGCAGCGCGGATCGCCACTTTCTTCGATACCGGATTTCACGACCGGGTTCTGAGCTTCGATCGGCTATGCGCCGCCTGTTACGGCGACATCCGCTTTCAACGGGAAGCGGCGGGCAGACCAATCTCGATCGAGGACGCCATGATCGCCGCCACAGCCAAGGCTTATGGGGTAGGGGCGCTGGTTACGCGCAATACCGAGGATTTTTTGAATTGCGGGGTGCCGTTGATCAATCCCTGGCTGCCGGTTTGATGGGCATGCGGTCTGGCGTTGGCGGACCGCATGCTCAGTGCGGGGATCGTGGAATACTCCGGCCATGACAACCAAACGCACCCCCCGCCCCCGTGACCCGATCCAGTTAGGCAAGCTAATGGTGGATATCGCCACCGGCGCCGTGCCGGATGCGGTGGACGATGGGAAGGATACAGCGGCGGCTGCTGTGGGGCGCAAGGGTGCGGCAGCACGTACCGCCAGCACGACAAGCGAACGCCGCCGCGAGATTGCCCAAGCGGCGGCGAAGAAGCGTTGGGACGCGGCAGCTAAAGAACGCTGACGAGGTAGGCTATTTCGCGTTGATATCTTTGCGCCGACGAATTCACCTGGAGTCGCTTGCCCTCGACGCTATGGAAGCTCCCGATTTTCAATTTGGAAATTGGTATGCTCTTCGCGCCACTGATCCGGCCGGATGATACAAAGTCGTCGGTCACGACAAAAGCATCGGCTGGGTTTGGGTAGTCGAAAAGCCCCGCATAACGTTCGGCGATGGCGATTGCCCGTTCGATATACATACGGGATGCTCGATCTGGCGTTGCCCTAAGCTGACTTTTTGATCCCATCATCGTCATAACGATAGCTGCAACGCGTGGGCCAGCGCGCCCTCCAGCACGCTCGTTCCATACGCTAAAATCCTTTTCAGGCTTGGATAGCAGTCCAAGGGTCAGTTCTAAGGATTCCAGAGAATGCTCATCAACGCGAACTGGGATGATTACAGCGTCTGCTGCACACCATGCCAAGTGCGTCCCGCCGGCATAGAAGGGGCTGGTATCTATCAGGATTCCCTCTGCCTTTTTTTCGGCTGCCTCTTTATTCATGGCTATTTTTAAGCTCTCCAGGAGCGACTTAACGGCGCCAGTGTTTTTTTGCGCGTGGGCAGTCTGTAACTGCTGGTAAAGCATGGATGGGAAGGCAAAGAGTTCGGCGTTTCCAGGCATAAGGAACGTCGGCTTTGCAAGCTTAAACGAATCGCAATACGTCGAGACGCGGTATGAAGCATCCTCTGGCGCGGTTCCGAATGCGGGGCCAAGCAAGATCGGCTGGAGTGTTTCGAGAACGGTAACTTCCGGCTCCTGGTCGCGCATTAGATTTTCGGTCAGATTGCATTGAGCGCACATATCCGCGACCAACAATGAACGGTGTTGGGCGAGTTCATAGGCGAGATTGAATGTGATGGTGGATTTGCCAACACCTCCCCGAAGGGTCGAAACGGCATAGGCGCGATACCGAAGGTCTCCGGGCTTGGTGTAACCCTCTTCAACCACCCGCTGATGGGTGGCCAGCACATTTTCTAGAGAATTCATAGCAACTCCTTACGGGTAGACCTGATGGCGCCTCACCACCATGCAGGTGATGCTGGTCCTACATAATATCGCAGGCAATGATGGTCAACAAATCATATGCAGACCATGCAGGTTATAATGTTTAGATAAAAACGCGCAGGTGATGCAGGTTTCGCCTCTAACTGTTAAACATATGCCTGCCGCCTAGCATTAAAGGTCATATACCCGTGCCGATGAACAAGCTCTCCTCCGCCCCCCGCGCTCAAATCCTCGGCCTGATGGTCGAAGGGGATTCCATCCGGGCGATCACCCGCATCACGGGTGTCAGCAAGAACACGGTGGTAAAGTTGCTTGAAGACGCGGGCGAAGCTTTTTCCGACTACCAGGACCGCACCTTGTGCGGCCAGACCTGCAAGCGGGTTCAGGTGGATGAAATTTGGGCGTTCGTCTATACGAAGGCGAAGAACGTCGAGAGCGCGAAGGCGGCACCGGAAGGCGCTGGCGATTGCTGGACGTGGTGGGCAATCGACGCGGACACGAAGCTAATCCCTAGCTTCTATGTCGGCAGCCGGGATGCGGAAGCTGCTCAGGCTTTTATTGGCGACCTTGCCACTCGCCTGACCAATCGCGTGCAACTGACCAGTGATGGTCACAAGCCCAATCTCCAGGCGGTAGAGCAATCTTTCGGAGCGGATGTGGACTTCGCCCAACTGGTAAAAATCTACGGTGACGCACCGGCTGGGGGCCGCTTTAGCCCAGGGGTATGCATAGGTGCCGATAAGCGTAGCGTCGAAGGCAACCCCAGTCCCCAGCATATCAGCACCAGCTACGCCGAACGGGCGAACCTGACCCTTCGCATGGGCGCGCGCCGATTTACGCGGTTGACAAATGCCTTTTCAAAGCAGGTCGAGAACTACGCTCATTCGGTGGCAATCCACCTGATGCACTACAATTTCGTCCGCATTCACCAGACGCTACATTGCACGCCAGCCATGTCGGCGGGTGTCACGGCCAAGCTCTGGGAACTAACCGATTTGGTGAAAGTGTTGGAGGACTGGGAGTTAAATCAAGATTAACTCCTACTCAGATGCATGCTTTTTCTTTTTTGTTTTCGGCCGCTTCCGATCTGACTGATGGTTTTGGCTTTCACTATTCCTGAATAAGCCACCTAACCCATCTTATTCATCGCATGGCAGGGATTCGCGAACGGACATGGCGTAAACATATGGAATCGTTCAGTGATTGGTTGCTTACACCCACACCGAACGCCGGACATAATCCGCCATGCCCGCCACCGATGAGGATACCCTGTTTCCATTCTCTCTACCAAACGTCAGCAAGAAAAAGGTCACCGCGGCG
>CAIXEA010000051.1 GCA_903918315.1 uncultured Acetobacteraceae bacterium | reverse complement strand
GTATCCTCATCGGTGGCGGGCATGGCGGATTATGTCCGGCGTTCGGTGTGGGTGTAAGCAACCAATCACTGAACGATTCCATATGTTTGCGCCATGTCCGTTCGCGAATCCCTGCCATGCGATGAATAAGATGGGCTAGCTAACTGGACTCGAGCGGACGCGATCATGGCATTGTCTACTTTGTATGCACTCTTGTCAGCTCGTAACCCATGAAACATCGTACGTATTATAGGTAGTATTCATGCGCAGCTAACCGGCCACCCAAACGTCCCGCAGCCCCGCCACCACCCGATCCACATCCGCCATCCCGTTATACCCATGGAAGCTGATCCGCACGCGGCCATGGCCATTCCAGGCGTAGATGCCGCGGTCGTTCAAAGCCTCCGCGATCGCCGCCGCCCGGGGGGACGCGATACACACGCTCGCCCCGTGCCGGGCCGGATCGCGCGGCGTGGTGGAGGGGATCTGCAGCGCCTCCAGCCGATCGAGCAGGGATGTCGTCAGGGTCTGCACATGGCGGTGGATCGAGGCCATCTCGAACCCCGACAGGAAATCCAAAGCCTCATGCAGCACATAGGCCGCCGCATGCGCCGGGTTGCCGCGGGTGAAGCGCATCGCATCGTCGCGCAGGCCGGGCACCGGCTCGTACGACCGGGTCCCGGCCGCGAAGGAATACCAACCGGCGGAGGCGGGCGTCCAACCCGGCTGGCGGTCCCGGTTCCAATAGGCGATGGCCAGGCCCGTCATGCCCAGCATCCACTTATAGCACGCCGAAAACGCGAAATCCGCCACCGCCGCATCGATCGGCAGATACCCCGAGGCCTGGGTGTAATCCACCACCAGCAGCGCCCCGACGCGGTCCGCCGCCGCCCGCAGCGGGGCCAGATCGAACCGCTCCCCGGTCAGATACGACACCGCGCTGACCGCGATCAGCCGGGTGCGATCATTCACCAGCGCCGCCACCCGATCCGGCTCCGTGCCGCTGGCGATGCGCAGGCCCACCGCCGGGTTGCGCCGCACCGCGAAGGGCCCGACGACCGAGGGGTACTCGTACGCGTCGATGCAGATATTATCCCCGTCCCGCCAGTCGATGCTGTCGGCGACGAGGGACACGCCCTCCGCGACGCTGGAAACGATGCCGATATCGCCATGGCGCACCCGCCATAGCCGCGCCATGGCCGCACGGATGGTTTCAACCATCGCCTCCTGCCGCGCGCGCCCGGCGCTGCCGGTGCTTTTGTCCTCGGCATAGCGCAGCAGCGCCGCGTCATGCCGATGCAGGAACGGGGTCTGGCCGCCGGCGCAGACATGCGTCACCCCGGCTTGGATGCGGAACGCGGCGGGATCGAACAGGGTCAATATTTGAACACCACCCGCCGCAACCGCTTCGGCTGCGGGATCTTCACGGTCTTGCTCTCCCCGTCCCGATCGAGCTCGATATCGACCAGGACCTCGGCCACGCCGTCCTGCAGGCCGGTGGCCTGCGCGGGGTCGGTGGTTTCGGAAACCGGCCGGGCTGGCTTGTCGCTCAAATCACACCCTCCTCCGCGAGTTTCTCCACATCGGACTTCGTCATGCCGAGCATGGAGGTCAGCAGCCATTCATTGTCCTCCCCATAGCCCGGCGCGCCGCGATCGATGGGGCCACCAACATAGGCCGGGGTGCGGGAGAATTTCATCGGCAATTCGTACACCGGCCAGGTGCCGATCTTGGTGCCGGTGACTTCGGTGAGCCATTTGAGGTGACGGAGCTGCGGATCGTTGTCGCAGCGATCCTCCGCATTCTGGCAGACGCCCGCGGGCACGCCGGCCTTTTGCAGCGCCATCATGATATCCTCGGCCGTGCGGGTCGCGGTCCAGGCCCCCACCGCCGCATCCAGCGCATCCTGGTGCTGCAACCGATCGGCTAAGGTCTTGAAGCGCGCGTCGTCCCGCCAGACGCCGCGTTCGGCGACGGCGCAAAGCGCCTGCCAATGCGCCTCATCGAAGCAGGCGATGGCGACCCAGCGGTCCTTGCCCTGGCAGCGATAGGCCCCATGCGGCGCCGCCGGCTTGTAGGGGGAGCGGTTGCCATAGCGCTTCCATTCCCGCCCATTGGCGGACCAGTCGAGGATGGTCGTGCCCGTCAGGAACAGGCCGGATTCGCATTGGGAGGCGTCGATCCACTGGCCTTCGCCGGTCTTTTCCCGGTGATACAGCGCGCCCAGCAAGGCCAGCGCGTAGCCATAGGCGCCCATCCAGTCGAGGTAAGAATAGCCCCAGCTGACCGGCATCGCCGGCTCCGGCAGGCCCGACATATCCGCCTGCCCGCCAAAGGCGGCGGCGACGGGGCCGACGGTGCGCATACGCCCGTATTTGCCCAGAGCGCCCATCCCGGCCTGCTGGATGTAGATGATATCCGGCCGGATGCTCTTCATCACGTCATAGCCCAGGCCCAGGCGTTGCAGCACGCCCGGCGAGAATCCCTCCGCCACCACGTCGCAGATGCGCACCAGATCCTTGGCGATCGCCAGGCCCTTGGGATGGCGGATGTTCAGGGAAATGCCGCGCTTGCCGGCGTTCTTGTTGTTGAACTGCCCGCCCATGTTCAGGTCGGTGACGCCCTTCAGCGGCCCGGTCGCGGCATCGCGCGCGGCGCGCCCGCCCACCGGTGCCATCGCCGCCAGCCTTGTGTCGGGATTGTCCTTCCACTCCACCTTGTAGCTTTCCGCGCCCATCGCGGCGAGGAAGCGCGTGCCGCCGGCCGAGGCCAGGAACCACGCGAAATCGAGAATCTTGACCCCCTGCAACGGGAACGGCTTGCCATGCAGCGCTGAGACCTTCGGGTTCAGATCCGCTTTCGGCTGCGCCGGGACCGAGGGCTTGCGGTCCAGCGAGGCCAGCACGTCGTCCGTGTCCTCCCCCAGCAGCGGCGCCCGGCGGCCAACCTGCCAGCTGGTGCGGTTGGCCAGCCATTTGCTGGTGGGATAGCGGAAGGCGCGGCCATGCTCGGGGTGATGCACATCGGCGAAGGAGTAGCGGGCGAGCCAATGCTCATCCAAAGCGTTCTCATGCGGCTTGCGCAGCGGCGCCCAGAGCAGCCCCGCCTCCTGCGCTTCCAGCCAGGGCATATCCTTATAGGTCCAGGCGCGGACGAAGCGCTGCACCACATCGAGCATATGCGCCCGGGTTTCATCGCTGGCCGAGGACCCCGGCACCGCGCGGGCCTTCAGATCGACCTCCGCCCCCGGCGGCTGCAAGTCGGCCTGCATGTTGTATTTCGACAACAAGGGCACGAGATTCTTCAGATCCCGCGCGCCCATCCCGTGGGAGATGAAGAAGCGCCCGTCCTTGGTATGGACGATGCTCGGCGAGTGGTTCGGATGCTCCCCGGCGTGGCGCGCCGTCATGCGCCACAGCGGCACCCGCCGCATGACCCAGTGCATGATGTCGAGTTCGGGGTTCTTGGACACCGCCTCGTGCACGGCGACCGAGACATCCTGGCCGAGGCCGGTGCGATGGCGGTTGATCGCGGCGGCGATGATGCCGGTCGCCAGTTGCTCACCGGCGATGTGATAGGCATGCCAGACCTGCGGCGCGATGGGCGGGGTGTCGTATTCGAAGTTCGGATCCGGGTCGTAGCCGCAATTCATCATGATGCCGCCGAGGGCCAGATGGATCAGGTCGGAGCCATGCAGGTCCTTCCACGGCCCGTCATCACCGAACGGCGTCATGCGTGCCACGATCAGTTGCGGATAGGCCGCCAGCAGCGCCGCGCGATCCAGGCCGAGCGCGACATTCACCGCACCGCAGGACGAATCGAGCAGAATATCCGCCCCCGCCAGCAGCCTGAGCATCGATGCCTTGCCCGCCGGGCTTTGCAGATCCAGCACCACGGACTTCTTGGCGCGGTTGTAGTTCCAATGGAACAGGGAGCGTTCGAGGCCGGGCTCATCGTCCAGGAAGGGCCCGATGCGGCGGGTGGCATTGCCCTCCGGCGGTTCGATCTTGATGACCTCGGCGCCGAGGCCGGCCAGCAGCAGGCCGGTATATTCGGCCCGCTCATCCGCGACCTCGATCACCCGCAACCCGGCGAGCATGCCGGGGCCGGTATTGCCCATCATTTCGCCGGGGCCGGAGCCGAGTCCGGCGGGCGTCAGGGCTTGTGTGTCGGACATGGGAGTCTCCTGTTGGGCATCGCCGAACGGCCAGGGTGGTCGGGGGAATCGGGGGCCGGCCCCGGGGACGGAAGGACAGCGGCTCAGATCACGGCCGGGTGCGCGCCAGCATTTCCAGCAGCATCGGGTTCACGATCTCGGGCGACTCATAAGCCGCCCAATGGCCGGTGCCGGGGACCAGGCGGATATCGGCGTCCGGCTTGCGCGCCCGCAGCGCCGCCACACGTTCCGGCCCCTTGGGATTGGCGGGGGCATCAAGCTCCCCCCACATGCCGTTCAGCGGCGATTGCAACTGGTCGATCGCGGTCAGGATCGCGCCGCTGCGCGAAATCGCCGGCGTCTTCAGGCGCGAGCGCACCGTGTTCCAATCCTGAATCACGATCGCGAGGTCATCGATCTTGGCGATATCGGCGATCATCAGCCGGTTGAGGTTGGTGCGATGTGTCTCCCGCCGCTCCGCGCCTTCCAGATGGCGCACCTTTTCCAGCTTCACGGCGGAGCCGAGCGAACCCTGCGCACCCACGCCGGCCGAACCGATGATGGTGACCGAGCGTGCCTGCTTGCCGCGGAGCGCGCCGACACAGGACGCCATGGTTCCGCCGAAGGAGAACCCGACCACGTCAAAGCTGTTGCCCTTGCCAATCAGCGCGTCGATCCCGTCGGCCACGATGGTGGCAATGGCGAAGGCGTCGTCGCCATCTGGCGGGAAATCCGACTCGCCCAGCCCCGGCAGGTCCGGCACCAGCACGCGGTAGCTCTCGGCCAGCACCGGGATGGTCTTCACCCAGTGCCGCCAGGACCCGGCGCCGCCATGGAACAGCACCACCACCGGCGCCGAACCGCCGGAGCGGTCCCAGATATGCCAGACCATCCGTCCCTCCCCACAGGGGGTTTCATGGCGGGTGGACTGGGCTTCGAGCGCGTCGAGAAAGGTTTGGGGGTCGATGGCCGACTGGTCGTTCATGATGGTTCCCGCGGGTGATAAGGGGCCGGAAGGCGTTGGCCCCATCTTACAAACAGAGGGCGGAAAGCGCCAAATCGCCTACAGATACTCATCCGCCAGCGCGAGGTCGCGAATCTCCGCCACCGTGCCGCTGCGCCGGACTTCGCCGCCCCGCATCACGTAGCCGCGGGTCGCCAGTTTCAGCGCCGGACGCGCCATCTGCTCGGTCATCAGCACCGTGGTGCCGCGGGCGCGCAGCGCCAGGATGGCGTCGCTGATCTGCTTGATCCAGACCGGCGCCAGGCCCAGGAACGGCTCATCGAGCAGCAGCAGCCGCGGAAAGGATGCCATGGCGCGGGAAATCGCGACGATCTGCTGCTGCCCGCCGCTGAGCTGGCCGGCCGGCTGCTTCGCCCGGTCCACCAGCAACGGAAACACCGAGCACAGCCAGTCCAGCGCCTCTTTCTGCTTCACCCGGCCCAGGCCGAAAGCGCCAGAGAGCACGTTGTCGGTCACCGACAGGGTCGGAAACACCCGCCGCCCCTCCGGCGAATAGCCGATGCCCAACCGCGCCCGGCGTTCGCACGGCACGGCGCCGAGATCGGTGCCATCGAACACGATGCGCCCCCCCGCCGTCGGAACAAGGCCGATCACAGCGTTGATAGTACTGGATTTTCCGGCGCCGTTGGCGCCGACGAGCAGGACCGTCTCACCCTCCGGCACGTCGATGGAAATGCCGGACAAGGCCGCGATCCCGCCATAGCGCACATGCAGATTATCGATGTGCAGCAGCATCACGCGGCCTCCTCGGTATCGCCGAGATAGGCGGCGATGACATCCGGGCGGGCCAGGACCTCGGCGGGCGGCCCGTCGGCCAGCAGCACGCCGGCATCCAGCACCAGGATGCGCGGGCACAGGCGCCGGATCAGGTCCATGTCGTGCTCGACGATCAGCACGCTGGCCCCGGCGGCGCGCACATGTTGCACGAACAGATCGACGTGGTGGCGTTCCGCCCGCTCCAACCCCGCCGCCGGCTCATCCAGCAGCAGCACCCGCGGGCCGGTGGCGAAGGCCATGACCAGGCCGAGCATCTTCTGCAACCCATAGGGCAGCTTGTCCGACTGCTCATCCAGCCGTTCGGCCAGGCCGAAGGCGGTCAGCAGGGAGTCCAGACCCGGCGGCAGGCCGCGCTGGCCGAAGCGCACGGCGCGGCCGATATTGTCGCGCACCGACACGCTCTTGAACGTATTGGTCTGCTGGAAGCTGCGCGCCAGGCCGAGCCGGCTGATCGCATGCGCCGGCTGGCCGGTGATGTCGCGCCCGTCCAGCGCGATCCGCCCGGCGGACGGCGCCTGGCGGCCGGAGATCACGTTGATCAGCGTCGTCTTGCCGGCGCCATTGGGGCCGATGACACCGAGCAGGGCGCCCGCCGGCAGCGTGAAGCTGATATCCTGAAAGACCCGCAAGCCGCCAAAGCGCTTGGCGAGGCCTTCGACCTGAAGCGCGCTCATGATGCCCCCCTCAGCTTGCGGACCAGGGTCCCGACCGTGCCCACGACACCGCCGCGCAGCGCCAGCACCACCACCAGGATCAGCACCCCGTAGAGCCCCTGCGCGTATTGCCCATGCGTGCCGAACAGATTGGTCGCATAGACCATCAGGGCCGTGCCCACGATCGGCCCCAGAATCGAAGCCCGGCCGCCGATGATCGTATAGGCGATGAAATCGACGGCGGTGCCGGAATCGAACGAACTCGGATGCGCCGTCAGCAGCATCGTCACCAACGAGAACCCGGCCAGGCCGGCGATCCCGGCCGCGACCACGAAGCCCAGCGCCTTGTAGCGCCAGACCACCAGGCCCAGGCTCTCGGCCAGGATCTCGTTTTCCTCGATCGCCGCGAAATGCTGGCGGAAATACCGCGTCAGGCAGGCGGTGATCACGGTGGCGAGCAGCGCGATGCCGCAGGCGAACAGCACCACCTGCCGGTTGGTCGCCATGTCCGTGCCCAGCACGTTGACTGGCGGAATGCCGGATATCCCGTTCGAACCACCCGTCAGGCCCGGCGTCTCAAACAGCAGCAGTTGCATGATCTGCGACAGCACGAAGGTCACCAGCACGAAATACGTGCCCCGCAGCCGCAGCACCAAGGCGCCCAGAGGGATCGCCACCAGCGCCGGCAGGACGAACGCCGCCGCCGTCAGCAGGAAGACATTGGTGACCTCATACTGCCCGGCGATCGCCACCGTGTAGCCGCCAATGGCCATGAACGCCGGGGAGGCGAAGCTCAGCAGATTCATGCGCAGCATGATCCACACGCTCTGCGCCGCCACCACGCCCACCAAAGCCTGATTGAGGACCGAGAACACCAGCACGCTTCGGGTCATCATCGGCACCGCGAAGCAGGCGGCGAAGACCACGATCGCGGCGATCTCCGCGCCGCCCAGAAACCGCGCCCGCGGCAGCAGCGAACCCGGCATCGGTCAGGCCCCCCGCACTTCGCGGCCCAGCAGGCCGGTGGGCCGGAAGACCAGCAGCAGCAGCACCAGCACGAACAGGATCAACGCCCCGATCGAGCCGCCGAAATAGACGCTGGAATAAGCCTCCACGATGCCCACGATGAACGCCGCCAGCGCCGCCCCGCCGAGTGAGCCGAGCCCGCCCAGGATCACCGTCAAAAACGACGTCGCCAGCACCGGATCCGCAACCCCCGGCGACAGCGACAAGATCGGCGTCACCAGCGCCCCGGTCAGCCCCGCCAGCCCCGTCGCCAGCGCGAACGCGGCGGGGAAGAGCAGCTTCGGCCGCAGCCCCTGCGCCATGGCCACCGCGCGGTCATCGGCCAGCGCCCGCAGCGCGCGGCCGATATCGGTGCGGAACAGCACCAGCCACAGGGCCAGGATGGCCGTGAGGCAGATACCCAGCACCACCAGATTCTCCAATGGCGCGTAGACCGGCCCGAATCGCAGCGCGCCGGTCACCGGGAAGCGGAAATCCATCGCCAGAGGGCCGAACACCTCCAGCATCGCGGTGGACATCACCAGATACAGGCCCAGCGTCAGCATCAGCGTCGCGAGGTGATCGTCCACCAGCCGCTCGATCAGCAGCAATTCGAACACCCAGCCCAGCGCCGCCGTCGCCGCCACCGCCGCCAGCACCGCCACGGGATAGGGCACGCCCAGGCGGTCGACGCAGGCATACGCCACGTAGCCCCCCAACATGTAGAACCCACCATGGGAGAAATTCACCACGCCGAGAATGCCAAAGATCAGTGTAAAGCCCAGCGCCAGCAGCGCATACTGCGCCCCCAGGCTGATGCCGATGATCCCGGCTTGGAGAAATTGTTCCATAAATTCAAATGCCTATATCATGACCTCTGGAGATCGGATCACCATGCGTGCGTGACGTCTTCGGGCCCTGCTCCCACCATCATGGCCCGCCCGTCCGGGCCACCGCCGCCCGAACTAACGCGCGCCCTATGCTCATAGTGACCGTCATGGCCCGGCTCGTCCGGGCCACCGCCGCCCGCACCGTGCCGCGACCGGTGGCCCAGACAAGCCGGGCCATGACGAATTGGGGGCCATGACGAACAAAGGATGAGCCATCGGCTTCGTCCCCAACCGCCCCGCCACGCCCAGGCTCCCTGCCGTCTTCATTCAACGATCACCCCATGCTCCCACCGTCATGGCCCGGCTCGTCC
>CAIXEA010000050.1 GCA_903918315.1 uncultured Acetobacteraceae bacterium | reverse complement strand
GGCGGTGCAGCCACCAACGGCGCCCGCGGCAAATGCGGCACAGGGAAAACCGGCGCCTTCCACGAACGTGCCACCGGCTCCGTCGAACCCACCGGCGCCTGCGGCGGCGGCGGTGCCCGCTTCGTCGCAACCGGCCGTCGCCACTCCGACACCCGTCGTTCCCGCACCGGTCGCGGACGCACCGCCGGCGGTGCAGCCATCAACTACGCCCGCGACAAATGCGGCCCAAGGAAAACCGGCGCCATCCACGAACGTGCCACCGGCTCCGTCGAACCCACCGGCGCCTGCGGCGGCGGCGGTGCCCGATCGCGCCAAAGCCATCAAGGACGGGATCGATTTCCTGATCGCACAGGACATCGCCCGCGCCGGGCGGGAGGCCGATTCGCGAGAGGCAGCGCAAGAAACCAAAGCCACTCTGTCAGTGATGGACGGCCTGGGATCGTTGGGCGTGTCCATGTTTCTCGATACGCGCTCTCCGCTGTTTAAGCGCGATCTGGCCGGCAATGGGACACTGGGCGATGGCAGCATGCCAACAAACATTCTGCTAATGGATGCTGCAACACGTATCCCGCGGCATAAGCTGTCGGCCCTGGCGGCCCTGTCGTTGGAACAGGCCACGACTGCTTCAGCGGCAACACCGGATATGAATGGCTATCTGCTGCTTTTAGGGGAAGCGCTTGGGCGTGCATTGGACAGCAAAGGAATCCAAGCGGCCCCGACGGCGCAAGATCCCAAGCCGAAGTTCTCGTTTACCTTCGCGCCCTTGGACTGGGCGGAGAACCGTGGCGAGCCGATTGAGCTCATCGGGGCGGGGCGGCAATTCCCCCTCATCATCGTTTATAACGCGCAGATTGACCCGGTCCAGGGCAACGAAATCATACTCTACCAGCAATCCGATATGCGCTACGAAGTTGCGAAAAACCATGACGCCTACATGCAGATGACACAACACGTGCAGGCCCGGCTGAACGATGCCGGCCTGCTACGTTTGGCGACGGTGTCTCCGGCAGACCTCGCCGCAGCGCGGGCGGAGAAATTGGCGGCAGCGCGCGGCGCGCGTGATCGCGCCACGCAGGAGATGCTCGACCGTATCGAGCGTATCAATGCTGCGGCCAAGCAGCATACCGAACTCGCCGGCAGCTTGCGGATTTACCGCAAGGGCAAGCCGATCGCCGGAAAGCCGGAGAACGGATTGTGCACGGTGAAAGCTGAGGACGGAGTCATACTCCGCGGATTGGCTGCGGCACCGGCTTTTCTGGAGTTCGCGAAAGTGCCGGCCAAGAGCCGCTTTAGCCTGGTGGCTGAAACGGCTGACGCGTTGTTCGCGGCAGTGACCGCTGACAAATGTTACATTATTGTGGATAATGCGGAGAACCTGCAAAAATATATGGCCGCGCTCGGCCGGGACGGCATCTTCGCCTATAATGTTGGCCCAACGGCTGACCGGACTGAGGCGCAGGAGCCGTTTGCGGTTTCGCTGGGCTACGAGAATTGGCATGACTACCAGTTTGCCGATGCCATAGACGATGCCAGCCCTGATCAGTTGCGCAAGCTGAAATCCTATCAAGTCTTGGATGAGGCGGCGTTTAAGGCGGTGGTCGCGCGGATGCGCACTGAGGCATATGGCGGCACCGACGCGCCGGACGTTGACGATGCGCTCACCTACCTTGCCGACGACGCTGAAGGCCACAAAAGTGGCAAGTCTGCCAAAGCCTATCGCCAGGCGGAAAATGCGCGACTAGCGGCGGAGCAGCGCGCGCGCGAGCAGGCAGCGGCCGAGCAGGCGGCGGAAAAGGCCAAGACCTATCCGTACATCGCCATCTTCACCTGCGGCATGGGCAATGGCCATATCAACATCCTCGCCTGCTTCGCCGGCCAGGGATCATCCCGGGTGGATACCGAGCTTAAGCTCACCAACGGCGAACAGAGCGCGATGTACAAGGCATACACGCTCAGCCGCGCGGGCGACGAGCGGCGGGACGGATTCTATATCGATTTGCGTGAGCATTTTTCGATCATGGCGCAGAACTCCCACGACACATTGATCCTGAGCCTGAAGGTCGTTGATCGGGTGAGTGGCAAGGTGCTGTACCAAAATCAGGCCGCGCGGTTAGATGTGTTGAGCATCGCGAACTAGCCCGGTCGCAACGGCTCACCACGGCAGCACTTCGCCGCGATAGTCCAGCAAGTGTCCGCTATGGTCGGGGGTTAGGTCGGCGATGATGCGCACTGAAGGGCCGTGGCCGATCCTACCAGAGCGGCAGACGTACGGCCGGAAATTTTTTACCGCGGCTAGTGTGGGATACGGAATGCGCCCTTAGTGGGGGGAACCGCAGCTAGTGCGTTTGGGTTAATCTCCGTTAATGCCGATCAGGGGATGGATGATGGGGCTGGTGACGCAACTGCCAAGGCCGGCCGCTTCCTTGATATCATTTTGCTTGCTGTCGGCGGGACTCCTCACTCCGGCAATAGCCAATCCGCCTGGACCAATCGCCGACCCGACCACCCATACTGCGGGGTGGACCCTGGACCACCAAAATGGCTGCGCGGTTTGGAATCCTCATCCGGTTCCTAATGAGAGTGTTACGTGGTCCGGAGCCTGTCGTGACGGAATGGCAGACGGTCCAGGTATTGAGGAGTGGGTCGCCAATGGTGTTCTCGGGAAGCGGATTGAAGGGACATACAACAAGGGGCGGTTGTCCGGGATTGTGATAGTCACCTATCCCGACGGCGAAAAATACGTTGGCCAGTACCAGGACGGCAAGCGGACCGGACAGGGGACCTTCACGTGGGCCGATGGAGACAAATACGTCGGGCAGTACCAGGACGGCAAGCGGACCGGACAGGGGACTTACACGTGGGCCAATGGCGACAAATACGTCGGACAGTTCCAGGACGACAAGCGGACCGGACAGGGGACTTTGACCCGGGCCAATGGAAACAAATACGTCGGGCAGTACCAGGACGGCAAGCGGACCGGACAGGGGACCTTCACGTGGGCCGATGGCGACAAATACGTCGGACAGTTCCAGGACGACAAGCAGCACGGACAGGGGACTTACACCTGGGCCGATGGCGACAAATACGTCGGACAGTTCCAGGACGACAAGCAGCACGGACAGGGGACTTACACCTGGCCCGACGGCCGAAAATACGTCGGACAGTTCCAGGACGACAAGCGGACCGGACAGGGGACTTACACGTGGGCCAATGGCGACAAATACGTCGGACAGTTCCAGGACGGCAAGCGGACCGGACAGGGGACCTTCACGTGGGCCAACGGGCTCATTCAGTCCGGCATGTGGGCCAACGGCGAGTTTAAGGGGGCTACCGTAGCCGCCAATCCAACCTATGCCGCTACCAACGAGGTCCGCCTCACCAAGGAGGGCGGTACCTTCAAAGTCCCCGTCTTGATCAACGGGGTCATCCCGTTGCACTTCACCGTGGACAGCGGAGCCACCGATGTAACCATCCCAGCCGACGTGGTCATGACGTTGACGCGGATGGGGACCATTACCGCCGCAGAATTCCTGGGCGACCAGACCTATCAATTGGCGGACGGTAGCACGATCAAATCGAAGACCTTCCGCATCCGTCGGCTTCAGGTAGGTAGCATGGTGATTGAGAACGTCCGGGGCACCATCGCCGACGTTAACGGGAGCTTGCTGTTGGGGCAGAGCTTCCTCAGCCGGTTCAAAAAGGTATCATTCGACTACAGCCGTGAGGTGCTGGTGCTGGAGTAGGGACGTAGGACATGACAATGCGCTGGATCACAACCCTGGCGACGCTGCTGGCGATAGGGCTGGCAGGACCGGCTATTGCTGGGGTGTGGGAGGATGTCATCGCGGCGGACGAGCGAGGGGACTACGCGGGGGAGATTCCGTTGCTGAAACCTCTCGCCGACCAGGGCAACGCCGATGCCCAGGCCATCCTCGGGTTCATGTATTACACCGGCAAGGGCGTGCCGCAGAACTACGTCCAGGCGGTGAAATGGTATCGGCTCGCTGCCGACCAGGGCTACGCCCGTGCCCAGACCAACCTCGGGTTCATGTATGACAGCGGCCAGGGCGTGCCGCGTGATTACGTCCAGGCGGTGAAATGGTATCGGCTCGCTGCCGACCAGGGCTACGCCGATGCCCAGGCCATCCTCGGGTTCATGTATGACAGCGGCCAGGGCGTGCCGCGTGATTACGTCCAGGCGGTGAAATGGTATCGGCTCGCTGCCGACCAGGGCAACGCCCGTGCCCAGACCAACCTCGGGTTCATGTATGACAGCGGCCAGGGCGTGCCGCGTGATTACGTCCAGGCGGTGAAATGGTATCGGCTCGCTGCCGACCAGGGCAACGCCCGTGCCCAGACCAACCTCGGGGTCATGTATAGAAACGGCCAAGGCGTGCCGCGTGATTACGTCCTGGCCTACATGTGGTCAAACCTTGGGGCAGCCGGTGGCGATGAGATAGGTGGGAACAACCGCGATCTGGACGCTAGCCGCATGACGCCCGCCGACATCTCCGAAGCGCAGCGGCTATCGCGTGAATGGAAGCCGAAATAGCAGCGGTACAAAGGTGACGACCAAGAACTGGCGACGTGAGGCTAGAGGCCACGTTGTCGGCAGGGCCGGACGAACGCTCCCCCCCACCGCGACCCAACCCGCACCGGCGCCGCCGCGCGGTGCCGCATGAATCCCCGCGAGGTCTGCGGTTCGCGTTCCCTCGCGGCAACCTCCGTGCGCATCCAGAGCGCAATCGTCCCGGCCTCGCTCGCAACGTCCGCGATGCGGTTCTGAACAGCGGTCAGCACGGATACCGGGGGCCGGCGCCTGCCACGGTTCCAGCTTCGCGCGGTGCCCAGGGCGACGCCCGTGAAGCGCGCCAGTCCTCGGTTATGCGCACCAGGCCAAGGGATACGCGCGGCATCGGCGATTGCTGGCCGGCGTGGAGCGCCCGATATGACCGGCGTTTGGGGTTGAAGGGCGGGTTGTACCACCCTCACCGGTTTGTCGTTCGCGATTCTCATTGCGTGTTTCGTCGATTATAGTGGCCATTAAAGGGCGAGCGCGCGCCCTGAAAGAGCGCGCTCGCCCTTAGGGGGTATGGGGGACACAGAGCATGCACTGCGAGCGCACCCCGAGCATGGGAAATCAATGACTTACGGGATACCCAGAGCACCGCGAGCAAAATATTGAGAGCAAGCAATATCAATGACTTAGTGGACTACCCAGAGCAACCCAGAGCACCCTATCCGTCGGGCTCGTCCGACGGCGTCGCCACGATCATTAGCCCTATCCGTCTTTGGCGGTTCACCGCCTTACCGACCTCGCCTTCCATGATGTGCCCGGCGTCCCGCAGATTGTTCATCGCCTGTTCGAGATCGCCCCTCGTCGCCCCGCACGCCTCGCGCATCCCCGTGAACATCTTGGGCGCGTAGTTCGGACTTTGCCTGGAAGCCCTGGCGTAGTCCTTCCGGGCCGTTATAGCCCTGAGGCAGGCCAGGAACGCCTGTTGGTGGAACTCTCCGCCGGGTGCTTGGGCGCCCGCCTCGGTCATCGGTAGAAGCACCCCGTCCGACGTCCAGAACAGTTCGGCCGACCATTCGCGGCCGTTATTGATCTTGCGGACAGCAAAGCGGGGCGGGTGACCGTCCGCTGCCTTGCGTAGTTCCGCGGCGGCACGCACTTGCGCGATCCAGGCGGTCGAACCCGAGGCCATGCGCAGGCTCGTCCCGTCGTTCGACTTGCTGGCGTGGTGGATCAAGATGATCCCGATATTGAGCCGCCGCGCGACCGCTCCGAGATGGCTTAGAAAGCCGCCGACTTCGCGCCGGTCGATCTCATTGCCGTCGAACATCATCGTCACGTTGTCCAGAACGAGCAACTTTAGGTCGGAGATGCCGCCCAGTTCCTGCTCCAACAGCGCGAACCGCATGGTCGGTTTACCCGCTGACCAAAGGGTTCGGGCGTCCATTGGATCGTCCACTGTGGAGACCGGAAACAGGGTGCCTCCCAGCGCCGCCAGCGCCACGCCACGGGCCTTGCAGATGCGGCTCAGGCGGGCATGCAGTGCGCCCTCGCTATCCTCCGCGAACAGGCAGACCGCCCGCCCTGGGACCGTCCGCTTGCCCAGGAACTCGTGCCCAGTGGCGACCGCGCTGGCGGCAAGCAAAGCGATGTAGCTTTTCCCCGCACCGCCCTCGCCGGCCAGCAGAGCGACAGCCCCCTGTTCGACGAAATCCTGGATGATGAAAGCCGGCGGCGGCGGCGGACCAGCGATCCAGCGATCGATGCTACCGCGCGTAAGGATGCCAAAGGGGGCGAAGGCAGCGGGCGGCGCCGCCGCTACCGACGGCCCTGCTTGCAACGCCTTCCGTGCACCACGTAGGCCGCTGGCGATCGTGCCGGTGATCTCGCCCAGCTCCAGACCGGCCTGTTCGGCGGCCAGGGTAAGCTGCTCAACAACCTCGGATTCTTCAACCAGGCCAAGCGCGACATACCGCCCGAGGCGGAATGCCTGCTGGTTCAACGTGTCGTTGCGCGAACCCTCGGGAGCCTCTGATACCGCCGAGATAGCTTGCAGCAGAGACGCTTGGATTACCCAGTCTTCCTCGCCGCCGGAGGTTTGAAGGGGTGGGCTCTCTGGGGCGGTCGGCGCATCCCCGAGTAGCCCTCTTGCCTGCGATAGGAAGTCAGTGATCTGCGCCTCTGATACCGTCGGCAACGCATCGCGCGGGTATTCCGTCGGTGGCGCGGGAGACCATACCAACTCAACCCCGGTGTAGTGAGGGCCGAGCGCGTGTAGCTGTTGGCCCCTCCCAAGCACCTCGATCTTGCCCAGGGGGCCGCTTGTCACTCGCTTGCCCGGTTCGTCCTCCGCCGCCGCGTAAAGGATTGCGCACCGTCCAGACCCCGGGCGACTTCGTACGAGCCCAGACCCCAGAGTCGCCTCTGCCAATTGGCTGACGCGCCGGGCAGCGATCGGGTCGTCCACGTCGATATCAATGACGCGAAGCCCGTCGCAGAGCACCCCGGTATTAGCGGCGATGGCCGTCGGCGGTACCGTCGCTGCCTCCGGTGGGTTGCGACGCGCCCGTTCCGCCCATTCGTTGCCAAAGGGCCGCTTACCGCGAGACGTTCGCGGGATGGGGCGTCCATTTGAATCATTCTCCTGGTTCCATGAATAGAGCGGTACCGGTCGATAGCCTCGCGCCGCGAGCGCCTGCCGTTGCGCGGCGATGTCGGCGAGATTGATGGCCTCTGTCACGCGACCCTCCCCATCCAATGGGAGCCATCCGTGCCAAAGAGCAACGCGCCTTTGGGCATGATGTTTGCCCAGAGTTGAGTTGCCTCGGGGGTCGTGGCGACTACCAAGGTCGTGGACCACATGCGCGCCACAATGGGGATGAGATCGACGAATTTGTCGTGCGTGTCGGCCACTATCATAACGGCTTGGCCAAACACCGCTGCCGCCGCTTCCCCGCATTGCCAAGCGTCCGGTCCCTCGCCAGCCAGATCGTTAATCAGGACGCAACCCGGCCCTTTCTTGGCTTGGAGGTAGGCCTTAGTGGCGCACATGTCAGTGTGCTGCTCCGCTACCAAAATAGCGATGTGCCCCCCTCCGGATAGGCGCAGGAGGCGGCCGATCACGCGCGCGCCGTTCGCTTCGGCGTGTTCTGCCAGTTCAATGAGGCTGTCTGAGGTGTCAACGACGTAGACTTTCATGGTTATGTACTCCATAACCCCGCACAGCGCTTGCACTATCGGCTTGAAATCGCTTAATATTCGCCCGCTTACTGACGACATTACGACTTCCCGCCTCGGTGCTCGCGCATCGGGGCGGTTATTTTATGCGCGGGACAGAACGCGGGTTGCCTCAAGGGCGGTTCGGAGTTCCGAACGACGCCAGCGCGGGCAGCGAGGCGAGACGTAATAGGCCGCCGGCACGCGGCCGGCCGCGACATCGCGCCAGAATGTCGAGAGGGCTTGCCCCCGTTCGGCGGCCGCCTCGGCGGCGGTCAGCAGGGGATCATCCGGCACGTATGCGAGCTTGCGGCGGTCGCGCTTGCCGCTGGTGTTAGTGGTCTGTGTATCCATAGGGGCATCTCCTGGTGCGTTGGGATGCCAGATATGATCGTATCGCCACCCAAACACATCGAGGACAAATGCAGGGCTTGTTTTGTACCGGGACATTTCACGAGTGCTGTTTGTCCCGGTCTACGCATGGGGAGTTCGTTTTAGGTGTTGGGCCACTGCGCCCGTCTTCGGACCGTCACCCGTCACGTACGGTATAACAGCCGTCACAAATCGTACGACCGGACCATCGTTCGATAGTCCCAATCGTTTTGAATTAGTGCTAGACATGGCAACCCGAAACGCTTCTGCGAGCCTTGGTGCGTACCTGTGCCAAACAATCTTAGAGTCTCCCACAAACTCGGGTAAGGTCGTCTGAAGATTTTCCTCCAAGACATCCATTAACCTTTTCAGATTCTGAATCAGCTCCTTCAGTGCGACAAAATCCGGGGGAATCTCGCCTGTTATGGTGCGACCAAATGCCGCGTCGGCGGCCGCGCATTTCTCTAAAATTACCTGAGGTAATAGCTCAGCCAATTTTTTCGCAGCGGCTCCTGCGTCTCGTCTTGTCTCAAGACCAGCTTTGCCAGCCTCATTTTTTTCAAAACGGGCACCCTCGCGGTACATTCGTACGCAGGCTGACAGTATCTCCAGGGCCGCAATATTTGGCGGTTTGAGTGAGGCATGCGGGCCTTTGACCCGGAGGATATCTCTCAATAGGGCTTCCATATCCTTACCTCGCTCGAGCTTCGCCCAAGCGGGCACTTTCTCACTGTTCAATGCTCGCCATCGCAGATGCCTCCCTGGTCCGACCCGTCCGTGGCCACTAGGTCATCGATCACTGCCGGTTCGGCGGAGCCTCCACCGGCTGGTCGCACTGTCTCCCCCAAGCCTCCATCAGCGGCCGGCGCTTGTCCAGCAGGTCGGAGCGGGCATAGGCCGCCTCGGCCTTGTCCTCAATGCTGTGCGCTAAGGCTCGTTCCACCACCTCCCGCCCTTCCGGACGCGTCTCACCAGCCCAATCGCGGAACGTGCTGCGGAACCCGTGCGGGACAATCGGACGGCCCTCGGCATCGCGCCAGAGCGGCGGGGCGCCCTCGACGTCGGACGCGTTCATGCGGCGTACCACCTCGGACAGCGCCATATCCGATAGCGCGGTATTCTTGCGGACGCTCGGGAACACCAGATCGTCGGCCTTGCGCCGCAACGGGAGCACCTCATGCAGCACGCCCAGCGCAGCCGGGGAGAGGGGCACACGGTGGGTCTTGCTTGCCTTCATGCGCTCCCCGGGGACGACCCAGACTTTGGCGTCCAGGTCCACTTCCCGCCAGCGCATGCCCCGTACCTCGCCCGTGCGCGCCGCGGTCAGGATCACAAAGCGCAGGGCCAGCGCGGACATGCCATCCCGTTCCGCCAGCACCGCCATGAAGGCGCCAATCTGCTGCCAAGGGAGAGCCGGGCGGTGCTGCACTCGTTTAACGCGGCTTGGTGCGGGTAGTGCCCCGGCCAGATGCCCCTTCCAGCGTGCCGGGTTCTCCCCCGTGCGCCAGCCTTGCACGCGGGCGGAGTCCAGCACCGCTTCCACGCGCTGGCGGAGTCGGGAGGCTGTTTCCGGTATCGTCTCCCAGATCGGGCGCAGGACCCGCAGCACGTCATCCGTCGTGATCGACGCGATCGGCATGGCGCCGATAACCGGGAACGCGTGAGCCTCCAGGGTCGCCAGCCATTGCGCGGCGTGCTTGGCGCTGCGCCATCCGGCTTGCTTGCCCGCGACCAACGCGAGTGCCGCCGCTTTGAAAGTCCGCTCCGCTGCTTCCAGTTCCGCGCGGAGTTTGGCTTGCCGTTCGGCTTGTCGGTTGCCGATGGGGTCCGTGCCATCGCGTAGCTTGGCGCGGGCTTCTCCGGCGAGAATGCGCGCTTTCGCCAAGGGCACACCGTCCGGGGCGTCCCCAACCACGCCCAGGCCCATTTCCCGGGCTTTGCCGTGGAGGGTGTAGCGAAAGAGCCAAGATTTCGTGTCACCAGGGGCCAGTTGGAGATACAGGCCCTCGCCATCGCCGAACCGCACGGGGCGGGTCTTGTCAGCGGGGAACCGCAGCGCCTTAATCATCACAGCGGAGAGCTTGCCCATCAGTCCTACCCCCAAGGTTCCTACCCCCAAGACTACCCCCATCGGGAGCCTGGATGCAATTGGGTTCCGGTAGACGCAGGTGGATTTAGTGAAGGTAAATACTGTAGGTTTTAGGCCGCATTGGGCATCACGGTAGATCGATACGGGTCGCAAGATGGCGGACTGCCTCTCCGCCACTTCAGTCCCTGAGTGGGCACTGAATTTACGCCATTTTTTCCGGTTAGCACCTGTAGCAGCCGGGACTTCGATCCCATGATCCGGACCTCGCCATCTGCGACCTCAACGCGCTGGGCGAGCGCGCGAAGATGGTCGCGGCGATAGCCACCGCCTTCAAGCCGGATATGCCGCCGCGCGGTTTCGGCGAAGGTGCGCACCATTAGCGGGGTAACGGCCTTGCTGCCGGAGTTTTCAAGCATGGCCTGGGCGCGCTCGGCATCGGCCTTCGCCTGGTCGCGGATGGCCTTGAGGCCGTCGATGCGGTCCTTAAGCGCCGGGTCGTGCAGGTCGGCGACGCCCGTCTCGATGGCGTCGTAGAGGCGCTTGAGACGCGCTTCGGATTCGGCCGCACGCCGGTTCAATTCGCCGATGTGCTCATGCTGGCGCTCTGATCGCTCCTGCCGCCGGTCGAGCACGGTGGCGAGGATCGTTTCCAGCCTTTCGGGATGGAGGAGACGGTCTTCGAGATGGCTGGCGACAAGATCGTCCAGCTTGTCCATCGGCATCGCCATACCCTCGCAGGCTGTCGGTCCCTGGCGGGCTTTCATCGAACAGGCGTAATAACGATAGCGTCCGCCTTTGCCGGTGCGGATAGTCATGGCGCCGCCGCACTTGGCGCAGTGGATCAGGCCGGTGAGCATCGTCGGGCCGCTGATGACGGCGGATGGCGTCACCGTG
>CAIXEA010000049.1 GCA_903918315.1 uncultured Acetobacteraceae bacterium | reverse complement strand
GTATCCTCATCGGTGGCGGGCATGGCGGATTATGTCCGGCGTTCGGTGTGGGTGTAAGCAACCAATCACTGAACGATTCCATATGTTTGCGCCATGTCCGTTCGCGAATCCCTGCCATGCGATGAATAAGATGGGCTAGCTCCTGAACAGCTGTCATCGCTCGTTCCCCCGCCAAAAGCGAAACCATAACCGTCCGAGGCGGAATGATCAAGCGTGCGACGGGCTCGTCGAGCGGATGGTGACACTGTGAAAGGTGGCATAAGGGAACAAGTATCCGAGCGGTACCGCCAGGGTTCGGCCGCACAGTGCATCATCCGAATCCAGGCCGAACAACGGCTTGGCGTCACTTGATCTTTGTGACGCTGATGACTTGATCGCCCTGGCCGGCACCGTAGTTAAAGTTTTGGAACCAGAATTCCCATTTCCTGCCCTTGCGGATACCGATGGTGGTCGAGCGGGTATCCATTCCCTGGTCGTCGACATGCCGGTACTGGCCAGGCTGCAGCATGCGCGCATTGGCATTCGCGCCTTGCAGTTGCTGCAACTGCCCCTGCACCTGCGGGGCGGTTGAGTTTTGCGTGGCGAGCTGCGCCTCGTTGGAGTGCATGACCAGCACGCCGCCGTTGTTCGGAATGCCGACCCCGAAGGAGCAGCCGGTCATTTCCGCGGTGAACATGAGGGCCGCATCCTGGCCCAGATGTTTCGACAGGGAGGCATTGGTCCGATAGGGGCAGATATAGGCGGTAAAGCTTTCCACGTCGTTTGGCGTCGCCAGTCGAACCAGATAGAGATTGGTTGCCTTGTATTGAGTTGTGCCCTGAATCCAGTTATTCAGCGCGTAAACACCTTTGCGGTTGCGCGGCCGCTGTACGCCGCCATAATCGTTGGTCACGTCCTGCAGGGTCAACTGGATGGTGCCGTTCGGCTGAAAGGCCTGCGGCGGCGGATCATTGCAGTATCCGTCAATCTTCAACAGATTGTGACGAATAAAGCTCACGGGGTCGGCGACCAACTCCTGTACGGCAGTCATCTCAAGGCTCCCTACTGTATGCCGGGAGCGTAATCGCGGTTAGCGGCATAATCAACGATGTGACGGGCTATTTCGCCGATCCTGTTCGTGCAAAGCGCATCATCGGTGAACGATTATCTGAGAGGTCTGGACGGTTGCGGGACTTCTCGGGATAAATTGCAATTTGATATCGTTTATCCATGCGGCCGGGATGTTATTGTCTTCCCGCTGGCGGAACAAAGAAGGGCAGTCTTATCCCGGGAGCTTCACCGCGGCGGCGAACATCGCGTAAAGCTCCCGCTGCCAGGCGCCCGCGTGGTCCACCGCGGTTTGCGCCAGCACTGTTTGCGTCTCCATGTCGATGAATACGCGCTGACCGTGATGGCCGTTGAACACCACCTGCGATCCATCAGGCCGAGCGTGCCACATGAAGGCCTTGTAGCCGCCGAGGAGCGCATTGGGGGAGGCCACGCCATAGCGAACCTGCCCGTCGGCTGGGCCCCAGGTGGTGCATTCGGTGATCCAGCGTTCGCTCACGATCTGCTTGCCGTTGGCGCGGCCCCGTTGCGCGATCAGCATTCCGAGCCTGATCCAGTCACGCAGCCGGGCGGCGAACCCGATGCAATTATATTCATTACGTTCTGAATCGGTCGTCCAGGTGGCTTCGGCCTCCGTTCCGAGTGGCCGCCATAAGGCTTCCTCGGCGAATTCGGATAGTGACAGCCCGCTCACCCGCCGGATCACCATGCCGACGGTCAAGGCGCAGAGTTCGTTGTAGTTGAAACGCTTGCCTTGTTCTTCCTTGCGGGCGTTCCAGTTGGCGACCGTCGTCGCGACGCTCGATTTTTTGCTGGTAAACGCGGACGGAACGACGATCGAGGCGTCCTTCTCGTGTTCGATGGCGGCGCCGCTGGACATATTGGCGAGGTTGCGGAGTGTGCAGCCGCCATGCAGCGTGCCGCGCAATTCCGGGACATAGGTCTCCGCCACGTCGTCGAAGGCATGAATCAGGCCGCGGTCGAGGCAGATGCCCAGCAGCAGCGAGGTGACGCTTTTGGCCATCGACCAACTGGTGAAGCGCGTGCTGGCGGTTCGGTCGAAGCGATAGGCTTCGAACCAGATTTCGCCTTTGCGGGCGATCGCCAGGCTGGTGACGGGCCACCGATTCAGGTATTCGTCCGGCACACTCGACCCGAAATCCGATTGATATTTCACCGTCTTCTGAACCGAGGTCAGCGGCAGCGCGTGTTGACCCGGACGGATGCGGCGGAACGGCAGGAAGCTTTCGAAACCGCCGGAATAGTTGCCGACCCGCCTTGTCGGGTCGAACGACAGGCCGCCGACCCATCCTTCGGGGTATTGCTGGGCGGCGCCCCATTTGTCGTTTTGGGCGCGGGCCTCTCCGGTCGCCGTGATGATCGCCCCAGCCGCCAGTGCTTGTAACAACTGACGTCTGAGCATCGCGACCGGACCTCCCGTTTTTTGTTTCCGTCGTTGCCTGCGCGCTACTCCGCCGCGACGGCCTGGGCGGAGGAGGACAGCTCGAAGCCTTCATAGTCGTTGGCCGCGATTTCCTGGCACTTCACGCGGTAGTTTCCGACGCCACCAATATACGGCATGAACACCCGTGGCTTGCCCGGGATATTCGCGCCCATGTACCAGGAATTGGCGGAGGGGTAGAGCGTCTTGAACGCGACTTCATTGACATGCGCGACCCAGTTGTCTTCGGCGTCGCGGTTGGCCTCGATCCGGTCGATCTGACGCGCCCCCAGGGACGCGATGCAGTCGGTGATCCAGTCCACGTGCTGCTCGATGGACACGATCATGTTGCTGAGCACCGACGGACTGCCCGGACCGGTGATCATGAACAGGTTCGGGAAGCCGGCGGTCATCAGGCCGAGATAGGTGCGCGGGCCGGCTTCCCACTTCGCGGCCAGGGTCTCGCCGTCGCGGCCCCGAATGTCGATGCGGGTCAGGGTGCCGGTCATGGCATCGAAGCCGGTGGCGAAGACGATGGCGTCGAACGCGTATTCGGTGCTGCCGATGCGCAGGCCGCTTTCGGTCAGGGCCTCGATGGGGGCCTTGCTGACATCGACCAGTTTCACGTTGTCGCGGTTATAGGTCAGGAAGTAGTCGGTATCGACGCAGATGCGCTTGGTGCCGATGGGGTGGTTCTTCGGCGTCAGCAGTTCGGCCGTGGCGGGGTCTTTGACCAATGAGCGGATCTTGCCGCGCACGAACTCCGCCGCCGCGTCATTGGACTGCTGGTTCAGCACGAGGTCGTTGAACGCGGCCATGAACACCGTGCCGCCGGCCTGCCAGCGCTCTTCGAGGATGCGCAGACGCTCCTGATCCGAAACCGACATCGCGGAGAAATCGTTCGGATTGGTCAGCACGCCATTGCGGCTCATGCGGGCCTTGGCGCGCTGTTCCGGGTAGGTGGCCTTCCACTGCGCCTCATATTCCGGGCGCATCGGGCCGTTGCGGGACGGGATGGAGAAGTTCGGCGTGCGCTGGAACACGGTGACCTCAGCCGCCTGCTGGGCGATCACGGGGATGGCCTGGATGGCGGAGGAGCCGGTGCCGATAACGCCAACGCGCAGACCGGTGAGGTCGACGCCCTCATGCGGCCAATGGCCGGTGTGGAAGGTCTGGCCCTTGAAGCTGTCCATGCCGGGGAAGTCGGGCTTGCGGGCGGTGGACAGGCAGCCGGTGGCCATGATGCAGAACCGGGCGGACACGACATCGCCCTTGTCGGTGCGCACGGTCCAGCGGTTGGCGGCTTCGTCGAACGCCGCCGCCACCACCCGCGTTTCGAACGTGATGTCGCGCCGGAGATCGAGTTGATCCGCGACATGGTTGGCGTAGCGCAGGATTTCCGGCTGGGAGGCGAACAACTCACTCCAGCTCCATTTTTGCTGCAGGTCCTCGGAGAAGGAGTAGGAATACTGCATGCTTTCCACATCGCAGCGCGCACCGGGGTAGCGGTTCCAGTACCAGGTGCCGCCGACGCCGGTGCCGGCTTCGAAGACGCGCGTGGTCAGGTCGAGCTTGCGCAGGCGGTGCAGCATATACAGCCCGCCGAAGCCGGCGCCGACGATGACGGCGTCGACCGTCTGGGTGGGATGGGAG
This sequence comes from uncultured Acetobacteraceae bacterium, assembly GCA_903918315.1. Classification (GTDB taxonomy): domain Bacteria; phylum Pseudomonadota; class Alphaproteobacteria; order Acetobacterales; family Acetobacteraceae; genus Rhodopila. Next base: position 8,889 of record CAIXEA010000049.1, on the reverse strand, counting down.
GAAGTGGGTTGCGTCATGTCCGGGGCCCCGCGTTGCGTTTGCGGCAGGCTTAAAGGGCAGGGCGGCGATGTCAACTGGTCAGTAGGTTTTGACACTCGGCAGTCGGGATGTGCCGAAATATGTGGTATTATATTACCACACAGAAAAATGCTTGACCGAACCCCATGCCGCCCGCATAAGCCGCGCTTCCAAAACCCACGGAACCTGTAGTCTCATGTTGAAAACCACCCCCTCCATCAAGCCGTCGGAGGTGAAGAAGGGCTGGATCCTGATCGATGCCGAAGGCGTCGTTCTGGGCCGTCTGGCCGTCGTCATCGCCAACCGCCTGCGTGGCAAGCATAAGCCGCAGTTCACCCCGCATGTCGATTGCGGTGACAACGTCGTTGTCGTGAACGCGAGCAAGGTGAAGATCACCGGCAACAAGCTCGACCAGTCGGTGTTTTATTACCACACCGGCTATCCCGGCGGCATCAAGGGCCGGACCATTCGCTCGCGCCTCGAATCCAAGCACCCGGAGCGGGTTCTGGAAAAGGCGGTAGAGCGTATGATCACTCGCGGCCCGCTGCAGCGCGCCCAGATGAAGCACCTGCACATTTATGGCGGCCCGGCCCACCCGCATGACGGTCAGCAGCCTGTCTCGCTCGACGTCGGCGCCCTCAATCCCAAGAACAAGAGGGGCTGATCCAGATGTCCGGCACCCAAACCCGCAGCCTCGCGGACCTGAAAGACGCGCTCACCGCGCAGCAGGCCGTTATTGGCACCGACGCCGCCCTGATGGACCGCCCCAAGGCGGAGCCGAAGCGCGACGCGCAAGGCCGTTCCTACGCCACCGGCCGTCGTAAGGAATCCACCGCCCGCGTCTGGATCAAGCCCGGCAAGGGCGAGATCACCGTGAACGGCAAGAAGGTGATCGAATATTTCGCTCGCCCCGTGCTGCGCATGCTGCTGGCGCAGCCGTTCCTGGTCTCCGACCGTCACAACCAGTTCGATGTCGTCTGCACCGTCGCTGGTGGCGGGCTGTCCGGCCAGGCCGGCGCGGTTCGTCACGGCATCAGCCGCGCGCTGACCTATTACGAGCCGGATCTGCGCGGCATCCTGAAAAGCGCCGGCTTCCTGACGCGTGACTCGCGCGCGGTCGAGCGTAAGAAATACGGTAAGGCCAAGGCCCGCCGGAGCTTCCAGTTCAGCAAGCGCTGAGCCTGGTTTCACGGTTCGACGGAAAAGGGGGGTTGCGGTTTCCGCTTCCCCCCTCTTTTGTGTCCGGAGACCAAGGGGAGTCACGATTATGGACCCGTTCAACCGGCTGACGCTGTATGGCAGCTTCACCTCCAGCTCCAGCTACAAGCCGATGCTGTTCCTGTCGCTGTCCGGCCTGCCGTTCAGCTTCCGCACCGTCAATCTGAAAATCGGCAAGCAGAACGAGCCCGACCATCTCGCGCGCAACCGCTACGGCAAGGTGCCGGTGCTGGAGCATCGTGGCCTGACCATCGTGCAGTCCAATGTGGTACTCAGCTACCTTGCGGCCACGACCGGCGTGTTCGAGGGCAAGACCGAGCAGGACCGTTGGACCGCCCGCGAATGGCTGGACTGGGAAGCGGACCAGATCACCAATGTCGCCAAGGTGCGGCACTACAGCCGGTTCCGGCAGGTCGATCCGGCAGTGATGGACTATTTCCGTCCCTTGGCCGAGGCGGCGATTGGCTTCGTTGATCGGTCGCTCGAAGGCCGGCAGTGGCTGGTGGGGGACAGCCTGACCATCGCCGATATCGGCTGCTGGGGGCGCATGGTGTTCATGGCCGAAGGCGGTCTCGATATCACCCGCTGGCCCAATGTCGTTGCCTGGTCCGATCGGCTTAAGGCCATGCCGGGCTTCGCGCTGCCTTACGACCTCATTCCGAAAAAAGACCGGGAATTCGATCCCGCTTGAACCATAAGGATCCAGGATCATGAAAATCGCAGTTATCGGCGCCGGTGGCGTCGGCGGTGCCTTCGGCGCCGCTTTGGCCAAGGCCGGGGCGGATGTGACCTTCGTCGCGCGCGGCGCGCATCTGGCCGCCATGCAGGCCAACGGGTTGAAGATTGAGGGCGGGCGGGGTGAAACCCATATCCAGCCGACACAGGCGACCGACGACCCTGCTACGATCGGGCCGGTGGATTTCGTGCTGTTCTGCGTCAAGCTTTGGGACGTCGAGAGCGCGGGTGAGCATATCCGCCCGCTGGTCGGGCCCAACACCGCCGTCATCCCGCTGCAGAACGGGATCGACGCGGCCGATCGGCTGATCCCGATTTTGGGCGCGGGGGCTGTGATGGGCGGGGTGGCGCAGATCAGCGCGACCATCATCGCGCCGGGCGTGATCCGCCAGACCGGCAGCTTCATGCGCCTGGTGTTCGGCGAACTGGCCGGCGGCCTCAGCCCGCGCGGCGACGCGTTCCTGGCGCTGTGCAAGCAGGCGGGGTTCGATGCCACCCATAGTGCCAGCATCCTGACCGACCTCTGGCTGAAATACATCCTGCTGGCGACCAACAGCGCCCTGACCGCCGCCACCCGCAACCCCTTCGGCAAGCTGCGCGACGATCCGGATATTTTCCCGCTGTTCGAGGCCGGCTTCGCCGAGGTCGCCGCGGTCGGGCGCGCCAAGGGCATCGCCTTGCCGGCGGACGTGGTGGAGAAGATGGTCGCGGGCACCAAGGGCATGCCGGCCGATATGATGGCCTCCATGGCGCATGACCTGATCCGCGGCGGGCGGATTGAGCTGCCCTGGCTGACCGGCAAGGTGGTCGCGATGGGTAAGGAACTGGGCGTGCCCACGCCAGTGCATAGCGTGTTGAACGCGGTGTTGAAGCCCTTCACGATGGGCAACGCCTGACGGGTTCGGCCGCCGCCACGCTTTGAACGGACAGAAGGGGATGACGTTGATGACGCAGACGACCTGGCACGCCGACCCGCTTGTTTGGGGCCATGGGCCACGCCTGTTTGAGGCGTTCCTGGAGCCGACATGCCCGCATTCCGTGCGCGCCTTCGGCAAGCTCGATGATCTGCTGGCCTTCGCCGGCGCGGACAGGATCACGGTTGCCATCCGGTTGCAGTCGCAGCCGTGGCATATGTTCTCCGGCGTGATCGTGCGCTGCATTCTGGCGGCCTCCACCTTGCCGGGCGGCAAAGAGAGCGCGAAAGCGGTCATGGCCGCGGTGGCGGCGCATCGCGAAGAGTTCGAGTTCGAGCGCCATTGCACCGGCGCGAACATGGACGCGACTCCCGCCCAGATCATCGCGCGCATCGAGGATTATAGCGGTGTGGCGGTGGCCGGGGCCTTCGCGATTCCCGACCTGGATCGGGAGATCAAATGGCATTGCAAATATGCCCGCCAGAACGGGATTCATGTGTCACCGACATTCATGATGGGCGGGCTGGTGCAGGCCGATATCGGCAGCCGGGATCCGGTGGAAGACTGGGCGGCGCGGCTGCTGGCGGTCTGAAACGGCCCGGACACTCTTTCCGCGCCGGGGAAATCGTGGTCTGTTCGCGCGGCGCGGACAGGGGTCCTGTGCTATCCGGAGGGGAAAGAACAGAATGTTTACCCATATCATGGTCGGGAGCAACGATATCGCCCGGTCAAAGGTCTTCTACGACGCGATATTTGCCGCCATCGGCGCCGCGCCGGGCGTGCAGGACGCCCGCGGTCGGCTGATTTATTCGCATAATGGCGGCCGGTTCCTGGTGACCCCGCCAATCGACGGCAAGGCGGCCACGCATGCCAATGGCGGCACGCTGGGCTTCGCGATGGCCAACCCCGAGCAGGCCAAGGCCTGGCACGACGCGGGCGTGGCGAATGGCGGCACCTCGATCGAGGATCCGCCGGGCATCCGCCAGGGCCCGGCCGGTTCGATGTATCTCGCTTACCTGCGTGATCCCGACGGCAACAAGCTGTGCGGTCTGCACCGCATGCCCGCCGCGTAACGGCTGGCGGTCATCGGATCCGAAAGAAGGCCGCCTTCGGGGCGGCCTTCTGATTTTAGGGCCGGTGCCGTCTATTCCACCGGTCCGGATCCTTGATAGAGCCGCGTCGGCGCCGGAATCCCGCAACTGGTGCCATCCGTGATCTGCACCGTCGCCTCCCACGGCAGGTGATAACGGCCGGCTGCGAGGTCGTGCATATAGGTGTAGGGGCAGTCGCCGGCGCCCCCCTTGACCGCGGCATAGCCGCGATGCCCGAGCTGGTAGATGTTGTTTTCCACCCCCCAGACGCCGCGGGCCTCCCGCACCAAATCGGGGTGCACCTCGGCGGTGATGACCTCATCGGCGCGGCCCGATGCGCCATGGGCGATGATGGTGCCGTCGAAGTCGCAGACCATCGCCTCCCCCATGGAGTCGAAGGTGCCGTCGGAGCCGCACATGCAGACGCTGGCGGTCACCATCAGGTTGCAGAAGGCGTTCGATTGGTTCGTGAAGCGCCAGGCATCGCGCACCGGGGGCGTGTAGCCGGCGGTGCGCAGCATGATTTCGGCGCCTTTATAGGCAGCCTCCCGCGCCATTTCGGGGAACATGCCGTCGTGGCAGATGATCAGCGCCAGCTTGCAGCCGTTCGGGCCGGTGATGACGGGAATGCCGAGGTTGCCGGGCTCCCACGGCTCGACGGGGACCCAGGGATGCAGCTTGCGTTAATAGAGCTGCAACGCGCCGGCATCATCGATGATCAGGCCGGCATTATAGGGCATGCCGCCGGGATTGCGCTCCATGATGGAAAAGCAGCCCCAGACCGTGTGCTCGATGCAGGCGCGCTTGAACGCGGCGACCTCCGGTCCGTCGAGATCGCACAGAATTTCATCGCGTATGTCCATGGACAGCCCATGCAGCGCATATTCCGGGAACACCACGAGATCGAGCGTGGCCATGCCGCGCTTGGCCTTGCCCACCATGGCCACGATGCGTTCGGTCTGCCGGGTGATGTCGGCGCGGCTGGTGATTTCGGGCAACTTCAGTTGCACCAGGCCAATGACAACGCCGTTCGGGGATTTATTGAGGCCGCCCAATCCGTTCATGTGCATTCCTCTCGTGGCGGGGATCACCGCCGAGAGGCATGCAAGAACGATACCGTTGGTTCGGCTTTACAACGGCCCGATCTGGCCCAGCTCCATCGCCTTGATCTGCAGGGCCAGATACTTCGAGTTGATGCGGCATTGCGCCAGGCCGCCGGCGATGAACCACAGGCCCTCCTGTTTGGTGCGCTTGTACATGTTGTTCAGCTCGCCATCCGGGCCGAGGCCCCAGACCTCCCCAATCCGATCCAGCATCGCATCGCCCAGCGCGCGGCGCACCAGTTCCATCTGCGGGTAGTAGCCGGTCGCCAGCACGATCATATCGGCCGGCACTGTGGTGCCATCTTTCAGCAGTGCGCCCTCGGCATTGAAACGCTCGATCCGGTCATATTGCAGCAGGCCCAGCTCGCCCTTGATCATCAGCGCCGAACTGCCGGCATCGAGGTTGTAACCGCCGCCGCGGCGGAAATACTTCATCTGGTGCCCGGCCTGGTCGTCCCCGATATCGTGCTTGAAGCCGATGCTCTTGAGGCCCTCGATCATCTCCTTATCCAGCTCGACCATGCGTTTGACGACCGACTGATAGGCCTTCAGCGTCAAAGGCGGGGTGGAGGACGACACGATCAGGTCGCAATCCGCCAGCGCCCCGCCCTCATCCCAGATCGCCTCGTTCAACCGCGCGCTCGGGTTGATCGACACCACCGTGGTAGAGCCGCGCTGAATCAGTGTCGTATTCACCCCATGGCTGTGCAGATCGAGCGCGATGTCATTGGCGCTGCTGCCGGTGCCGAGGATGAAGGCGTTCTTGCCGCGCCAGTCCGCGCCGCTGTCGAAGCCCTCGGAATGGATGACTTCGCCCTTGAAGTCGCCCAGGCCGGGAACGTCGGGGATCATGGGGTAGGAGCTGACGCCGTTGGCGAACACCAGGTGCTTCGGGTGCACCGTGCGCTCGGTCCCGTCACCGCGCTTGAGGGTCGCGGTCCAGCGCTTGCTGGCCGCGTCCCATGTGCCGCCTACGAATTCGGTGTCGGTCCAGCAGTTGATCTCCATCGCGTCGGCGTAGAATTCGAACCAGTTCCCCAGCATGTCCTTGGGGATGTATTTCGGCCATGTCGGCGGAAATTCCATGTAGGGCAGGTGGTTCAGGTGGATGGAATTGTGCAGCGCCAGAGAATGGTAGCGCTTGCGCCAGCTATCGCCGATGCGCGGCCATTTCTCGACCACCAGCGTATCGACGCCGAGCTGATTGAGCCGCGCCGCGATCGACAGCCCCGCCTGGGCGGCGCCGATGACCAGCACCGTGGGTTCGCGGTCGTCATAGGCGCTGGCCTTGCGGCGCATATCGGCCCAGTTGTCGCCGCCGAAATTGCGCGAATAGGCGGAGCCGGAGGGGCGGTTGACGCCGATCTTTTCCTCGTGCCCGTCGATTGATTCGAGGGTGGTGGAGATGAGCCAGGCTTTCATCTCCCCCTGTGCATCCGGCGACAGGCGGATGATGCCGGCGCCCTGACCGATGGCGGTTTTGAATGCGAAAATCGCTTCGACGCTTTCGGTGCCCAGGCGCTTGACCGTGCGCGGCTGCCTGCGCCCCGGCGGGAGGTGAAAGCCCGCCGCGCCGGTGTGATCCTGTTCGGCCGCGAGGCGATCGGCGATGGCCCCCCGCCCTTGGGCGGAGGAGATATGCCAGGTGAAGGCCAGGATGTCGCGCCAGTGGCTGTCGTCGTGGAACAGCGCGCCGATGCGCGCGGGGTCGCGCGCGGTCAGGGCGGTTTCGAAGGCCGTGAGCCAGTCTTCCGCCGCGCGGCGGGCCTGGGCGGCGGCCTGGAATTCCTGGAAGGCCTGATCGAAGTCGTTCATCGAAAATTGCTCCGCTTGGCATCGGCTGGGGGGATGCGCAGGGGCGGAATTATGGGCGGGGTCCGGGGTGGTGTCCATGTTTGGGGGCTGGTTTGGGTGGGGTGGGTTGGGGGGTCGTTGGTGGGGACAAACGGGCGGATGGTCCGGTTTTTGGACGCGGAGGACGCGGAGGTAGCGCGGAGTGGCGCGGAGGTTTTTCGTTCCAAGGCCATCGGACGGCTTCATGTGCTTGCCGTAATTCGACGATTTCACTAGAATAACGCTCATGCCGTTTATCAGACAGTTGCCCGCCGCCGGGGCCAGGGTGGTGGATGTCACGGTCCATGAACTGCCTCGGACGCTGGGGGTCCCGGACCGATGCAAGAAATGGGTTGATCAGGTGCATGGTCCCTTCATCTCACAGAACCCCACACGCACGGACCGCGATTGGGATTGGGAGATGCAGATCCCTTTGTTGACCTTCGCCGCGGGAGTGGTCCGCAGGCCGCGGATGTTCCAGCTTTGCCTGGTTCGCGATGACTTCCCGATCGCGATGGTGTCTCTTCTGGAACGGGAACGCCGGATCGGGGACCAGCGGCAATCGGCCGTCTATGTTTGGTATCTGACCGGCGCCCCCCTCGAGGCCGTGGACGCGCATGGAGCACCCAGGCTCATCACCGCGGCGGCACTCGATATCGCTGTTACCATCAGCCTTGAATCGGCGGCCCAGGGACATCTTTGGCTACACGCGGCGCCGGAAGGAGGCGGGACATTGATGGATTGGTATCGCAAAAAGGGCTTGGAATCCGTCCCCTTAGGGACCAGATTACCAGGGCCGGTTGGGGGTAGAACGAACGATGGTCGCTACTTCCGCCTGGCTCCCCATTCCGCGAAGGCGGTTTCCGACTCTATGAACGCATACAGGGCCTAAATGCCAACGCCGAGACAAGCATTCGCCGTGGTGGCCAGTACCCTCGAGAGGATTGATCCCGAGGATCGGGGGGCTGTGACGCGGTTTTATCTAACGCGGTTTGTCGAATACCCACCGAAAGTCCAGGCGTTGATCTCGGATTTTCTAATTGGGCAGACAGCCGTTCCATCGGATGATGCCCTGTGGGCGTTAAAACAGGCCGTTGTGCGGCTCTTTGCGAGCGGCAAGGCTGCTGTCACGGCGGGCGAGACGCAGACCAAGAAACCGCACCCTCTTTCGCAAGAGGCCTCGCTGGCTATCGAACAGCTGCGGCAGGTTGCATCAGCCCGGATCAGACGCAGACGGGCGCCGGCTTCGCCTGGGCAGCAAGAGGTGGCTTGAATATCGGCTTCCATTCTTCCCCCAACCGCACCGACGCGATCGACGCACTCTTCATCCTCGCCACCCAAGCCGGCGACCTGGGCTGTGGCACGCTGATCGATCTGGGGCCGACGCCTTGTTTTAGGTCCAGGACGCTGACGACCGGGAGACAGGTCTGGGGCGGGAACACGCTGTTGGCCCAAGCGGCGACGTGCGGGCCCGCTCTACCGTCCTTAGCGCGGCGACATTTTTAGACCTCGTGCGTCTCGAGGTGATACGCCACCTACGCATGATAGAGGACATGATCATAGACCGAGACGCGCACCGGCCGCGCCCCATAAGGGGCTTTATTGTAACTCGCGGAGGCTGCTACCGAACCCTCACGTTGAACGCTCTCAATCGATGCGCATTCAAGGGACTTTCGACACCAATTTTTAACAGGGCACTGTGCGCGTTGTCGGCAATAGATCTCTGACGTGATGTCGTCCCAGCCATTTTTTGGAACGCAAGACAACCCTGAATAAGAACAGATCGATCGACCCCGCTAGCTTTCTTAAATAGGTCGACTAAGCCATCAACTGAAAATGCCGCTAGCCCATCTTATTCATCGCATGGCAGGGATTCGCGAACGGACATGGCGCAAACATATGGAATCGTTCAGTGATTGGTTGCTTACACCCACACCGAACGCCGGACATAATCCGCCATGCCCGCCACCGATGAGG
>CAIXEA010000048.1 GCA_903918315.1 uncultured Acetobacteraceae bacterium | reverse complement strand
TATCCTCATCGGTGGCGGGCATGGCGGATTATGTCCGGCGTTCGGTGTGGGTGTAAGCAACCAATCACTGAACGATTCCATATGTTTGCGCCATGTCCGTTCGCGAATCCCTGCCATGCGATGAATAAGATGGGTTAGAAGTCCCTTTGTTTGGCTTACGAATTTTCGTTTCCACGATGTGTGAACAAGATAGAGACGAGCCGGACCATGACGGTTGGAACAGGGTGTGATCGGTCAAAGGGTAAGGCGGGCGTTTCATCCCACCGCGACGCAAATATTGCCGAAGCCATCGACGGACGCGGTGGCACCATGCGGCACCAGGCAGGTGGCGTCGTATTCCTGCACGATCAAAGGCCCGTTGCGGGGGGCCAGGGCCAAGGCCGCGCGATCCACCACGGGCGTGTCGGTCCAGCCCAGGCTGGGGAACCAGGCGCGCCGCTGGGCGGGGCCTGGGGCCGCGAAAGGGGGAATCCGCGCGGGCAGGCGCGGGCGATCCGGCAGGCCGCGGGTGATGACCGACAGGCCGGTGAGCTCCACCGGTTCCGAATCCGGGGCGCGGAAACCATAGGTCCTGGCGTGTTCTTCCCCAAAGGCCGCCGCGATCGCGGCCGGCGTCACCGCGCCGGACAGCGGCACCTCGATCTCGCTGGATTGCCCGAGGTAGCGCGCCAGCGCGGCCCGCCGGACTTCCTGGCGCGCGGCCGGGAAGCCGTCTTTCGACAGTTGCGCGGCGCCGGCCTGTTCCAACGCTGTCAAGGCCGCGGCGATGCGGCCGGGATCGACGGTATCGAGCGGTGTGCGCAGGCTTTGGCTGGCGTGATGTTCCGCATCCGCCACCAGCAGCCCGAAGGCGGAGAAGACGCCGGGCAGTGGCGGGATCAGCACGCGCCGGATGCCCAGTTCGGCGGCGATGCCGGCCGCGAACAGCGGGCCGTTGCCGCCGAAGGCCAGCAGCGCGAACTGGCGTGGGTCGCGCCCCCGCTCCACCGACACCGCCCGGATCGCGCGCATCATGGTGGCGGAGGCCAATCGTAACATGCCGTACGCGGCGTCCTCCACCGAGCATCCCATCGGCCCCGCCAGATCGCGTTCGATAGCGGATCGGGCGGATGCCAGATCGAGCTTCATCGCCCCGCCCACGAGCCCGCCGGGATCGAGGTATCCGAGCACCAGGTTGCAATCCGTGATCGTCGGCTGCGTCCCACCCTTCCCGTAACATACCGGACCCGGATCAGCCCCCGCGCTGATCGGTCCCACCTTCGGCGCCCCCGCCGCGTCAAGCCGGCAGATCGATCCGCCCCCGGCACCCACCTCCGCCAGGTCGATCGTCGGGAGTTTGAGCATATAGCCGGCGCCGACAAGCAGGCGCGATCCGACCATGACTCCGCCGCCGACTTCGATGGCTTCGGAGCGCAGAACCTCCCCACCTTCCACCAGCCCGGCCTTGGCGGTCGTTCCGCCCATGTCGAACGTAATGACCCGCGGTTCATCCAGCCGCCGCGCCAGGGCCGCGCCGCCGACGACGCCCGCCGCCGGACCGGATTCGATGATATGCGCGGGGGAGGCGGCGGCGAACGCGGCCGAGGCCAGCCCGCCATTCGATTGCATCAGCTGCAACGGCGCGGTGATCCCGAGCGCGCGGAGCCGGGCGTCCAGCGCGGTGATATAGGCCCGCACAACCGGTTGCACATAAGCATTGATAACGGTGGTGGAGGTGCGGGGGTATTCTTTGATTTCCGGCAGAATTTCGCTGCTGACGGAAATCGCGACATCGGGCAGGGCCGCCCGCACCGCGTCGGCGATGGCGCGTTCATGCGCGGGATTGGCATAGCTGTGCAGCAGGCAGATCGCCAGGCCGCGCACGTCCTCCTGCCGAATCATCTCGATCGCGGCGGCCACGCTGTCCATGTCGAGCGGTACGGCGACCGAGCCGTCCGGGCGCATCTTTTCGGTGACTTCCAGCCGCAGCCGTCGTTCCACCAGCGCGCGGGGTTTGGTCCAGGTGATGTCATAGAGCACGGGCATCCGCAGATCGCGGATTTCCAGAATGTCGCGAAAGCCGCGCGTCGTGATCAGCGCGGTGCGCGCGCCCTTGGCTTCCAGGATGGTGTTCGATCCGACGGTGGTGGCATGCAGCACATCGGTGACCTCCCCGGCTTCTTCGGCCAGCAGGGCGGACAGGCCGTTCACGATGCCCTCCCCATAGTCATGCGGGGTGGAGGCGGTCTTGCGCGTGATCACCCGCCCATCACTGGCGATGGCCACAAGGTCGGTGAATGTGCCGCCAATATCGATGCCGATGCGCAGGGTCATGCTGTCCGTCTCAAAAGGGTCGTCCGACCGTACCCGTGGCCTCCCGGTGGCGCAAGCGCACCCCGGCTTGCTGCCTCCATCGCCCCGGGTTATGCCGGATTCCTTAAGAGGGAGGCGCACTCATGACCCAGCAGTTCCAGTTCGGCCTGGTCGTCCGCGGACAGGCGGAAGAAGGCGAGGACATCGCCCGCCGGTTCCAGGAAACCCTGGCCTTCGTGCGCCTGGCCAACGATCTCGGCTTCGATTCCGTTACAAAAACCGCGCATTACAGCGCCCATCCCTTCCAGATGCTGCAACTCGTGCCGATGCTGGCGCGCTTCGCGGCCGAAGCGCCGAACATGCGCCTGAACGCGGGCGTGCTGCTGCTGCCGCTGATGTCGCCGCTGCATGTGGCGGAGGAATTCGCCACCCTCGATGTCATCACCGGCGGCAAGATCATTCTGGGGGTTGGCCTCGGCTATCGCGACGTGGAATTCAAAGCCTTCAACGTGCCCCGCGCCCAGCGGGCGAAACGGTTCGAGGCCAATCTGACCGCGATCAAGCGCCTGTGGACCGAAGAGACGGTGCATATGAAGACCCCGTATTTTGAGCTCGACGGTGCGTCCTGCAGCCCGAAACCGTTACAGAAACCGCACCCGCCGATTTGGGTGGGGGCGAATGCGGATCCGGCGATCGAGCGGGCGGCGCGGCTGGGGGATTGCTGGTATATCGGACCGGCGGTCGAAATCCCGGCGTTGGAACGGCAGATGGATTTGTACAAGCGCTCTCTCGATGCCGCCGGCAAACCCTTCCCCACGGAACTGCCGATGCGGCGGGAGGTCTTCGTCGCCAAGACCAAGGCGGAGGCGATCCGCCTGTGCCAACCGTATCTGGGCGCGAAATACGCGGCCTACCATTCCTGGGGTCAGGACATGCCGGACGACGACCGCGGTCTGGGGCAGGCATTCGAAGCGCTGATGCAGGATCGCTTCATCATCGGCTCCCCCGATGAGGTGGCGGAGCAGATCATCGCGATCCACCGCCAGCTGGGCGTGAACCATATCGTCATGAGCACGGAATGGGCCGGCATGGCCGAAAGCCTGGCTGTCGAAACCATCGACATGATTGCGAAAGAGGTGTTCCCCCGGGTGCGCCAGGGGCTCTGATCTCTTGTCCGATCGCGGGATTCACGACTCCGGTGATTCCACCTCCGCCGATCACGTTCTAGCCGAACGTGGTCAGCAGATCGTCCACCTGCGCCGGGGTGAGCAGCCTCGGCGCGGTGCCGCGCAGCATGAGATAGAGTTTCGCGGCTTCTTCCAGTTCTTCTGCCGCGTAAACGGCATCGGTCAGGGTTTTGCCTGATACCACCGGCCCGTGATTGGCCAGCAGAATCGCCCGCGCGGTCTTCGCCGCCGCGTGGATCGCCGGCTCCATCGCCGCATCGCCCGGGCGGTAATATTCAACGATCGGCATCGTCCGGCCGACGCGCATCACGAAATACGGGGTCAAGGGCGGGATCGGATTGGACGGATCCACATCCGGCAGGCACGACACCGCCGTCGCCTGGGTGGAGTGCAGATGCACCACCGCCCCCGCATCGGCACGCGCGGTGTAGAAGGCGCGGTGCATGAACACCTCTTTCGATGGCTTGTCGCCGCCGACATGCCCGAAGTTCGCGTCCAGCCGGGAAATCCGCTCGGCGTCGAGGCGGCCGAGGCTCGAATTGGTGGGGGTGATCAGATAGCCGCCGTCATCCAGCCGCACGCTGATATTGCCGGCGCTACCGACGGAAAAGCCGCGCGCGAACAGGCTGGCGGCGAGTGTGACGAGCAGGGTGCGGGTTTCGGTTTCGGTCATGTCAGTGCCCCATCGTCTGAAACGCTTTCAGGAAGAAATCCGTCGCCCCGAAATTCCCCGATTTCAGCGCCAGCCGCACCGCCGGGCCGGAGCCTTCGGCATGCGTCCAGGGCACACCCGGATCGATTTCCGGCCCGATGCGCAACGACCGTACGCCCAGGCGGGCCACCGCGGCGCCCGAGGTCTCCCCGCCCGCGACCACCATCCGGCGCACGCCGCGGTCCACCAGGCCGGCGGCGATGCGGGCCACGGCTTCCTCGATCAGGGCCCCGGCGGCATCGCGGCCGAAGCGCGCCTGCACGGCCGCCACTTTCTCCGGCGGGGCGGAGGCGGCGATCACCACCGGCGTGTCGCCAAGCTTACCCTCGACCCAGGTCAAGGCGCTGGCGGCCAGGGCGGCCGGGTCGGGATTGGCCATCAGATCGATCTCAAACACCGGCGCATGATCGCGGGCATAGCCCAGCTGCATCAGCGTGGCGCGGGAGCACGATCCCGCCACCACCGCCGCATAGCCGCCGATGGCCGGCAGAACCGAGGGATCCGCGGTTTCATTCAACAATCCCGCCCGGCGGAAATTCGCCGGCAGGCCCATCGCCACGCCGGAGCCGCCGGTGATCAGCGCATGGTGTTCCGCCGCCTCCCCGATCGCCATCAGATGCGAGTCGCTCACCGCATCCACGATCGCGTAACGACGCCCCTGTTCCTTCAGCCCGGTCAACGTGCGCCGGATGGCGACCGCGCCTTGTTCCACGGTCGAGAACGGCACCAGCCCCACCGTCCCATCGGTCTGGCGGGACAGGACCCGAACCAGGTTGGCATCCTTCATCGGGGTCAGCGGGTGATGCTCCATCCCGCTTTCGTTCAGCAGCGTGCCGCCCACGAACAGATGGCCCTGGTAGACGGTGCGGGCATTGGTCGGGAAAGCCGGGCAGGCCAGAGCGAACCCGCATCCCAGCGCCGCGATCAACGCATCCGCGATCGGGCCGATATTGCCCTCATCGGTACTATCGAAGGTGGAGCAGTATTTGAAAAAGAACTGCCGCGCCCCGGCCTTGCGCAGCCATTCCAGGGCGGCGAGGCTCCCACTGACGGCCTGGCCCACCGGTGCGGTGCGCGATTTCAGCGCCACCACCACCGCGTCCGCATCGGGTGGGACGTCATCCGGCCCGGGCACGCCGATAAGCTGGACGGTGCGCATGCCACCGCGGACGAGCATGGAACAGAGGTCGGTGGCCCCGGTGAAATCGTCGGCGATGGCGCCTAACAGCATGGTCGTTTTCCTTGTTGTTCTAAGACGCGAGGGCACTGGCGAACAGCGCCGCCTGCTGCTCCCAGGACGGCAAGGTCTTGCCCAGTTCCCAGGCCGCATCGGCGATGTCGCGGCGCAATGCGGGGGAGAAGATCACCCGGCGCAGGGTCTTGGACAGTTGGTCCCGATCGCCAACGGGGCAGACCATGCCGGCCTCGGGCGAGATCATCGAGCCGGCGGCGCCGCCGGCGGTGACGACGACCGGCAGGCCACGCTTCAAGGCCTCGGCGATGGCCATGCCGTAGCCTTCGTAATGCGTGGCGAGCGCGAAGATATCGGCGGATTGCCAAAGCCTCTCCAGCGCCGCATCGACGGCAACGCCGGCGAAGGTCACTTTGTCCTCCAACCCAAACGCCCCTGCCATTGCCCGCAATTGCGCGGCACACGCGGGATCCGCTGTCTCCGACCCGACGATGGTCAGGTGCCAGTCCAGGTCGAACAGCCGCGACAAGGCCATCATCAGCAGATCATGGCCCTTGCGCGGGATCAAAGTGCCGATCGCCAGGATCTGACAGGTGGCCTGGCCGGAGCCCATGCAGCGCGGCGCGTCCTCGGTGCCCGGAACCACCGTGCGGATCCGGGTGGGATCGACGCCGAAGACCTGGCTCAGCCCCGCCCCGGTCGGTTCACTGGTGACGATCGCGGTGCGCAGGCGGCGGAACAGCCGCTGTTCGATATCGCGCAATGTCGCGCGCGCGGCCTCATCGGTGCCGGTTTCGAGGGAGGTCGGATGGTGGATCAGCCCCACCGCGCCGCGTGCCGCCAAGGCATCGTCGAGTCCGACGAAGGCGGGCAATGCCAGCCCGTCGATCACGATTTTGGAGCCAGGGGCTGCCGCGTCCAGCGCGGCGCAGACCGCGTCGCGGGCGATCTCATCGGCGATGGGGTAGGTGCCCGGGACCTCCGTGACCGCGACCGTGTGGCCGAGGGCGCGAAGGCCGGAGACGATCCGGCGGTCATAGCCGTAACCGCCGGAGACGGTGGTGAACGGCGCGGGGACGATCAGAGTGACGTGCATGCGCGCAATCTAGCGCGTTATGCCGATCACCGCGACCGTCCCCACGCGGGTTACGAACCCTCGATCACCTCGCCGAAGCGAGCCCAGGACTTGCCGTCCCATTTCTGCAACTGCATCGCCTTGATGGGATGGAAGTTGGTCGGGCTGGTGTTGACCTTGATCCCCGGCAGCAGGACGGGGTCGTAGGCGTCATGAAGGTTGGCAGCCTGCTTCATGACGTTGGCGCGGGAAAAATCGCCCTCACACTGCTTCAACACCTGCAGCATGACCATGCTGACGCCGTAGGCGAACACATGGTTGGCGTCCGTCAGGTCGGAGCCCGGCATATACTTCGCCATGAAGGCCCGCCATTCGTTCATCCCGGGATCGTTAGCGAAGGCTGGATCGGTCGGGTCCTTCATGTAGCCGGTGGTGATGATGCCGATTCCGTTCTCAGCCCCCGCGGGCGTCATGACCGCCCCGACCGAGATCGACACGTTGGTCAGGAAAAACATCGGGTGCCAGTTCAGATCGTGCACCCGCTTGATCGCCTGGGCGGCGAATTTCGGGGTGGCGGCGACCAGCAGCACATCGGCGCCGGACGCCTGCAACGCGGTCAACTGGCTGTCGACCGTGGCGTCGGTGGTTTCGTAGGACGCTTCCTTGACCACTGTGTCGCTGTATTTGGCGCCCAGGACGTCCTTCACGCCGGCTGGATAGTCCTTACCGAAGTCGTCGTTCTGATACAGAATCGCCAGCTTCGCCTTGGGATTCTGCTGCAGCATGTACTTCGTGTAGATCTGCGCTTCCGTGCGATAGCTGGGCTGGTAGCCCATGGTCCAGGGGAAGTGCTCGTGGTCGCCCCACTTGTCCGCGCCGGTCGAGATGAACAGGTGCGGCACCTTTTTCTGGTTCACATACTTGTGGATGGCCGTATTGGTCGGCGTCCCCAGGGTCTGGAACAGGAATGCGACCTGATCTTCTTCAACGAGGCGGCGCACCTGCTCCACCGTCTTGGGCGGCGAGTAGCCATCGTCGTACGAGATGAAATTGACCTTACGGCCGCCGACGCCCCCCTGGTCATTGACCATGTTGAAGAACGCGGCTTCCGTCTTGGCGATGATGCCATAGGCCGAAGCGGGGCCGCTATAGGCGTTGGTGTTGCCGATTTTGAGCTCGGTGGCGGTCACCCCGGGCAAGTCGGCCGCGAATGCGGCGGCGGTCAGGCCAGTCACCAAAGCCGAGGCGAGCAGGGCCCCACGTGTCAGTCGTCGGATCATCAGGCGTTCTCCCGTTTACGGGGCTTTCTTGCCCCAATCGTGCGGTTTCGTGAAGCGGTAATGCGCCACTCTGGCGCCCGGCCTTCCCTTCGAAGCCCGATCGGCTAGGGTCAGGGGCAAAGGACAACCGAGGAACCGAACCCATGAGCGAACTCCGCACCATCGCCACCGGCCTGCGCTTTCCCGAAGGCCCCGTTGTCATGAAAGACGGCTCCATCGTGCTGGTGGAAATCGAGCGTCAGACCGTGACCCGCGTCAGACCGGACGGCACGACCGAGGTCATCGCCTATACCGGCGGTGGCCCGAACGGGTTGGCGGTGGGGCCGGACGGCGCCTTCTATGTTTGCAACAACGGCGGCTTTTCCTGGCGGCTGGAAATGAACCTCATGCGCCCGGCCGGGCCGGCGGCGGCCTATACCGGCGGCTCGATCCAGCGGGTTGATCCCGTGACCGGCGCGGTGACCGTGCTCTATGACCATTGTGGCCCGCACAAGCTGCTCGGCCCCAATGACATCGTGTTCGACGGGTTGGGCGGGTTCTATTTCACCGATCTCGGCAAGGCCCGGGCGCGGGATCGCGACTGGGGCGGAGTCTATTACGCGCTGGCCGACGGTTCAAAGATCATCGAGGTCGCGCATCCCATCCTGACCCCGAACGGCATCGGCCTGTCGCCTGATGGCAAGACGCTCTATGTCGCGGAAACCGAGACGGCGCGGCTGTGGGCCTGGGATGTGATCGCCCCCGGCGTGCTGGGCAAGGCCCCGTTCCCCTCGCCACATGGCGGCCGGTTGATGGTGGGCCTCGGCGGGTTCCAGCGGTTCGACAGCCTGGCCGTGGACGCGGAGGGCAATATTTGCGTCGCCACATTGGTCAACGGCTCGGTCAGCGTGATCTCACCGGGTGGCGGGCTGATCCGGCAGGTGCCGATGCCCGACATGTTCTGCACCAACATCTGCTTCGGCGGGCCGGACCTGAAGACGGCCTATATGACCCTGTCCGGCACCGGCCAACTGGTCGCGATGGACTGGCCGGAAGCCGGGCTGCGGTTAGAGCATGAGGCGTGACGCCCGGTCCTACCCCGCCCGCACCAGCCTGTGCTGCTTCCGCCCGGCTGACAGCTTGATCGCGCCGTCACGCATATCAACGAGGGAGATCACCTGACCCTCCCCGGTCACCGCGACATCGTTCACTCGCGCCCCGCCGCCGCGGATCAGACGCCGGGCCTCCCCGTTCGACGCCACGAGGCCGGCGACGGTGAACAGGCGGAAGGCCGGCACGCCTTCGGTCAGCTCCGCGAGAGGGACGTCGATACTGGGGAGCGACTCGGCCGCCGCCCCCTCCTCGAACGCCAGGCGGGCGGTTTCGGCGGCGGCGGCGGACTTTTCCGCGCCATGCGCCAAAGCGGTCGCGGCATTGGCGAGGACCTTCTTCGCCTCGTTGATCTCCGCCCCGCCGAGCGCGTCCAGCCGGGCGATCTCGTCCAGCGGGAGGTCGGTGAACAGGCGCAGGAAGCGCCCGACATCGGCGTCTTCGGTGTTGCGCCAGAACTGCCAGTAGTCATAGGCGGACAGGCGGTCATCGGTCAGCCACATGGCGCCCTGCGCGGTCTTGCCCATCTTGGCGCCAGACGCGGTGGTGATCAGCGGCGTCGTCAGGCCAAACACCGGTTTGGCATCGGTGCGGCGCGTCAGCTCCATCCCGGACACGATATTGCCCCACTGATCCGATCCGCCGATCTGGAGGGCTACGCCCATGCGGCGGTTGAGCTCACGGAAGTCGTAGCTCTGCAGGATCATGTAGTTAAATTCGAGGAAGGTGAGCGGCTGCTCCCGATCCAGCCGCAGCTTCACGGAGTCGAAACCCAGCATGCGGTTGATGGTGAAATGCGTGCCCACGTCGCGCAGCAGGTCGATGTAGCCGAGCTTGTCGAGCCAGTCGGCGTTGTTGACCATGATGGCATCCGATGGGCCGTCGCCGAAGCGCAGGAACGGGCCGAAGCAGCGCTTGATGCCCTGCATATTCGCCCCGATCTGCGCGTCGGTCAGCATCTGGCGCGACTCGTCGCGGCCGGAGGGATCGCCGATACGGGTCGTGCCCCCGCCCATCAGCACGACGGGCTTATGGCCGTGCTTCTGCAACAGGCGCAGGATCATGATCTGCACCAGGCTGCCGACATGCAGGCTGTCGGCCGTGCAATCGAACCCGATATAGGCCGATGCCGGCCCCGCGGCCATGATGGTGTCCAGCGCCTCCAGGTCGGTGCACTGATGGATGAAACCCCGGTCGGTTGCTTCACGCAGGAAGTCGCTGGCAGGCATGGCGGCAGACCCGTTATCTGATAGGAGCCGGCAGTTATCACAGACAGAGGAGAACAGAAAATGCCTCGCACGATCGGTCTCATGAGCGGCACCTCCCTGGACGGGGTCGATGCGGCCTGGATCGAAACCGATGGGGAGCGGATTATCGCCACCGGCCCCTCCCTGACCATTGCCTATGACCGGAAAATGCGGATCGACCTGCGGCGGGCGCTGGATATCGCGGGATCGTTGCCCGCCGACAGCATGTTGCTGCAATCGATCGTCACCCGCATGACCGCCATCCATGCGGACGCGGTCGCGGCGATCGGCCGGGACGCGGATCTGATCGGCTTTCACGGCCAGACCATCCTGCATAACCCCGCGCGCCGCCGTACCTGGCAAATTGGTGATGCGGCGGCGCTGGCGGCGCGGACCGGGCTCCCGGTGGCCTATGATTTCCGCTCAGCGGATGTCGCGGCGGGCGGGCAAGGGGCGCCCTTGGTCCCCGTGTTTCACGCCGCTTTGGCCCGCGACCTGCCTAAGCCCCTGGCAATTCTGAATATTGGTGGCGTCGCCAACGTCACTTTCATCGGGGAGGATGGTGCGCTCCTGGCCTGTGACACGGGGCCCGGGAACGGCCCGCTGGACGATTGGGCGCGGCAGCACACGGGGGAAAGCTGCGACAAGGATGGTGCCCTGTCTCAGGCTGGTCAGGTGGATCAGGCTGTGCTCGCCCGGCTCCTGTCGGACCCCTACTTTGCCCGTCCTGCGCCGAAGTCGCTCGATCGGTTGAGCTTTCGCAACGCCCTCGCGGAGTCCGGCCTGGCGGCGCTCTCCCCGCCGGACGGGGCAGCGACGCTGGTCGCATTCACCGTGGCGGCGGTGGCGGCGACGCGACTCCCCGCGGCGCCGAACCGATGGCTGGTATGCGGTGGCGGCCGGCACAATCCCTCGATCATGGCTGGGTTGCGGCAGACGCTCGGGGTTCCGGTCGAGCCGGTCGAAGCCGTTGGTTGGGATGGTGACACGCTGGAGGCGCAGTGTTTCGGCTTCCTCGCCGCGCGGGTGAGCGCGGGGCTGCCGCTTAGTTTTCCTGGCACGACGGGCGTGCCGGCGCCGAGGTTGGGCGGTAAGATCGTTCGGCCGTGACAGACCGCCGTCATGGCCGGGCGGACCCGGTCATGACGGCGGAAAATCAATCGGCTGCCAGCGCCATCTGGCGGCGGGCAATCGCCTGACCGCAATGGTCTTCCACCGCTTCGGCGACCCGATCCGCGTGGGAGGCGAAGACGTGGTCCGCGCCTTCGAACACGCGATAATCCACGTGGACGTTCTTTTGCGTGTTGAGCTTGTCGACCAGCTTGCGAACGGCGGGTTCCGGGACGAGTTCGTCGGCATCGCCATGGACCATGAGCCCGCCGCAAGGGCAGGGGGCCAGGAACCCGAAATCGTAATGATTGGCGGGTGGTGCGACGCTGACCCATCCGGAAATTTCCGGTCGGCGCATCAGCAGTTGCATGCCGATGAAGGCGCCGAAGGAATAGCCGGCGATCCACAATCCGCCATGCGACGGGTTGACGGCCTGCATCCAGTCGAGCGCGGCCGCGGCATCGCCGATTTCCCCAATGCCGCCATCGTAGCGGCCTTGGCTGCGTCCGACACCACGGAAGTTGAAGCGCATCACCGAGCAGCCCAGCTTCTGGAAGGACTGGTACATGGCATAAGTGATACGGTTATTCATGGTGCCGCCGTGCAGCGGATGCGGATGGAGTATGAGAGCCACCGGGGCACCCGTCTCCTTGGAATGATGATAACGACCTTCGAGCCGGCCGTCTGGGCCGGCAAACATCACCTCGGGCATGGCAATCCGAAACCTGTCTGCTATCGCACCCGCCGAAACATCGGTGAAAACCCCCTTGGTTCCACCCTGCCCGCCGGTCCCCAATTAGGCACACTGTCCTGGCGGCATGATCCCTGCCGCAGGCCGGTCCTGTTCCCCCGACGCGGCAAACCGCATCAGCCAATCCGTGTAGCCCGCCGTCTGCTCGCCTTATGGCACCCGCCGCAATTCTTGACCGTTTTAGTCGGCTATTCTATCTTGCGCGCGGCAGAGCATTCGGTATCGGGTTCGCGTTTCCTCCACCTATCGTATCGGCGTCCCTGAACGCGCTGATCCAGGAGCGGCCGAACCCCGGGTGCAACTGCCTCACCGGGGCGGGGCGCACTATAGGACAAGCACCCCACTCCATTACAATGGAATTGTAGCATGGCTTTCATGTTCCTGCGTGAGACGATCAAGACGTACCGGGAGCGTGACCCCGCGGCGCGGTCCTATCTTGAAGTCATTCTTTGCTACCCAGGCGTGCATGCTGTGATGTGGCACAAACTTTCACATGCATTATGGACCCATAAATTGTATTTACTGGGGCGTTTTTCGTCTCATATTGCGCGTTGGTTAACAGGTATCGAGATTCATCCCGCGGCAAAGATCGGCCGCCGCCTTGTCATCGACCATGGAATGGGGGTCGTTATCGGTGAAACCGCCGAAATCGGGGATGACTGCTACATCTACCATCAGGTGACTCTGGGGGTCGCGCGCACCATGGGCGGCAAGCGCCATCCCACCGTGGGCAACAATGTCATCATCGGGACCGGCGCCAAGGTGCTCGGGCCCATCACCGTCGGCGATAACGCGCGCATCGGATCCAATGCGGTCGTGGTTGATCCCGTCCCGCCGGACACCACGGTCGTCGGCATGCCCGCCCGACCGGTGGAGCGCAAGGTCAAGCCCAATCCCTCCAGTTTCGACCCCTATGGCATGCCCTGCGACGGCAGCCCCGATCCCGTGCAGTGTGAGATCGAGACGCTGCGTGCCGAGTTGGCGGAACTGGAGTCCAAGGTCGCCCGCCTGGCCAATAACCAGATGCGCACGCGCCTGGATGCCGCGGAATAGCCATGCAACTCACCACACGTGGACGCTACGCCGTCATGGCGATGGCGGATCTCGCGGCACGCCAAACGGCTTGCTGCGATTGCGGACCGGTCTGCCTCGCGGAGATCGCCGAGCGCCAGCAATTGAGCCTGTCCTACCTCGAACAGCTCTTCGGCAAGCTGCGCCGCGCGGGGTTGGTTGCCTCGGCACGGGGCCCGGGCGGCGGCTACCGCCTGGCCCGGTCGCCGGATGCGATCCCGATCGCGGCGGTGGTCGCCGCGGTGGATGAGCCGATCCACGCGACCCGTTGTGAAACCGGGAGCGGGGGCTGCATGGCGGGCGCCGGCGTTGGCGGCGGGGCGGAGAAGTGCCAGACCCACGACCTATGGTTCGAGCTCGGCCGTCAAATCGAACTGTTCCTGACCGGCCTGACCCTCGCCGATGTCGTCGCGGGCCGTATCCGGGGCCGGGCCGTCCCTTTGCCGATCTTCGACGACCTTGCCGTCGCGGCCGAATAGCGATGCATTATCTCGACGCCAATGCGACCGAACCGCTCCGCCCGCTGGCCCGTGATGCGATGCTGGCGGCCTTGGACATCGTCGGCAATCCGTCCTCGGTCCATACCGCCGGCCGCGCCGCGCGGCGCGTGATGGAAGATGCGCGCGAGCAACTGGCGGCCCGTTTCGGCAGCCGACCGGGGGAGCTTGTGTTCACGTCCGGCGGGACCGAGGCGGATGCCCTGGCTGTTCATGCGCTGGGACATGGTCGCTGCGTCCTGATTGGCGCGACGGAGCATGACGCGATCCGCGCCGCGGCCCCGGATGCCACGGTGATCCCGGTCTTGCGCACGGGTGTGATCGATCTTGACGCTCTGGCCATGCAGTTGGCGGCCTCTGGCCCGGCTTTGGTCTGCCTGATGCTCGCGAACAATGAGACCGGGACCATTCAGCCGATCGCCGAGGCGGCCAGAGTGTGCCGGGCGCATGGGGCGCTGCTGCATGTCGATGCGGTGCAGGCCGCGGGGCGCATGCCGGTCGATATGACGGTGCTTGGCGCCCATAGTCTGGCGATATCATCCCACAAGCTGGGCGGGCCGATCGGCGCTGGGGCTTTGGTGCTGGCGCCGGACCTGTCCGCGATCCTGCCGCTGATCCGGGGCGGCGGGCAGGAGCGCGGGCGCCGGGGTGGAACCCCGCCCGTCGCCACCATCGCCGGCTTCGCCGCCGCGGCGTCGGTCCCGGCGGAGGCGTCCCCTTTGGCAGCGCTGCGTGACGCCGCGGAATCCCGGGCCATCGCCAGTGGCGCTATCCCGATCGGCGTCGATGCCCCTCGGCTCGGCAACACCACCTGCCTCGCCCTCCCAGGCGTCCGCGCCGATCGGCAGGTGATCGCGATGGATCTCGCGGGGGTGATGATCAGCGCGGGGGCTGCGTGCAGTTCCGGCAAGGTCGGGGACAGCCACGTGCTGGCCGCGATGGGTCTGAGGGCTCTGGCGGGTCAGGCGATCCGCGTCTCATTGCCATGGAACGCCACCGAGGCCGATATCGACGCCTTCGGCACCGCCTATGCGCGCATGGCGGACCGGATGCGCGCGGGTCTGGTTCCGCACGCCGCGTGATCCCAGGATAAAGCCCATGACCCAGGCCCCGCCCCGACCCAATCGCCCCGTCTATCTGGACAATCAGGCCACCACCCGCTGTGACCCGCGCGTGCTGGCGGCGATGCTGCCCTTTTTCACCGAAGATTATGGCAACCCGGCCAGCGCCGAACACGTTATGGGGCACACCGCCGAGGCGGCGGTGGAAAACGCACGCGCCCAGATAGCAGCCCTGCTGGGCGCCGATGCGCGGGAGATCGTGCTGACATCCGGCGCGACCGAGAGCAACAACATCGCCATCAAAGGGGCCGCGCGCCACGCCAAGGCCATGGGGGATGAGCGCCGGCGCATCGTCACCGTCGCGACGGAGCACAAATGCGTGCTGGAGTCTGTGGCTGATATGGCCGCGGAGGGCTTTGAACCGGTCGTGCTGCCGGTCACCGCGGACGGGCTGCTGGATCCGGAGGTGCTGCGCCAGGCACTGGCCGTGCCGACGCTTCTGGTCAGCGTCATGGCTGTGAACAATGAGATCGGGGTCATTCAGGACATTCCCGGCCTCGCCGGGATCGCCAAGGCCGCCGGCGCGCTGTTCCACACCGATCTGGCACAGGCCACCGGCAAGATCCCGTTGGATCTGACGGGGTGGAAGGTCGATCTGGCTTCGGTCAGCGGCCATAAGCTGTATGGGCCCAAGGGTGTGGGGGCGCTGTTCGTGCGCCGCCGGCCGCGGGTGCGGATCGCCCCTTTGTTCTCGGGCGGCGGGCAGGAGCGAGGCCTGCGGTCGGGCACGTTGGCACCGCCGTTGATCGTGGGTCTGGGCGAGGCGTGCCGGTTGGCGGGCCTGGAAATGGCCGAGGAAGCCGCCCGCATCGCCGCGCTGCGCACCGATCTCCTGAACCGGCTCCAGGCGGCGATGCCGGGCCTGCGGGTGAATGGCAGCATGGGCGCGCGCATCGCCGGCAATCTGAATCTGACCTTTCCGGCGGTGACCGCCGCCGCGCTGATGGAACGCGTACCGGACCTGTGTGTTTCCACGGGTTCCGCCTGTTCGTCGGCCGAGGTTGAACCCTCCTACGTGTTGCGTGCCCTGGGTCTGACGGATGCGGCCGCATCCCGCACCTTGCGTCTGGGCATGGGACGCTTTACCTCCGCCGCCGACATCGACTACGCCGCCGCCGCGTTGATCGCGGCGCATGACGGGGCCGAAGCCCCGCCGATGACTTCCTCCCATTCGTAAGGCCAGTATATGCCCAAAATGACCTTTATTGAGCGCGACGGGACCCATCGCACAGTCGATGCCCCGAATGGCCTGTCCGTTCTGGAAATCGCGCACAAGCACGATGTCGATATCGAGGGCGCGTGCGAAGGCTCACTGGCCTGCTCAACCTGCCATGTGATCGTCGATGCCAGCTGGTTCACGAAGCTGGGCAAGGCGACCGAGGATGAGGAAGACATGCTCGACCTCGCCTTCGGCCTGACGGAGACATCCCGCCTGGGCTGCCAGATCGTGATGAGCGACGCGCTCGACGGCCTGGTGGTGAAGCTGCCGGCCGGCACGCGCAACGTGATGGGCTGAGCGGCAGCATGCGTGTCGTCGTCGCGATGTCAGGGGGCGTTGATAGCTCCGCCGTTGCCGGGCTTCTCCATGAAGCCGGGCATGAGGTCATCGGGGTGACGCTGCAGCTGTATGATCACGGGGTGGCGGTGGGCCGCAAGGGCGCCTGCTGCGCGGGTCAGGACATCCACGACGCCCGCCGGGTGGCAGATCGTCTGGGCATCGCGCATTACGTGATCGATGCGGAGGCTCGGTTCGCCAAGGCGGTGATCGCGGACTTCGCGGATAGCTACGCGGCCGGGGAAACACCCGTGCCCTGCATCCGGTGTAACCAGACGGTGAAATTCGCCGATCTGACGGAGATGGCGCGCGAACTGGGGGCGGAGCGGCTGGCGACGGGCCATTATGTACGCCGGGTGGACGGTGCGGATGGCGCGGAGCTGCATCGGGCGGTCGACGACGCGCGGGACCAGAGCTGGTTCCTGTTCGCGACCACGCAGAGCCAGCTGGATATGTGCCTGTTCCCCTTGGGCGACATGCCGGACAAGCGCGCGGTGCGCGATGTGGCGTCGCGGCTTGGATTGGCGGTGGCGGACAAGCCTGACAGCCAGGATATCTGCTTTGTGCCTTCCGGCACCTATGCCGAGGTGGTGTCGAAGCTGCGCCCCGACGCGATGCAGCCGGGGGAGATCGTGACCACCGATGGGCGCGTTGTCGGTCAGCATGACGGCATTGCCCGCTTCACGGTCGGGCAGGGCAAGCGGCTTGGGAACGCGGCGATGGAGGGCGGGGCGCGCCAGATGGTGGTGGCGACTGATCCCGCGACGCGGCGGATCGTGATTGGGCCGCGTGGGATGGGCACGGATAGCGTCCGGCTGCGTGACACGAACTGGTTGATCCCTCATTCCTCGGCACCGCTTCGGTGCGCGGTCAAGCTGCGCGCCCGCGACGCATTGCGTCCGGCCTGGGTGGAGATGTCCGAGGATGGGGCTTTGGTGCGCCTCGATACCGCGACGATGCCGGCGCCGGGTCAGGCCTGCGTGTTGTACGACGGCGAACGGGTCCTGGGCGGCGGGATCATCTGCCGGGCATAATCGGAGGCTGAGTCCTGCTCTGGCAGCGCGCCGCCGCCACGGTTGCCATTGCTCCGTCATTCAGGCAAGGATTCACCCTGCAAAATCGGCCTGAGGCAAAGCCGCCGAGACCAGGAGATCGCCCATGAATGCCGTGACCTCAGCGCAACCCGCGGACCTCGATGCTCTGACAGACGATCAGTTCCGGTCCCATGTTCGGTCCTGGATCCAGGACAACTACCCGCCCGACCTCCGCAACCCGCCCAAGCGGCTGCATTTCAGCGAAAACAAGCCCTGGTACATGAAGCTGGCGAACCAAGGCTGGCTCGCCCCCAACTGGCCGAAAGAATTCGGCGGTATGGGCATTTCCGCCAGTAAACAGCTGATTTTCCTGGAGGAAAAAGAACGCCACGGCTGCTGCCGGCTCAATGACATGGGCATGACCATGATCGGCCCCCTGCTGATCAAGTTTGGCCGACCGGAGCAGCAGCAGTATTTCCTGCCCAAGATCCTGGCCGGGGAGCACATCTGGTGCCAGGGCTATTCGGAGCCGAATGCCGGCTCCGACCTGGCCAGTCTCCGCACGGAAGCGGTGCTGGATGGTGACCATTGGGTGGTGAATGGCCAGAAAATCTGGACCTCGCTCGCGATGGACGCCAACTGGATCTTTCTGCTGGTGCGCACCGACAAGCAGGCCAAGAAGCAGGATGGTATCAGCTTCCTGCTGGTGCCAATGGACACGCCTGGCATCACGGTTCGGCCGATCACCAATATCGATATGGCGGACGAGTTCTGCGAAACCTTCTTCGACAATGTCCGCGTGCCCAAGGACAACCTCGTCGGTCACATCAACAAAGGCTGGACAATGGCCAAGGCCCTGCTGGGCTTTGAGCGGATTGGCTCCGGTTCCCCCCGGCAGTCGTCTTATGCGCTCAAGGCGCTGAAAGGCGTGGCCGAACGCATGGGCGTCTGGGACGACGAGCAGTTCCAGGACCGCTACACGCGCCTGCGTTTGGATCTGGAGGATCACAAGGACCTGTATGAGACCTTCGTCGACAAGGTCCGCCGGGGCGAGTCGCTCGGCCCCGACGTGTCGATGCTGAAGATCCACCAGACCGAGCTGTTCCAGCGTATCACCGAATGCGCGATGGACATCGCCGGTGAATATGGCGGCGATCTCGGCCCGATGGATGGCAACCGGGAGCTGAACCCGACCGGCCTGTTCCTGCAATCGCGGCCCTCGACGATTTACGCGGGATCGAACGAAATCCAGCGCAATATCCTGTCGAAGAACGTGCTGGAATTACCGGGCTGACCGTTACGCGGGTCGCGTCGCGGCTTCCCCGAGGAGCAGGCCGCGGCGCACCAGCATCTCCCACGCCTGTTCCGGGGTGTCGGCGAAGGTGAACAGGTCGAGTTCCGCCTGATCGACCATGCGTTCGGCTGCCAGCGCCTCGAACGAAATCACCTGCCGCCAATAGGCTTCCTCAAACAGGATGATCGGCACCGGCCGCATCTTGCGAGTCTGCACCAGGGTCAGGATTTCAAACAATTCGTCCAGGGTGCCAAAGCCGCCAGGGAATACGACCAGCGCGTTGGCGCGCATGGCCATGTGCATTTTTCGCATGGCGAAGTAATGAAATCGGAAGGTCAGC
This sequence comes from uncultured Acetobacteraceae bacterium, assembly GCA_903918315.1. Taxonomy (GTDB): domain Bacteria; phylum Pseudomonadota; class Alphaproteobacteria; order Acetobacterales; family Acetobacteraceae; genus Rhodopila. The sequence continues at coordinate 8,233 of CAIXEA010000048.1, read as the reverse complement.
TCCGGCGTGGTATAGGGGTTGGGTTCCTGTTCCCGCGGCAGGCCGATGTTGAAGCCGATGGTGGGGGCTTCGGCCTCCTGGGCGCCGCGATTGGCCGCCTCCATGATGCCGCCGCCGCCGCCGGTGGCGATGACGTTGTCCCGCCAGCGGCGGCGCGGTGCCAAGGCGCCGCCGCGCTCTGACGCGATACGGGCGAAGGCGCGGGCTGCCTGATAGCGTGCGACCCCCTTGGGGTCCGCGTTCGGCTGTTCCGGCGCCGGCGTTCGGGCGCTGCCGAAGACGATCACGGTGGAGCGGATTCCCCAATCGCGCAGCCCCAGATCGGCTTTGGAATATTCCAAGGCGAAACGGATATCCCGCATTTCATCACGGAGCAGGAAATCGGTGTCCTCGACCGGCAGCCGGTAGCTGCTGGCGTGCTTTTGGGGCGTGTTATCGATCATGGCCAGAGGCTGGGCGCCGGTCCCCAGGGGTGTCAAGGCGCTTCGAATAACTTGACGATCCCACCCGCGAGAGCCCAGGGTCATGGTCGTAACCGGGCGGCCAGTCCTGGGCATGACGGGGTCCGCGGATTGGGAGATTTTGGGCGAATGCGACGAAGCACTTCGGTTGCGCTGGGTTTGGTGATGGGGCTCGCCGTGGCGGCACAGCCCGGCCAGGCGGCCCCGTTTGAATGCCCGCATGTCGGCGGTGATTTTGTGTTTGGTCAAGAAGCCAACATCAACACGCTCGATCAGATGACATCGGCGACGATTTCGACGCGCAATATCGCGATGAACATCTATGAAACCCTCATGACGCGGGACGAGAACAACAATCCGATTCTCGAATTGGCGGATTCAATGACGGAATCGCCGGATCACCTGAGCTACACGTTCAAGCTCCGGCAGGGCATTCAGTTCCATAACGGCAAGCCCATGACATCAGCCGATGTCGTGGCTTCCTTTGATCGCTACAGCAAAGTTGGCAATCAACGCAGCATTCTGAACAACGTCGCGCGGTGGGACGCACCGGATCCCGCGACGTTTATCATCGTCATGAAAACCGCACAGCCGACGTTCATCGAGGCATTGAGTTCCTTCAGCGTGCCGATCGTGATCATCCCGGCTGAAAATCGGGATGTGCCGGCGCAGCAGTTGACGCACCCCATTGGCACCGGGCCTTTTCAGCTCGTGGAATCCGTGCCTGGCAGCTTTGTGAAGCTCAAGCGCTTCGATGGCTACAAGCCGAACACGCAGTTTGACAATCGCACGGGCTTCGGCGGCTACAAGAAAGCCTGTCTTGATACCGTTACGTTCCGAATTGTGACCGAAGGCGGTGCCCGGGTCGCTGGTCTGAAAACCGGCGAATTGCATGGGGTGGAAGACCTGCCCACCAAATCGCTGTCGGAGCTGAAAGCCGATCCCAAGATCACCATTCTGCCGTTGCGCAATTGGTGGATCCAGACGGCCAATCCCAATACCTCCGCCGCGCCGACGGATAATCTCCTGTTCCGCAAAGCTGTGCAGGCGGCGCTCGACATGGATGAGATCATGGAGGCGGCGTCGGATGGCAATTATGCGCTGAATGTCGGATTCCAATATCCCAATCAACCCAGCTACACCGACGCTGGCAAGGAGACCTACAATCTCAAGAATTCCGAACTGGCCAAGCAATATCTGGTGCAGGCGGGCTACAAGGGTGAACCGCTGATCCTGCTTACGAACAAGGACTATCCGCCGATGTATAATTCGGCGCTGGTCATGCAGCAGCAGCTTCAGGCAGTGGGAATCAACGCGCAGATGAAGGTCGTGGATTGGCCGACATCGGTGCAGATGGCGCAAAAATCCGACCCGGGCTGGAATTTCCACTTCACCGGCTGGGGCACGCAGCCGGCATTGGGCGCCCTCGCGACCATGCAATTTCTGGCTGACCCCAATGCGACGTACCGGCCGAAGGACGATAAGGGCGATCCGGAACTGATGGCGGCGTGGAATGACATGAATACCCTGCCGGCGGCGGCGGACCGTCAGGCCGCGTTCGCCCGCATGCAGAAGATCATTCTGGAGCGGGTCTATGCCTTGCCGTTTGGCTCCTTCACCAAGGTGCAAGGCGTGCGGTCCAATGTCAGTGGGTTCGTGCCGTTCCGTATTCCCCGCATGTCCAATGTTTCCATGACGAAGTAAGCGGCGGCGATGGGCCGGATCGTCATCCGAAGGCTGGCGAGCGCGCTGCCGATCATGGCGATTGTCAGCGTGATCACGTTCGCGATGATCCATTTGATCCCCGGCGATCCGGCGGTCGCGATCGCCGGGCTGAGCGCCACGGCCGAGCAGTTGGAGACCATCCGCCGTGATCTGGGGCTCGATCAACCGGTCCTGACCCAGCTATGGCGCTGGTATGCCAATGTCTTGCGGGGCGATCTGGGGCGGTCCCTGCTGCTAGGGCAACCGGTGGTGCAGGTGATGACGCAGCGCCTTCAGGTCACGCTGGCCTTGTCCGCCTACGCCCTGGTGCTGACGCTGCTGCTGGGACTGACGGCGGGCATTGTCGCCGCGCTTCGGCAAAACACCTGGATCGACCAAGCCGCGATGGTCTTTGCCATGATCGGCATCTCCCTGCCGAATTTCTGGCTCGGCTTGCTGATGATCATCCTGTTCGCCGTCGATCTGCGGTGGCTGCCCACCGGCGGGTATATCCCGCTGACCGCTGATCCCTTGGGTTGGCTGGCGACTTCGACGATGCCCGCGGTGTCGTTGGCCTTGCTGCAGGCGGGGCTGTTGGCCCGGATCACCCGCTCGACCATGCTGGAGGTGCTGCGCCAGGACTATATCCGAACCGCGCGCGCCAAAGGTCTGCCCAATCGGGTCGTCGTGATGAAGCACGCCCTCGCCAATGCGCTGATCCCCATCGTGACGGTGCTGGGTATCATCGTCAGTCTGCTGATCTCCGGTTCGGTGGTGACGGAGACGCTGTTTTCCATTCCAGGTGTGGGCCAGTTGCTGACGCAGGCGGTGCTCAATCGCGATTACCCGATGGTGCAGGGCGGGTTGCTGATGACCACGGCGCTGCTGGTGCTGGTCAATATCGCGGTGGAGGTCTGTTACGCCTTGCTGGACCCGCGGGTGCGCACAGATGGCAGCTGAAGATGATTTCCTGGAGGTGCGCCAACCGCCCTGGCGGGCGGCCACGCGGCGGCTGTTGCACCACCGCCTGTTTCTGCTGGGCCTGATCCTGTTCGGCATGGTCGCGATCGTGGCCATCCTGGCGCCTTGGATCGCCCCGCAGGATCCGAACAAGCTGGCGATGCGTTTCAAGTTCCGCCCGCCGGATCGCGATTTTCTGTTTGGCACGGATAATTTTGGGCGCTCCCTCTGGTCACGGGTGATCTGGGGCGCGCGGTTGTCGATGCTGATCGGATCCTCCGTGGTGCTCATCAACGCGGTCTGCGGCACGGCGATCGGCGCCGCGGCGGGCTATTTCCGCCAGATCGACAACGTGCTGATGCGCGTGAACGACGCGCTCATGGCCTTCCCGGCCGTGCTGCTCGCCATCGCCGTGACGGCGGTGCTGGGGCCATCCGTGAACGATGTGATCATCGCCCTGGGGATCGTTTACACCCCGCGCACGGCCCGGATCGTGCGGTCCTCGGTGATCGTGCTGCGGGAGATGGATTATGTTCAGGCCGCCGTCGCCGCCGGGGCCGGGCATTGGCGGATCCTCAGGCGGCACATTTTGCCGAATGCGCTGGCGCCGCTGATCGTGCAACTCAGCTTCCTGTTCGCCTATGCCGTGTTGACCGAGGCAACCCTGTCCTTCCTGGGGGTCGGTGCCGTCCCCCCCACGCCAACCTGGGGTAACATCATGGCCGAGGGGCGGCAGTATATGATCGACGCACCCTGGATCATCGCCATCCCTGGCCTGGCTCTGATGATGACCGTTCTGGGGCTCAATCTGCTGGGCGACGGGCTGCGCGACGTGCTCGACCCCCGGTTGCGGGTTCAGTCATGAGCCTGCTTGAAGTGCGCGATCTCACGACCGTGTTCCGCACCGGCCGGGGCGAGGTCACGGCGGTGGAAGACATCAGCTTCGATCTGGCCGAAGGGGAAGTGCTGGGCATCGTGGGGGAGTCCGGCAGCGGCAAGAGCGTCACCGCTTTGACGATCATGGGTCTGCTGCCGCGCCCCACGGCCAGGATCCGATCCGGCGCCATACGGTTCGGCGGCGAAGACCTCACGCGGCTGCCAGAGAGCCGGATGCAGCGCATTCGCGGCCCTGGCATCGCGATGGTGTTTCAGGAACCCATGACCTCCCTGAACCCCGTGTTCAGCATCGGCGACCAGATCATGGAGACCATCCGTGCGCATGAGCCGTTGTCGCCGCGTGCGGCATTCAGTCGCGCTGTGGCGATGTTGGAGAAAGTGGGAATCGCCTCCGCCGCGACGCGCATGGCGGATTATCCGCACCAGCTGTCGGGTGGGCAGCGGCAGCGGGTGATGCTGGCAATCGCCCTGGTCTGCCGACCACGGGTCTTGATCGCGGATGAGCCGACGACGGCGCTGGATGTGACCATTCAGGCACAGATCCTGGACCTTCTGCTCGATTTGCGGGACGAGCTGGGCATGGCGATCATCCTGATCACCCATAATATGGGCGTGATCGCGGAAACGGCGGATCGGGTGCTGGTGATGTATGCCGGCCGGATCGCGGAAGAAGCGCCGGTTGCGGGTCTGTTTGACGCGCCCTTGCATCCCTACACGAACGGGCTGCTGGAATGCGTACCGTCACTGACCGAAGATCGGGCGCGGCTCGTTGCCATTCCCGGCACTTTGCCGGAGGCGCATCGCCGGCCGCCCGGTTGCCGTTACGCCCCGCGCTGTCCGCTGGCGGCGGCCGATTGCGGACATGGCTTGCCGCCGTTACGGGCGCTCGTGCCAGGGCATCGTGCCGCTTGCCTCAGGATTGCGCCGTCATGACGCCGCTGGTCGAAGCCGTGGATATCACGAAACATTATGATGCCCGACATGGCGGGATGTTTCGCGCGCCGGCCCCGCCGCTGCGCGCGGTTGATGGCGTGTCATTGTCGATCATGGAGGGGGAGACGCTTGGCCTCGTCGGCGAATCCGGGTGCGGCAAATCCACGCTCGGCCGGCTGCTGATTCGTCTGCTGCCGGTCACCGGCGGCACGATCCGGTTCGCGGGCACCGATATTTCCGGCCTGGAGGGGAAAGCCCTGCGCGCCGTCCGCCGATCCATGCAGATCGTGTTCCAGGACCCGTATGGCGCGCTCAACCCCAGAATGACGGTGGAAGATATCGTCATGGAGCCGTTGGTCATTCATGGCGCCGCCCGGGATGCTGCGGCACGGGTGGCGGAGATGTTGTCCCTGGTTGGCCTTCCGGCCCGGGCGCGGGACCGGTTCCCCCACGAATTCTCCGGCGGTCAGCGCCAGCGGATTGGCATCGCGCGGGCGCTTGTGCTGCGGCCGAAATTCGTGGTGTGCGATGAGCCGGTTTCGGCGCTGGACGTGTCGGTACAGGCGCAGATCGTCAATCTCCTGCGTGATCTCCAGGGGGAATTGGGTCTGACTTATCTGTTCATCGCCCACGATCTGGGCGTGGTTAAGCATATCTCGGATCGCGTGGCCGTGATGTACCTGGGGAAGGTGGTCGAGATCGCGGGCAAAGCCAGCCTGTATCAGGCGCCCCGTCACCCCTATACGCGCGGCTTGATCGCGTCCGTCCCGGTGACCCACCCGGCGCAGCGGCGGCGGGGCGCGGGAGAGCGGCACAGGTTGGAGGGTGACATCCCCAGCGCGCTGAACCTGCCGTCGGGCTGTCGGTTCCACACGCGCTGCCCCTTCGTGATCGATCTGTGCCGCCAGCAGGAGCCGGTGATGACGGGGGGCGCGGATGGACACCTGGTCGCGTGTCACCGCGCTCAGGCCATTGGGTAACAGGAGCTGACTGATAGCCGTATGTTCTGAAATTGCCCGGCTATGAAATTGTTGCCAAACGCAGGACAGGTGATCTGCACGTAGTAGAATTTCCCGGACAGTCCGCCGCATGTGCTTTGCCCGCTGAGCACGGCGACATTGCTGGTGTTAATGGCGCTGCCAAAAAGGTAGATCGACGCCTGATTCATTGCGTATGTCTGGGTCGCGGCGGTGCTGGTGCATGACGTCGCGGCGATGGCGCCGCAGCGCGCTGCCAGCGTTGCCGCTGCCTGCATGCCCCCCCAGGCGCATAGAATGAGCCCGATCTCCACGATCGTGAAGGTCAGAACCATCAGCAAACTGCCGATGATCGCGAATTCGACGAGCGTCGACCCGCTCCGGTCTAGCCGGAGCGGGCGTGGCATGGGGTGGTTCATTGGACCTGAATAGTCTGCTGGGCGGTGACGAGAGTCGGCAGGAGCGCGAAGGCGGGGAAAAAGGGCGAGTAAGTATATGTGGCCTTGACCTTGACGTAGTAGCCGGCGGTTGTGACCCCATCCGGACAGGTCCCGTTACACGTTGCTGACGCCAAGGTCAGCGACGGCGATGATCCCGTAATGCAATAGCAAGCTGGCCCGGTCACGGTCGCACTGACTCCGGACAGGCCGGCCGAACCCTGTACCAGGGTCTGGATATTGGTGGCAGCCACCGATGTGCCCGTGAGATAGGCGTATTGCGTGCCCGCGCTCACGGCCGCGTTGAGCGCGGTCTGCGCATGGTTCAGGAAGCCGAAATCGGTCATGACTGCCAGGAGCATCAGAAGGAGTGGGCTGGCGACCGCGAACTCAACGGCCGCCACCCCTTTGGCGGTTCCCCGCCAGAACCCGACGCGGCGCATCACATCGACAGTTTGGGCTGGCTTGTGGTGGTCGCGACACTCCCGAAGCTGACGGCGTTCACAGACGAGCAGTTGCTGTTGAAATAGCCGCCGCCACTGAGGGTCACGCTGCCTGCGATGATTTCGACACAGGCCGATGAGGAGACGTCGAACATTGTTGACGCCGTGGCGGCCAAGGTCGCGTTCGGAAAGTAGAACACGCCGGTGGGCTGCATCGCGGACGAGCCTGAGAAGGTGCTGGTGGCCGAGGAACTGCTGGCGAGCAAGACGCCGGCGACGCCGCCCGTGGATGCCACCTGGGCGCTGCTGGGCGCGGTCAGGTTCATGTTGAAGCTGGCTCCGCCGGTGAACGAACCAGACGTCACGATGGTAACGCCGGTTCCGTTGATCGTATTACTACTCAGGAACGACATATTGCCGGCGAACAGGTAGAGGCCTGGTGCGAAATTGAACGTGTAGGGGCCGCCGCTGGTCACCTGGAAGCTGCCGTAATTGCCCGGCTTGACGGCGCAGGTGACCGACCCGGTGCCGATCCCGGTGCAGCTGCTGCCATTGAGGCCGGAGGCCAGGCCGGTGCAGTTCTGGTTGGAACAGGTCACGTTGGTGGTGCCGCTCAAACCCTTGACGGTCGTGAATGCGGCCTGCATCGCTGAATTGGACGCATAGGGGTCTGGGATTGTGCCGCTGTTGGGATATTGCGCGCCGGTGGTTGTGAACCAGGCCGGGACGGTGATCGTGCTCGCGGCGTAGTATCCGGCGGTTGTCTGCGTCGCGCCGCCTGACATGACGATCGTGTTATTGGACCGCAGTGAACAGTTCGGCATGGTGAGGTTGGGGCTACCCGACCCGGTAATCGATCCGGTCGGCGACAGTGCGACGATGCAGGGTTGCGCGGAGGGGCTGCTGGTGACGGTGGCACTGGAGATGGCGCTGAGCGTGGTGGCACCGCCGGTGAAATAGGCCGACAGGCTGCCCTGCAGCGACTTCGTGACGGTGGTGGTGATGGTCGCTCCCGCGGATCCTGATACGGTGGTCACGGCGGTTGACACATTGTTATCCACAACCGTGGTGGTGGAACTGGACCCCGATACCACCGGGCCGACCACGGTATGGCTGACTGCGCCGGTGGCGCCGTTCAGTTCCGCGACGTTATTGGCCGCGTTGGCGGCGGCCGTGGCGGAGCCGCTTGTCCTGTAATTCAGGGCTCCAGCCAGGGCGCCATTGTCCGCCGCTTGCTGCAGAGCGATCTTCTGCGCGCCCCAGTTCCCGACCTGAACACTTAGCCCATCTTATTCATCCTGGCCCAGCCCAAGCGCCCGCCCGGGTCATATGGTGTCATACCGAAATACTACACCGCGCGCCTCGCCGATGCTTGCCGTGCCGCGTTTCGAACCAGATTTGTCAGGCGTTGGCGGTGGAGG
>CAIXEA010000047.1 GCA_903918315.1 uncultured Acetobacteraceae bacterium | reverse complement strand
TCAACCAAACGAACAAACTCCAGACGGCTGTCCATGACCGTTCCCGACTTCCAAGGCATCGCGGTGCTCCTTCACACCGAGACCCTAAAATGTGTCAGGAAGGTCTCCGAACACCTGTCAGGAACGTGTCCAGTCTAAACAACAAGCCGGGCCATGACGGGTAGGGGGGGGAATTCGCTTTTCGGTCTCTCGGTACAACAGCGCATCCCGGAAAGAAAATCCCACGAAACGCTACCGTCCCGCCGTTGGCGACCAGCGGCAGTACGGGTAAAAAGTCCGGGGCGATCCCATACGCTCGTTACCCGTCATGGCCCGGCTCGTCGGGGCCAACTGTCGCGGCAGAGTGCCGGAGGCGGTGGCCCGGACACGCCGGGCCATGACGAGTAGGGGGGAGAATTCGCTTTTCGGTCTCTCGGTACAACAGCGCATCCCGGAAAGAAAATCCCACGAAACGCTACCGTCCCGCCGTTGGCGACCGGCGGCAGTACGGGTAAAAAATCCGGGCGATCCCAAACGCTCGTTACCCGTCATGGCCCGGACAAGCCGGGCCATGACGGGTAGGGGTGAAAATCAGCTTTGCGGTCTCTCGGTCCAACAGCGTATCCCGGAAGGAAAATCCCATGAAACTCTATTACGCCCCCGGCGTCTGCTCCATCGGCATCCACGTCCTCCTCGAAGAGATCGGCAAACCCTACGAGCTGGAAGCGGTGAACCTGCGGGAGGGCGCGCAATACAAGCCCGATTATGTCGCGGTGAACCCGAAGTCGAAGGTACCGGCGCTGGTGCGCGACGACGGAACTTTGCAGACCGAATACCCCGCCATCGCCTTCTGGCTGGCCCGCACCAACCCGTTCAGCAACCTGCTGCCGGACAATATCGACCTCCAGGCCCGCGCGCTGGAGATCATGGATTACTGCGTCGCCACCATCCACATGCAGGGCTTCACCCGCATCTTCCGCCCTGGCAACTTCGCCCCCAATCCGGCGGATGAAGAGGCGGTGAAGGCCCGCGGCAAGGAAATCGTCGAAAAAGGCTTCGCCACCCTCAATGCCGCGCTGGAAGGCAAGGACTATGCGGTGGGCACGTTCTCCGTCGCCGACTCCGCCATCTTCTACGTGGAATTCTGGGCCGGCCGCATGGGCATGACCCTGCCGCCGAACTGCGCCGCGCATCTGGAGCGGATGAAGGCCCGCCCCGCGGTGCAGCGCACCATGCAGCAGGAAGGCGTGGCCTGACGCCATGACCGATCCAGCCTGGGAAACGCTGACGCAAACCCGCTTCTGCTACCTCCGCCATGGGGAGACGGAGTGGAACGCGCGCGGCGTATCCCAGGGCAGTATCGACATCCCGCTGAACGAAACCGGCCTGGCGCAGGCCCGCGCCGCTGCGCAACACCTGCGCGGGCAGGGGATCCGGACCATCGTCGCCTCCCCCCTGTCCCGCGCCCGCGTCACGGCGGAGATCGTGGCCGAAGCCCTCGGCCTGCCGGTGCAGATCGACGCCGATCTGCGGGAGGTATCGTGGGGCGTGCAGGAGGGGCAGGCGATGAGCGACTGGTTCGCCGGCTGGGTCAGCGGCGGCGCTGCGCCCGAGGGCGGGGAGACCTTCGCCACCCTCCGTCATCGCGCCGTCGCCGGCGTCAACCGCGCCTTGGTGCATCCGGGCGCGGTGCTGATCGTCGCGCACGGGGCCTTGTTCCGCGCGCTGCGGGCGGCGATGGGCGTGGAGCCCAATATGCGCACCCGCAATGCCGTGCCGATGTGGTGCGCACCGCCCGCGCAAGCCGGCGGCGCCTGGACGATCGACTGACTGTTTAGGCGCCCAACGTGATCTTAAACCTTCGTCTCTGACTTGAGCTGCAAGCGCACCTAACCGGTAACCATATCGGGCCTCACCTTGTGGGTGAATAGGCCGGTGGACGCCAATGCTTCGTCGCCGGCGATATCGCTGAAGGCGAATCGGCAGAGGAGATAGTTCAACCAGGCCTCATCCACTGTGCGTTGCAGGAACTCACGCACCTGATCTGGGGTGCCGGCGACGGCCTAGAGCGACCCCTGCGTGACTGGAATCGCAGGTTTGCACTGATCGGGGTTCCGGCGCGGGTGCGTTATGTGAGTCAAAGGCGTCCGGCATCTACCCGGAGGTTCCGATGGCATGGCGACATGGCGCAGCCTACTCGCAAG
>CAIXEA010000046.1 GCA_903918315.1 uncultured Acetobacteraceae bacterium | reverse complement strand
TCAACCAAACGAACAAACTCCAGACGGCTGTCCATGACCGTTCCCGACTTCCAAGGCATCGCGGTGCTCCTTCACACCGAGACCCTAAAATGTGTCAGGAAGGTCTCCGAACACCTGTCAGGAACGTGTCCAGTCTAAACACTTGTCCGGGCCACCGCCGCCCGCATAGTGCCGCGATAGGTAGCCCGGACAAGCCGGGCCATGACGGTGTAGAGCAGCGCTGGCAAAAATCGTTCCCGCGATCACGCGCCCCGCGCCAGCGGCGACAGCGCATAGGCCTTCTCAATCAGCGTCACCGCCGCCGCATTATCCGCCAGATCCGCTATCGGCCGGCGCCCGTCGCGGACCCGGGCCAGCGTGTCGCGCACGAATGCGGGGTAGAAATACACGTTCGTCAGCTTCATCGCCCGGGTCGAGCGCTGGCGGTCGTTGGTCACGATCTCCAGCATCCCGTCATCATGGGCGGAGAAATAATGCCCCTCCGTCCGGATGCTGTAATGCATGTCGAACACCGAATTCGGCGCCGGATACAAATACCCCGTCTCAACCATGCAGGACGCGCCGCCGCCTTGCATAAGCATGACGGCGTGATCCTCGATCGTCAGCCCTTCGGCCCGGTTGGACATCATCGCCCCGGTCACCGAGAAATCCGCGCCCGGCAGCAGCACCCGGCACAGATCGACGAAATGGATGCCGAGGTTGAGCAGCGGCCCGCCGCCCGAGGTCGCGCGGTCGATCACCCAGGTCACGTTCTGCTGGTGGTAGCGGTTCACCATGCCGCCCACGAACTTGAACATCAGATAGTGCAGCGCCTCTTTGTCCGCGATCTCCCGGATCGCATCGATCAGGGGGCAGTAGCGGAACACCATCGGCACCGCGGCGAACACCCCGGCGGCGGCGGCGCGGGCGGCGATGTCATTGGCCTCGGCGGCGTTCAGGGCGCAGGGCTTTTCCATCGCGAAGGGGATGCGGGCCTCGATCAGGAAGCGGGCTTCCTCCGCCATGTCGCAATGGCGGCCGAGGGCAAAGGCGAAATCCGGCTTCAGCCGGGCGCACATCTCTTTGTAGTCGGCGAAAGCCCGGCATTTGGCCCGGGCGGCCAGCGGTTCGGCGCGGGTTATGTCGGGGTCGCTGACGCCGACGACGGTGACGCCGGGCATGTCCAGCACGGGGTCGCTGTAGAATGGCGTGTGCCAATGGGACACGCCGATGAATACGATGCGCATGGTCTGCTCCTGTGGGTCGCGCCCAGCCGGGCCCGCGATACAGACGATACAATTCTCCGCCACCGCGACATCCCGACGATACAATCTGACTTATAGTATAGCCCCAGCGGCGATGGCCAACCTGCTCCGGACCGAAATGGATTGGCCCCCTTCCAACCGCCGCGCGCTCTTGCTGTGCTGCCATTCGGCTGCATCGGCATGATGCGGCCAGACACACCCCGGTGGCTGGCGCCGGTCAGAGCGGTTGTCGTCAAAGGCATTCCCCCGAGTGCCCTGGCATCCCCGTCACCCGCTCTGACCGGCCCCTTTTTCGCTCTGGCCCCGCCCGTCCCGCCGGCGCATGCTGGTCCGGCGTTACCGTGACGGAGAGCCCGCGATGATCACCCTGTCGGAGAATTTCCGGGCGTTGTTCTATGCCCCGTTCTATGCCGCCCATGCCATCGGCGCCTTCGCGGCGGAGGGCGTGGCGGTCCAACCCCGCGACACCGCCAGCCCGGGGGAGGCAACGGCGGATCTCCTGGCCGGGCGCACGGATGTCATGTGGGGCGGGCCGTTGCGCGTCCTGCTGACGCACCAGGCGGACCCGTCCTCGGACCTCGTCTGTTTCGCCGATGTGGTGGCCAGGGACCCGTTCTTCATCATCGGGCGTGGCCCCCGGCCCGGCTTCGGGCCAGCCGATCTGGCGGGGGTGCGCTTGGGCTCGGTGTCGGAGGTGCCGACGCCGTGGTTGTGCCTGCAGGACGATCTGCGCCGCGCCGGCGTCGATCCCGGGTCGCTGAACCGCGTGCACGGCCCCTCCATGGCCGACAATGCCGCCGCCTTGCGCGCCGGCCGGTTGGACGCGGTGCAGCTCTTTCAACCCTATGCGGAGGAACTGCTGGCCACCGGCGAATTCCATGTCTGGTACGCGGCGGCGGATCGCGGGCTGACGGCCTATACGACGCTGGTGACCCGGCGCGCCACGCTGCGGACCCGCCGGGCGGAGCTTCTGGCCATGGTCAAGGCCGTGCACCGCGCGCTGCGCTGGATCGCGGTGACCCCGGGGGAGGCGGTGGCGCGCACCCTGCAACCGCTGTTCCCCGCCGTGCCGCCGGCGATCTTCGCCGCCGCCATCGACCGCTATCGGGCGCTGGGCCTCTACGGCCCCGATCCCATCACCCGGCGGGAAGGGTTCGATCGACTCGCGGCCGCCATGATCTCCGGCGGCGCGCTCGCCGCTCCGATCCCCTTTGAGACCTGCGTGGACAACAGTCTGGCGGAGGAAGCAGTTTGCTAAAGCAGCTGCCCCCCATCGACCACGATGGTCTGACCGGTCACCCAGGATGCGAGCGGGGAGGCCAGGAACATCACCACATTCGCCACCTCTTCCGGCAAGCCAAGCCGCCCAAACGGCACCGAGTTCAGGACCGCGTTATAAAGCTTCGGATTCTCCGTCTTGCGGCGATCCCACACGCCGCCCGGGAACTCGATCGAGCCAGGGGCGACGCCGTTCACCCGGATCCCGTCGCGGGCATACATCGCCGCCTGGGTATTCGTGTAATGGATCACCGCCGCCTTGATCGCCCCATAGGGCGGCTGGCGCGCGGCGGACCGCAGCGCGGAGATCGAGGAGGTGTTGATCACACTCCCCTTGCCGGCCTTCAGGAAGGGCAGGGCGGCATGCGTGGCATGCACGATCGCCATCATGTCGATCGCCATGCTGGTCATCCAGCCGCTCTCATCGTCCGATGATCCGAAGGCGGAGGCATTGTTGATCAGCACATCGATGCCGCCCAAAGCCGCCGCGGCGCTGGCGACATAGGCCTTGATCTCCGCCTCATTCCCCAGATCCGCCGAACCGGCATGGGCGATGTGGCCGAGCGCGGCGACGGCCTGGCGGGTCTGCTCCAGCGCCTCCGCGCCCCGAGCGCAGATCGACACATCCGCCCCCGCCGCCGCGAAGCCAAGCGCCATCGATCGGCCGATGCCCCGGCTGCCGCCGCAGATGACGACCTTTTTGTTGGTGAAGTCGATGTTCATGAGGGAAATTCCGGGCTTGAGTGGGTGTGAATCCGCCGATTGGCCAGCATCGCGGGAGGCTCCATCCGGCATGGCTCGGTGTCAACGGCATCCTTCGTCGGGGGGAGTCCTACCTCACCCGGCCAGCCGGCGGGCCATAAATCCGATCCCGCAACCGCCGCATGCCCCCCAGCCAGCGGTTCCGGTCGAACACCTTCCGCTGCTCGTACTGCTGCACCGTCTGATGCGAGAGTATCAGGAACTGCTCCGCCTCCATCGCCGCCAGCACGATCTGCGCCACCTCGGCCGCGGTCATCACGCCATCGACGCTCGCCGCCCCCGGTCTGCCGCTGGTCATGCCGGTCTGCACCGATTGCGGGCACAGCACCGATACCCGGATGCCGCGATCGCCATACTGGATCGCCAGATGTTCGGCCAACGATACCGCGGCGCTCTTGGTCACCCCATAGGCCATGGAGTTCATCGAGGTCAGCAGACCCGCCGCCGAGGCCGTGTTGAGCAGATAGCCCGAACCCCGCGCCAGCATGCCCGGCACCAGGGCGCGCGCCGCGAATACATGGCTCAGCACATGCACCCGCCAGTTCAGATCCCAATCCGCGTCCGAAGCGCTTTCCATCCCGGGGCGGGAGATGCCGGCATTCGAATAGAACACGTCAACGGGGCCGAATTTCGCCTCAGCCGCGGCGATCAGCGCCTGGATGTCGGCCTCCTGGGACACGTCGGTCGGGACCGCGAGGGCGCCGATGTCATCGGCCACCGCCTGTAGCTTCGCCGCGTTCATATCGGCGATCACCACACCGCGCGCGCCCGCCGCGACGAAGGCGCGGGCAACCGCTTCCCCAATACCGCTCGCGCCGCCGGTGACCACGCAGACCTTGTCTCTTGGATGCACGCCGATTTCCTCCATAGCCGAATGGTGTGAGGAGTGTCGCAGCGGCGGCGGGCGGTGACAACCGCGGCGCGCGGCAGGTTTTGCTTGACAGTTAAAAAATATAACGATTAAAGTTAGTGTATGACCCAAAGCACCCAACCGGATCTCTCCGACCTTCGCAGCCGCGGCACGTTTCAGTATCTGCGGCATATCCTGGCCTCCGCCCTCCCGCCGCCGGCGACCGACACGCCGGAGGCGCGGGAGCAGCATATGGTCGCGGCCGCGGTTCAGGTCGCGGCCCTTGCGCCGGCGAGCGTCGCCGAGGCCCTGCTCGCGGCGCAATATGTCGCGGCCAGCCTCTATGCGCTGGATTGTTTGCGGCTGGCCCGGGCCCATGAGGCCAATCCGGTGTTAGCGGAAAAATGCCGGGCGCAATCCCTCGGTATGATGCGCCAGTCGCAGAGCGCGTTGCGCGCGCTCCAGGCCCTGCAAGCCGATCGGCGGAAGCGTGATGGGAATCCGGCGCGGGCGGAGATGGCGGCATACCATGAACGGGCCGCGACCGCGGCGATGCTGGATGAACCCCCGGTTGCCCGCCCGGTTGCCCGCCCGGCCGAACCCCCGGCGCCGCCAACCGCGGCCGCCCCATCACGGGCGGCGCCCCACCGGCCCGCACCCGCCGCCGCCCGCCACCCCGCCCCGATCCCCGATCCGTCCACTTTGCCGCCCGCCGATGCCGCCTTGCTCCGCGCTTTGATCAGCGGCCGCGCCGCGGCGGGATTGGTGCCAACGGGATTGGTTCCCACTTAAAATGAGACGAAATCCCGGAAATCGAAACCATGAGACAACCATGAGCGTCCGGCACCGTCCAACCGGCTGATCGGTCCGATTGTAACGCCGAGCGCGCTGAGGTCATGAGATCACTGAGATCGTGATCTTCTCGGTGATCTCATGACCTCAGCGCACTCAGTGTTCAAAAAAGCCGTTCAACAAGCACGGAATTCATAATGGCGTGCCGCGGCCGGCGTGGTGACGCCCAGGCTGCCAGAACACCCCCCCCCCCCGGATCACCCCCGGATAACAACGCGACGCTGGGCGGCGGCGGGCGCGGGCTGGTAAGACTCCCGGCTCATTGTCCGGGCCGAACCATGACCGATCCCCTCCCGCCGCCCCGCGCCGCCACCGATACGCATGATTTCGCGCCCTATGTGCGCATTCTCGGCCGCGGCCCCGGCAAGTCGCGCGCCCTGACCCGGGCGGAGGCGCATCACGCCCTCACCCTCATCCTCCAACGCGCCGCCACGCCCGAGCAGATCGGCGCCTTCCTGATGCTACTGCGCTACAGGGGCGAAGCGGTCGAGGAAATGGCCGGCCTGGTCGAAGCCGCTCGTGACCATGCCGACCTGCCCTGGCGTTTCCCCGGTGGGGCGGATCTGGACTGGCCCAGCTATGCCGATGGGCGCACCCGGGGCCTGCCCTGGTATCTGCTATCGGCCCTCCTCCTGGCCCACTCGGGCCGGCGGGTGCTGATGCACGGTCCCCTGGCCGGACCCGGCCGGCAGGCGCTGGTCGAATCCCTGCACGCGCTGGGCATCACCCCCGCGTGTTCCGCCGCCGAGGCCGAGGCCGCGCTGGCACATACCCATTTCGCCTTCGTGCCGACAGAGGCGCTGAGTCCCGGCCTCGCTCACCTCCTGGCATTGCGCGGCACGCTCGGCTTGCGATCGCCCATGAACACGGTCGGTCGTCTGCTCGATCCCGCCGATGCCAGCGGCTCGGTCGATGGCGTGTTCCATCCCAACTACATCGCCCTGCACATCGGCACCGCGGCGTTGCTCGGCCGCCAGGTCACGGTCCTGAAAGGCGGCGGAGGGGAGGCCGAATGGACCGGTGCCAAGCCCCTGACCCTGACCACCGGATGCGGGGAAACCGTGTGGCCGGCGCTCCCGGATGCCGGCCGGACCGAACGGACGGCGGCCGCGGATCTGGCCGCGCTATGGGCGGGACAGAGCGCGGACCCCGCGGCTGAAACCGTCGTGATCGCAACGG
Source organism: uncultured Acetobacteraceae bacterium (assembly GCA_903918315.1). Lineage (GTDB taxonomy): Bacteria > Pseudomonadota > Alphaproteobacteria > Acetobacterales > Acetobacteraceae > Rhodopila. Next base: position 1,485 of record CAIXEA010000046.1, on the reverse strand, counting down.
CGGCGGTGGCGCTGCACGCATGCCACCCCGCCCTGGCGCCCGGCGATGCGATCGCGCAGGCCCGGGCGCTGTGGTCCGGCCGGCCGACCTGACCCGCTTGTGCCCCCTGTCGACCGCGTGCCATCCTCGGAGCCAAACAAACCGAGGAACAACGCCATGACGGCAAGCAGCGCGGAACTTGATTTCCTGGCCGGAATCAAGGTCGTCGATTTCACCCAGTTCGAAGCCGGTCCTTCCTGCACCGAGGCCTTGGCCTGGTTCGGGGCGGAGGTCGTGAAGATCGAAAACCCCGGTATGGGCGATCCCGGCCGCCGGCTGCGCAAGGGGCAGCCCGATGACGATCCGTACTATTTCCAGATGTTCAACGCGAACAAGAAATCCATCACGATCAACCTGAAATCCCCTCGCGGACTGGCGATCGTGAAGGACCTGCTGGCCCAGGCCGATGTCTGCGTGGAGAACATGGCACCCGGCACGATCGAGCGTCTGGGCCTCGGCTACGATGTGGTGCGCGCCCTCAATCCGCGCATCATCTTCTGCCAGATCAAGGGCTTCGGCGAAGGCAGCCCGTACGAGAAGAACCTCGCCTTCGACATGATCGCGCAGGCCACCGGCGGCACGATCAGCGCCACCGGCGAACGCGGCCGCCAGCCGGTGAAGCCCGGCATTTCCCTGGGCGATACCGGCACCGGCATGACGATGGCGGTCTCGATCCTGGCGGCGCTGCACAAGCGCGGCACGAGCGGTGAAGGCTGCCGGCTACAGGTCGCCATGCAGGATGCGATGCTGCACTACATGCGCACCAACTTCTCCACCCAGGCGAAGTTCGGCACCGCGGTGGAGCGCGACGGCACACGCTCCGGCGGCGGCACCAACGGGCCATCCGGCCTCTATCCTTGCGCCCCCGGCGGGCTGAACGACTATGTCTGGATCATGACCAGCCGCGGCAATCCGGAGCACTGGTCGCGCCTGTGCAAGGTGATGGGGCGGGAGGATCTGATCGAAGACCCCCGCTTCGTCACCCCGAGTTTGCGCGTGAAGAACGACGCCGAACTCGATCCGATCATCCGCGCATGGACCATGCGCCACACCAAGCACGAGGCCATGGCGCTCGTCGGCGGCGCCGGCATCCCGGCCGGGGCGGTGCTGGACACGATGGAGCTGCAGAACGACGAAACCTTCGTCCAGCGCGGCATCATGCAGCATATGGAACACCCGTCGTACACCCCGTTCAAAATGCCGGCCTGGCCGGTGCGGGTGAACGGCAAGCCGCCGCGCGTGAAGGCCTCCCCGCAATTGGGACAACACACCGGCGATGTGCTAACCGGCTGGCTTGGGATGGCCGCGGATGAGGTCGAGGCACTGAAGGCCAACGGCGTCGTCTGAGATCGACCGCCCTAACCTTTGACCGATCGCTGTCTGCTTGAACCGTCATGGCCCGGCTCGTCCGGGCCACCGATCCCGGCAGGTGCGGCGGGGGTGGCC
>CAIXEA010000045.1 GCA_903918315.1 uncultured Acetobacteraceae bacterium | reverse complement strand
GTCCGGGCCACCCCCACCGCACCTTGCCGCGATAGGTGGCCCGGACAAGCCGGGCCATGACGTTATCGAGCAGAACGCGCGAAAATCGTTTCCGCGCTCTGTGAATTCGGTAGGGCCCACCCGGATCACAGCATCAGGCTCAACGGATCTTCCACGATCCCCTTGAACGCCTTCAACCAGGTCGCCGCCAGCGCGCCATCGACCACCCGGTGATCCACGCTCAGCGTCACCGTCATCATCGTCGCGATCGCCAGTTCGCCGTTCTTCACCACCGGCCGCTTCGCCCCGGCGCCGACGGCCAGGATCGCGGCCTGCGGCGGGTTGATGATGGCACTGAACGACGAGACCCCGAACATGCCCATGTTGGAGATCGAGAAGCCGCCGCCCTGGAATTCCTCCGGCTTCAGCTTGCCGGCCCGGGCGCGGGTCGCGAGGTCCTTCATCTCCCGGCTGATCGTCAACAGGCCCTTCTGGTCCGCCTTGCGCACGATGGGCGTGATCAGCCCGTCGGGAATCGACACCGCGACGCTGATGTCGACGTCGTCGTAGAAAACCATGGCATCGTCGGTCCAGCTGGCATTCACCGCCGGGACCTTCCGCAGCGCGGCGGCGGTGGCCTTGATGACGAAATCGTTGATGGTGATGAAATACGCACCCGGCTGATCCCGCGCCGGCGACTTCGCGTTCAACTTGTCGCCCAACTCGATCATCGCATCGAGCTCGACATCCATCGAGACGTAGAAATGCGGGATGGAGGATTTTGCCTCCGTCAGACGCCGCGCGATGACCTTGCGCATCGACGAATGGGGCACCAGCGTGTGCGGCGCGGAGATCGCGGCGGCCGGGGCCTTTGGAGCAGGCGCCGGTGCGGCAACCACAGCGGCCGGGGCAACCGCGACCGGCGCGGCGACCGGGGCAGCCGCCGGAACACCCTTATGCGCCGCCTCGATATCCGCCCGCACGATCCGCCCGCCAGGGCCGGTCCCTGCCAGGGTCGTCAGATCGATCCCCGCCTGCGACGCCATCCGGCGTGCCAGCGGCGAAGCCACGACCCGTTCCCCCGCCGCCCGCGCAACCGGTGCGGCAGCCATGGCAACCGGAGCCACCACAGCGGCAGGTGCGGCCATTGGCGCTGCCTTCGCAGCCACCGCCCCACTCGGCGCCGCCTCTCCCTTATCCACCATCACCGCGATTGGCGCGTTGACCTTCACGTTCTCAGTGCCATCAACAACCAAGATCTTGCCGAGGATGCCCTCATCCACCGCCTCGACCTCCATGGTCGCCTTGTCGGTCTCGATCTCGGCGATCACGTCGCCGGCCTTGATCGAGTCACCCTCTTTTTTCAGCCAGCGCGCCAGCGTGCCCTCGGTCATCGTCGGGCTCAGCGCCGGCATCAGAATATTGGTGGCCATGGTGTGGCTCCTTGGTCAGACGATCTTCTTGACGGCTTCGACAACCCATGACGGCTGCGGCAAAGCCAGCTTTTCCAGGTTCGCGGCATAGGGCAGCGGCACATCCTTGCCATGCACCCGCACCGGCGGGGCATCGAGCCAGTCGAACGCGCCCTCAATCACCTGCATCACCACCTCGGCGCCGATACCCGCGAAGGGCCAGCCTTCTTCGATGGTCACCAGGCGGTTGGTCTTTTTGACGCTGGCCACGACGGTGTCGATGTCCAAGGGCCGCAAACTGCGCAGGTTGATCACCTCCGCCTCGATCCCCTGCTCCGCCAGCACCTTCGCCGCTTCCATCGCCACGCCCACCATGATGGAGAAGGCGACGATGGTGACATGGGAGCCAGCGCGTTCGATCTTCGCCTTGCCGATGGGGAGGATGAAATCCTCATCCACCGGGCAATCGAAGGTCTGGCCGTAGAGGATCTCGTTTTCCAGAAAGATGATCGGGTTCGGATCACGGATCGCCGCCCGCAGCAGGCCTTTGGAGTCCGCCGAAGACCAGGGTGCGACCACCTTCAGCCCCGGCACATGCGCGTACCAACTGGCGTAGCATTGCGAATGCTGGGCGCCAACGCGCGACGCCGCGCCATTCGGGCCGCGGAAGACGATCGGGCAACCCATCTGCCCGCCGGACATATAGAGCGTCTTGGCGGCGGAGTTGATGATGTGGTCCATCGCCTGCATGGCGAAGTTGAACGTCATGAACTCGACAATCGGCTTCAACCCGTTCAGGGCCGCGCCGACGGCCATGCCGGCGAAGCCGTGCTCGGTGATGGGGGTGTCGATGACGCGTTTGGCGCCGAATTCGTCCAGCAGGCCCTGGCTGATCTTATAGGCGCCCTGGTACTGCGCGACTTCCTCGCCCAGCAGGAACACGTCGCCGTCGCGGCGCATTTCCAGCGCCATCGCGTCACGCAGCGCTTCGCGCACGGTCGTCGGTTTGGTCTCCCCCCAATCCTTGTCCGCGACGGGCGCGGCAACGGGGGCCGCCACGACAACCGGCGCTGGCGCGGGTGCCGCCATGGGAACCGGCGCCGGGCGCGCCATCTCGGTCCCGCCGGACAGCTCGGCGATCGGGGTGTTCACCGCCACGCCTTCAGTACCCTCGGGGATCAGCAGTGCGGTGATCGTGCCCTCATCAACCGCCTCGACCTCCATGGTCGCCTTGTCGGTCTCGATCTCGGCGATCACGTCGCCGGCCTTGACGCTGTCGCCAACGGCTTTCAGCCAGCGGGCGAGCTTGCCCTCGGTCATTGTCGGCGAGAGCGCCGGCATCAGTATCTGGGTCGCCAAGGCTCAGCCCTCCACCAAAATATCGGTCCACAGCTCGGCCTCATCGGGCTCCGGGCTGGTCTGGGCGAAGTCGGCGGCATCCTGCACGATGCCCTTCACCTCGTCGTCGATGGCGCGGAAGGCGGCTTCTTCAACGCCGATGGCTTCCAGCTTGTGGCGGACGTTTTCGATGCAATCATGCTGGGTGCGCATGGCCTGCACTTCCTCCCGCGTGCGGTAGCGGGCCGGGTCGGACATCGAATGGCCGCGATAGCGGTAGGTTTCCACTTCCAGCAGATAGGGGCCCTTGCCGGCGCGGCAGGTGCTGATCGCCAGGTCCGCCGCTTCGCGCACCGCGACCACATCCATGCCATCGACCTTGATCCCGGGAATGCCCCAGGGCGCGCCGTTCTTGGACAGATCGTGGGAAGCCGAGGCCCGGTCAACCGCCGTGCCCATGCCGTATTTGTTGTTCTCAATAATAAAGACCACCGGCAGCTTCAGCATGGCGGCCAGGTTGAAGCTCTCATACACCTGCCCCTGGTTGGAGGCGCCGTCACCGAAATAGGTCAGGCTGACGCGGTCATTGCCACGATACCAGTTGCTGAAGGCCAGCCCGTTGCCGAGGCTGACCTGCGCGCCGACGATGCCATGGCCGCCGAAGAAATTGCGCTCCTTGCTGAACATATGCATGGAGCCGCCCTTGCCGCGCGAATACCCGCCCGAGCGTCCGGTCAGTTCCGCCATCACGCCGCGCGCCTCCATGCCCGCCGCCAGCATGTGCCCGTGATCGCGGTAGGAGGTGATGACCTGATCCCCCTCCCCGGCCGCCATCTGCATGCCGGTCACCACCGCTTCCTGGCCGATATAAAGATGACAGAAGCCACCAATGAGACCCATGCCGTAAAGCTGGCCCGCCTTTTCCTCGAACCGGCGGATCAGCAGCATCGTTCGGTATGCGTCCAGGAGTTGCGGCTGATTGACCGAGGCGTCCTTGGTCTTGCCGCGCTTGCGTGATTCCGCCGCTTGGGCCATCGCGTTGCTCCTCACCTGTATGCATCTGGCGCGAACGCCGGGATGTCAGGCGTACAGGTGCCATGGCTTGGCGCGGCAGACAAGCAGAACCAACAAAAAAGTGTTATGGTGCAACGCAATAGATAGGGTTAACTGGAATGTGGTTAATCGCTTGCGGCGCAGAACATATCGCCCAACCAAAGCCCGCCTGCGTTTCGTGCGGCGGCCATAAGCCGACAGGATCTTTCGCCGGAGCGTCCCAATTCGCACTGAGATTGCGGTGACCCGCTCAGTCGAGCGCCCGCTGCCCCGCCCATAGCCCACGCCCGGCCGCACGGGCCTGGGTTTGCGCGGCCGTCAGACCCGGAACCGTCACATCCCCGCGCGCCCAGCCCGCCAGCACCAGGGCCCTGTTCACCGCCTGGCCGTCACGGAAACACACAGCCAATAGCCGGCCGGATTGCCCGGCCCCGCGCAGGTCACACTCCAGGGCGCCGCCACGCAGCAGGGCCGCCAGGGCATGCGCCGCCTCCGCCCCGCAATCGGCCGCCGTGCCGGAGGCGTTCAGGCACATCTGCCCCCGCTCCGGCGGTGCAACGCCGGCGAGCTGGATCACCCGATCGGGCAGGCGCAGGGTCGCGGCGTCGATCACCTCGATCGTGTCGGCCGGCACGGACAGACGCATATCCGCGATCGAGGATGCCGGCGCTTCCGACGGCCCCAAAGCCGCCCAGAACCCGCTGGTCAGGACCAGGGCCCCCGCCAGGACACCCAGCGTCATGCCGCGCGACGACCGCCCCGCCCCCAAAGGAGCCAGACCGCCCGACCGAAAAATGCGACGTCGCACGTTGATCGGCACCCCCCAGCTCTCCCCGGCAATGTGACACGCGACACGAAGATACCGATCGGCGAAACCGTTGATTGACACCCTTTTCGTCATGGCCCGGCTTGTCCGGGCCACCGCCGCGGCACAATCCGGGCGGGGTTGGTCCGGACAAGCCGGACCATGACAGTCAGCGCAGGCTGGGATCAATCGAAGGTTAAGGCGGCCAGTATGACGCGCGGTTCACCACGGGGATGCCGGGGCTGGGCGACTCGGTCAAGTCCAGAATGGCGCGATCCTGGAAATTTTATGCCAGGCGGCGTTGATCCGCGGCTGCGCGCCGACCGCCCGGGCCGCGACAAAGCCCATCACCAGCCCCACCGCATAAGCATGCCGACCGGCCGGACCGCCGAGCTGATGGAGCAAACCCTCCGCCACCGCCCCGTCATTGAGCACGCCAAGCCGCTCCTGCAGCAGGCTCAGCCGGCGCAGCGCCCGGAGAATGGGTTTGGGTTGGTGCTCCGGCACGAACACCTCCATCGCGTAGCGGGTCCGTTTGACCCGCAGGCGCAGCGCATGCAGGACCGGGATCGGGAGGGTTTCGATCGCATGCCCCGCCGAACGCAGCCGCTTCCAATACTGGCGGAGCACGTCGCGCGCGAAGTCCGGTATCGGCGCCGCCAGCAGCGCCTGGCGATCGGGATCAAGGCCGGCATGCCAATCCCGGCTGCCGGCGAGCCAGGCCAGGGACAGGGTCAGGCGGCGGAAGGAAGGCCCGTCCAACCAGGCCCGCAAGCCCACATACGCCTCGGCCTGTTGCCGCGCCGCCGCCGCCGCCAGGCGCGCCAGCCGCGCCTCATCGGGGAAAGCCGCGTGCACCGGCGGCAGCGTTTCCGTCACGAAGACATCCCAGTCCCGCGCCGGACCCAGCACCGCACCCAGGGCTTTCAGCGCCTGACTGGCCTCCGTCACCAGCGGACAGTCCAAAGCGGGACGAAACACCGCCATCACCGATCGGGCCCGCCGCACCGCGACCCGCATCTGATGCACCGGCTCGGTATTGTCGGGCCGGAGAACCGCCAGCGGCGCGCAGTGCAGGAGAACGCCGGTCAGATGCCCGATCACCGCCGCGAACGCGTCACCGGCGGTCCGGTCGCTGACCGGCCGCGGCGCGCCCACCGCCCAAGGCGGCGGAACCCAGCCCTCCGCCACCGTCATCGCCTCCGCCGCGAGGCTGGCGCGCGGCACCGTCAACCGAACGCTCTCAGCCAGCTCCAGAATCAGGGCCCGCACCGCGCCATCCGGCCCGTCCACCAGAATGCGGCACGCGGGCGTGGTCGCCATGACCCCGCGAAGCGCGCCCCGCAGCAGCCGCACCGTCAGACCCACGTCATCGCCTTGCACCTGGATGGTGGTCACGCGGCCATCAAAGGCCGCCACCGGAGCGAGCGCATGGGGGATCAGCGCGTGATCCGGGACGCCGCCGCCGCGCTCCGCGACCAGCGGTGCGGGCTGGCCGGGCAGCCAGTCCGCGCCATTGGGATAGAGCCCTTCCAGCCGCCAGGTGCCGCGTTGTTCCAGCAAGGCCAGGCCCTCGGCCCGCAACGCCCGATCCGGACTGTCGTGCCAGACCAGCCGCAGAACCTGATGCCGGCGGCGCGCGGATTTGGCCGCCCCGAACACCGGAAGGCGCAGACATTTCGCGGCATCGTCCGGGTGCAGGGCGAGCGCGCACCGCATCGCGTCAGCTTAGACCTTCGAGGTCCCGCGGCGTCAGGAAGCGCACCAGCCGCGCCGCGCCGGGGCCGATCTGGCTCCAGTGTCCGGGGACGACGAATTCGGCGAGCGCCCCGGTGGGGAAACCCTGGGTCAAGGGCCGCAGCGGTGTCTGATGCGCCGCCGCCGGATCGGCCAGCACCTCTGTCCCGACCAGGGCCAGCGCGACATCGTGCAGCCCGGGGTTGTGGCCGATGACCATGACGCTGCGCGCCGTTTCCGCGACATCCCGCAGGACCGCGAAAATCTGAGGCACCTCCGCCAGATACAGCGAATCCATGGGTTCGATCAGCGGGGTTTCGTCCCAGGGATCCAGATGCTCCAGCGTTTCCAGTGTCCGCCGGGCGGTGGAAACCAGGATGATATCGGGCTGCAGGCCCAGATCGTTGATCGCTGTGCGGATCATAGCAGCCGAACGGCGGCCGCGCGCATTGAGCGGACGGTCACGATCGGAGAGGCGCGCTTCGTCCCAGGACGATTTGGCGTGCCGTAAAAGGAGTAACTGGCGCATGGCAACCGAGTGTGCCACGCCGCGCGGGGTTTGTCCCGCTATCGTTGGTCGGCCTCACCGGTCGGGCCCTGCCCCTCCAGATATCGGTCATCCGACTGGCCCGACAGCCGCACCCGGCGCCGGCGCATCAGCTCTTCTTTCATCCGGGCGAGATGCGGATGCGATGATCTGCGTTCGGAGCCATGCGCCGCCACCCAACGATCGCGTTGTTCTTCTAAAACACCGATCAGATCGGCCGCCGTTTCCAGATCGCCGAGCAGACAGGCATGCTGAAAGGATTCTTCAATCGAATCGGCCAGGCGGCGATGCGCGGCCTGGCCAATGCGATCGAGGCGGTTCTTCGGAACCGCCGCATCCGCTAGCGAGGTTGAATTGCCAAGAAAAGCTGAAATCAGTCGCATGGGTTTCTCCTGGATTCGCGCGCGGGCCGCGTCTTGTTATCGGGGCCTGACTTCACGGGCTTGTATGACGGACCTGTTTGATAGGATACGATCATTTATAACCTATCGCATCACGTTGTGGGACGGTCGGCCAAAACGCCACGAATATCAAGAGAGATATCAAGATCGATCCAAGATAGGTGTCCGCCCTTGCCAGCCCCGGTGTCGACGAAAACCGCCTCCCCGCCCGCCCGGCCGCGGCGTCGATAGGGCCTTCCGTCGGTGCCGCGGCGGTCATGGCCGCAATAGACCGTCAGGCCGGCCGGTATCGTCTCGACCCAGTTCAGGCTTCGCTCCGGATAGCCATCCGCCTGGATGCGCCCTGTCGGCTCCCCATAAAGAGCGCGTGAAACCGGCCCATGCGGCCGCGCCAACGGCTGAACCGGGCCCGGATTGTCCAGCATCGAGGGGTGGAATCCGCCATGCACGAAGAACGCCGCGCCCAGCCGCAGCCAGACCGGCGCGCGCGCGGCTTCCTGGGCAACGCGGCGGCGCAATCCATCATCGAGCTGGCGCAACGTCTCCGCCAGCGCCTGGCCCGGTTGGCTGACCTGTCCGGCCAGCACCCGCGCCAGTTTGAAATCATGGTTACCGAGAAGGAACAAACCCCGCCCTTCATCGATCAGATCAAACATGATGCGCAGCACGCCCGCGCTGTCCGGCCCGTTATCGACGAGGTCGCCGAGCTGGATCACGAATCGGTCCGTCGCGGCGGCAAAGCGGAACGCGTTGGAATCGCCGTGCACGTCACCCACAACCCGAATCCGGGCCGGCAAAGAAGGTTGAAAAGGCAGCATGATCGGACGGCTTATAGCGGGCCGACCGCGCTACGCGCCAGCACGAAGCGCCGCGAAAGCGGCCAGAGCCCGTTCCCGCCCCAAGCCGAGGTCCACCACCGCGCGCGGGTAGGTCCGCCCCAGGACGATCCCGGCCGCCGCGAGCACCGCCGCAGGGGCCTCCCAGGGTGCGTGAATAAAGCGGGCATCCAGCTTGCGTAAGGCGGGCACATAGCGGCGGACATAGGCGCCCTCCGGATCGAATTTGCGCCCTTGCAGCACGGGATTGAACACCCGGAAATAAGGGGCGGCGTCCGCCCCGCTGCCGGCCACCCATTGCCAGTTGGCCGCATTGGCCGCGAGGTCCGCGTCCACCAGCGTGTCCCAGAACCAGCGCTCCCCGTGCCGCCAGTCGATCAGCAGGTGCTTGACCAGGAAGCTCGCGACCACCATCCGCACCCGGTTGTGCATCCAGCCGGTCTGCCATAGCTCGCGCATCCCCGCATCGACGATCGGGACCCCCGTCTCCCCCCGCTGCCAGGCGGTCAGGCCCGCCGGGTCATCACGCCAGGCCATGGCCTCGAACGCCGGGCGCGCGGGGGCATCCGGCAAAGCCGGGTTATGCCAGAGCTGGTGGATGCTGAATTCCCGCCAAAGCAGTTCTTTGACGAATTTCTGGTGATCGCCCCCCTGTTCCAACACCCCACGCCAGACCGCATCGGCGGATATTTCGCCAAAATGCAGATGCGGCGACAGCATCGAGGTCGCGGGCGTATCGGGCCGATCGCGCAAGCGGGCGTAGTCCGCGGCGGGCCGGGCGAGGAAGGCCGACAGACGATCCCGCGCGCCGGCTTCCCCGGGCGTCCAGGTCCGCCGCAGCCCCGCCGCCCAGTCGGGCCGGGTTGGCAGCAGGCCCCAATCCTCCAACCGATCGGACGCGACGGGGACAGAGGCGGCGGGCAGGCGCGACGGAGGTGGGATGGAGGCGGCCGGTGAACGGATCAGGCAGGCGTTGGAGAACGGCGTATAGACCGCATAAGGCCGCCCGGCGCCGGTCTGGATGTCCTTGGGGGAAAACAGGAAAGCGGTGCGCAGCCGCCGCAGCGTGGCCCCCGTCGGCGCCAGCGCCGCGGCCCCCATCGGCGCCAGCGCCGCGGCCCCTACCGGCGCCAGCGCCGCGGCCACCGCCCGGTCCGTCGCGCGCGCCTCGGGTTCCGCCATCGCGCCCGTGAACACCGTCTCCGCGCCGGTTTCGGCGACCAGGGCGGCCAGCACCGCGACCGCGGCGCCCCGGCGCAACACCAGCCGCGCCCCGCAGTGTGCCAGCGACTCGCCCAGGGCGTGCAGGCTGTGATGCAGCCACCACCGCGTTGCGCCACCCGGCGCCCAGGCCTGGCCCGCCGCGGGCTCCAGAATGAACACCGGCACCACCGGTCGGCCGGTCGCGACCGCGGCCTGCAAGGCGGGGTGATCGGACAGGCGCAGGTCCTGACGAAACCACACGATGACCGGCCGGGTCATCGCGGCACGGTCCGAGGGGGCTGGCGCATGAGCATGAGCATCAGAAGAGCCGGTAAGGTGGTGAGAATCAGCAACTTGTAGTCATTCGCATAGGCCACGATCTGGGCCTGCTGGTTGATCATGCGGTCCAGCACCGCCGCGCCCCGGTCCGTCACCGGATCAAGCCGTCCGGAGCTCTGGATAACCGCGTTGAGCGCCCGGTTAAAGGGCGTGACCGAGGCGCCGATGATCTCATGCATGGCCTGGGTATTGCGCGCCAGCATCGCCGAGGTCACCGACACCCCGATCGCCGCGCCAATATTGCGCAGCAGGCTGAACAGGGAGGCCCCTTCGGTGCGCAGCATCGGCGACAGCGTGGCGAAGGCCAGCACCTGCAACGGGGTGAAGACCAGCCCCAGCCCAGCCCCCTGGATGATGATCGCGATGATGATGTCATGCGACGACACATCGGGCGTCCAGCCCGTCATCCGCCAGAATGACAGGCAGATCAGCACCAGCCCGGTCCCGACCAGATAACGGGCGTCGATGCGGGTCGCCAACCGGCCGGACAGCATGATCGTACACAGATTGCCCAAGCCCCGCGGGGCCATCACCAGCCCCGCGGTCGCGACGGGATATTGGCTCATAACCTGCAACCACGGCGTCATCAGCGCCAGGCTGGACACCAGCAGCGTGCCGATGGCGAACATCATCACCAGCCCGGCCGTGAAATTGATATCCTTGAACAGATCGGGCCGGATCAGCGGTTGGCGGGCGCAGACGATATGCACCACCGCGAGATACAGACCCAGCCCGGCGATCACGGCTTCGACCACGATCTCCCGCGCGGTGAACCAGTCCTGGTCCTGCCCGCGATCCAGCATCATCTGCAAGGCGCCGATGCCCGCGGTCAGCAAGGTGAAACCGAGCCAGTCAAACCGCAGGCGCACCAGCCCCTGGGTTTGCGGCAGGAAAGTGAGCAGGCCGAAGGCCGCCAGCAGGCCGAATGGCAGATTGATGTAGAAGACGAAGCGCCAGTTATACGCCTCCGTCAGGAAGCCGCCCAAGGTGGGGCCCATGATGGGGCCGATCATCACGCCGACGCCCCAGATGGCCATGGCGAAACCCCGCCGCTCATGCGGGTAGATGTCGAGCAGGGTCGCCTGCGACAGCGGCACCAAAGCGGCGCTGAACATGCCTTGCAGGAGACGGAAGGCCACCATCTGTTCCAGGGTTTGCGCCGCACCGCAGAGCATGGATGCCAGGGTGAATCCCAGAATGCAGCCGATATAAAGCGGCTTGCGCCCGAAGCGCAGCGCCAGCCATCCGACCGGGGCGGTCATGATGGCCGCGGCGGTGATATAGGAGGTCAGAACCCAGGTGATTTCGTCATAACTGGCGGAAAAGCTGCCCTGCATATAGGGCAGCGCCACGTTGGCGATGGTCTGATCCAGCGATTGCAGCAAAGTCGCCCCAATCGCGCAGACCGTGATCATCGCGCGATTCGCGACGGCCACGCCAGGACCTGGGATCATGGCATCCGGGATATCGGCCATCGCCCAAACCGGCCCTTGCGATCAGGTTAGAGCATGTTCGGTGCTTTCAGGCGCACCGAACATGCTCTAACCGATTGTTTGCTCGCGTGATTCACGGCTCCGGTGATTCCCCCTCCGCCGAACACGCTCTAGTGGTGCTTGATCCCGCCCCCGGTCGAAACGCTGGGATGGCTGGCCGCGGGCGCCGCGATATGGGGCGCACCGCCGCCCCCCGCCGACGGGTGGAACCCGCCACCGGCGCCGCCGCCCGAGGGATGGAACCCGCCACCCGCGCCGCCGCCCGAGGGATGGAATCCACCACCCGCGCCGCCGCCAGCCGAGGGATGGAACCCGCCGCCGCCCGGCGCCGCACCGCCGCCCGGCCGCACGAAGGATCCCCCGCCCGCCGAAGGGTTATGGACGGCGCCCGGTGCGACCCCGCCCGGATGGGCCGTGCCGTAACCGGCACCGCCGCCGGGATGCCCGCCCGCATAAGTCGATCCACCGCCGGGCCGCGCCCCACCATAGGTGGGCGCGCCGCCGCCGGGATGCGCCCCGCCATAGGGGGTTCCAACGCCGCCGGGATGACCACCCGCGTACGGCGCAGCGCCACCCGGACGCCCACCCGCATAGGGGGCCGCCCCGCCGGGATGGGCGCCATAGGCACCAGGCCGGCCGCCCGGCGCGTAACCGCCTCCGTTGTGGTAGGCCGCATCCTGGCGGTAACCGCGCAGGCCCCGGCCCTCCGGATGGAACCGCTCAAGATGGGACCGATAGCCGGCGGGCGCGCCATGCCAATGATGGTAATGGTCGTAATAGCCCCAGCCGGCCAGGCCGGCGAGCACGAGGAACACCGTCTCCCCGCCGATGACCGCGGTGGGGGCCCCGCCGACATAGGTGATGCCATCGCTGCCATCGTCGCCCGCGACGAACACGCAGCAATCCGTGGGCGGGGCGTAGTTGCGCACCTCCATCACCACGGCGGGCGGTGGGTTCAGCCAGTAGCCGCGATGATTGTTCAACGCATCCAACTGTTGGACGCGATAGGCATCCGGCGCATCCCCATCGACCCGCGCCGCGCCGTTGACCAGCGAGACCTTGGCGATATCCGTGCCATCGGGCAGCACGCAGATGTAACGCCCCGGAATATTCTGCGGCTGGCAGCTCAGGGAATCGCCGTTCGCCGCGATATAGCCCTGCAACTGCGTCGAATACGGCACGCCCAGCCCGATCACGCCATCCAGCACATAGGTGGTGTTGTTCGCGAAGAACGTCGCGGTATCCCGTACGATCGGATGCTTGATGACATCCGGAGGCGCCGGAAGATTGGCCCAGATGCCGCGCCGCGCGGCCTGTGCCTGCACTTCCTGCTCCCGATAGGCGGGGGGCGCGTCCTCCCGCGCCTGGGCGGCGCCGTTCACCAGCGCGACCGCGGCGAGGTCGGTTCCGTCGGACAGCGTGCACACATAATCGGTGGCGGTCTGGGCCGGACAGGTCAGGCGGCCATCGGTGGTCGCGAGGAAGGTCTGCAACTGCTGCGCCGGCTCACCCTGCTGGCCAACGATGCCGAACAACGACACGGTGCGGTCGCCGGCGGTCAGTTTGCTGGTATCGACGACCACGGGGTGATCCAGCGTCACCGGCTCGGGCAGAGCCGCGACGACGGGGGTCACCACCGGCGCAGGCGGGCTCGCGGGCGCGGCGACCGGAGCCGCGGGCGCGGGGCTCGCTGGCGCCACCACCGGCGCGGCGGGGGTTTGCTGCGCTGCCGGCGAACCAAATGGCACCACGGGGGCGCCGGGCGCGGCAGACGACCCGCCCTGAGGATTAGAATCCTGCGTGTCCGTCTGTGGCCCGATCCGGACCCCGTCCTGCACCCGCTCCCGCGCGGTCGCGGCATCGGGCGCGGGATTGGCGATGGGTGGCGGCGGGGCAAAGCCCGATCCGGAGGCCGATGCGACCTGGGCGGCCGCGATGCCGGGGGTCAGGACCCCCAGGACTCCGCCCATGGTTCCAACCGCCAAACACCACCGCAAGGCGTTCATTGAAGGTCGGCTTTCACGCAGTCTCGTCATCGCCGTATCCCCTTAGTGACCGCCTTGCGGTCATAGATTCACCGTGCCGGGGCAACCCAGCCGGATGGCGCCGCGTTGCCCGCATTGCCCGGCGCAACCCAGTTCCCCGGTGCGGACGCCGTCGGCGCCCCGCCACCGGCGGGCGTCGCCTGCAGGCGTCCCAACAGATTCGGCGACGGCGCCCCGTCGACCGGCAGACCATTGGCCTGCTCGAAGCTCGAAATCGCGCCGCGGGTCCGCGGCCCCATGAAGCCATCGGCCGAACCGTTCAGATACCCGATCCGAATCAGCTCCGACTGCGTCGCGCGCACCAGCGGGTCGGCCTGCGCGACAGGGCCGGACGGCGGCGGCGGCGGGGTCAAGGGCGCGTAGCCCGGAACCTGCTCACCCTTCGCATACATGCACTGCGAAAACGCGTTGTCGTATTGCTGCTGAATGCTCATGTTGGCGTTCGCCGTGGCGTCGGCGCCGTAAGCGGCCCCCATCGTCGCGCCCGAGGCCGCGCCGATCGCGGCGCCGGCGCCGACATTGCCATAGGCGCCGCCGACCGCCGCGCCAAGCCCGGCGCCGATGACGGTGCTGAGCACCGCACCGCCGACAGCGCGCTGGTTGTGCACTTCAGCCTGGCCACGCACCTGATCGTCAGCGAAGGCCTTGCAGTTCGCCTGATCCATACGGAAGGCGTCGAATGTCTTGCCCGGCCCCGGCATGACCTGAACCGTGGGGCCCATCGGCGGCGCCGCGCAGGCGGCAAGCATGGCCAGAAGTCCGACCGAAGAAAGCACCCGGGCCGCGTTGGTGGGACGAGCAAACATTTTGTATTCCTCCGGCTGAACTGATCTATATTTATGAGATTATCATCCTGAAAGGTTCATGCAAGTGCGCAATTGATCTGACCCCGGCCGGCGTCAATATCCAAGCGAAGTCCATTTGATGTTCATCATCCCTTGCGCCAGAAACTATCGTGATGTGCTGGCGGCCACCAGCCGCTTGAATGTAAACACCGAACACGCGACGCTATCGGTGATCCGGCCGCTGAAGGTCTTGCCGCCATCGTCGGACCGTCCGGACAGGCCGAACCAGGGATAGCCGCCGGGCTGCGCCACCCATTTGTTCGGTTTCATCACGATATCGCCGCCGCTCACGCTCAGTATACCTTCCACGACGAAGGATCCGCGCGGGACGTCCGGGCTGGTCGCCTGCGGGCCAAAGGTGAAGAGCCCCCGGCGGCGGCTGTCGGCGCTTGCCTGAAAGAGCTTCAAATTCAGGTTCGCGGCGCGATTGCCGCAGAAATAGGCGCCCTGATACTCCGCCTCCACGGGTTCGGCCGGGGCCATCGCCGCGGCGAGGCCGGAATGGGGCGTTGGCCCAGGAGTCGGCATGATCGCCGGGGCGATCGCCGGCGTGGCGGCATACCCCGCATTGGGCCGGAAGACCGGCGGCGGGGGCGTCGGCGTTATCCCCGGCGCCGGTGGCGCCACGGGCGGGGGCGTGAGCGTCACCGCGACCGGGCGTGGCGCCGACACCGCGGCATGCCGGATCGCCTCCGCCGTGTCGCCATCGAACACGGTGACACCCATCAACGTCATATCGCCCGGGGCAGCCATTCGACCCGCCCCGGCGTGGTCTGCACCATCTTGCCGATAATGGCGGGGGGTATCCCCAGGGACGCTGCGATCCGCGCCATCTGGGTGGTCACGGCGAGGGAGACATCGGTCTCCGCCCCCGCCTCATTGGCGGAATGCACGCCGACAAGCGCGTCGGTCGCGGTAAACCGGTGGACCGCGGCGGCGAACAGCAGAAAACACGCGGACACGCACTGGCTGTTCGAGGGAATGACGACCGATAGACCGCGGGAGCGGATCTGACGGGCGAGTTGTTCGCCTTCCAGTACATTGCCGCCCGGACTGTCCAAGGCCAGCGCCAGCAGCCGGGTTCCGCTCGGCACCGAGGCCAGCGCCTGTTCCAGGCGCGCGGTGTCCCCTTTGACGATCGGGCCGCGCCCGCCGACAAAGGCTTCATTTTGTCCACCGCGTTCCAGGGTGAACTGCACGGCGCCGGCCGAACCGCCCCAGAGCGCGCCGCCCAGCAGGCAAAGCACCGGAGCGATCCAACGGAGCGCCTGTTTCAGGTCAGGGAAAGTCACCATGGCCTGACGATAGCAAGCTCTCACGACCGGTGCCATGCTGCTTTATGGGCCGGGCGGTGTGGGCTCAGCGCCGGATGATGGTGCCGGTGCCGCCTTCGGTGAACAGCTCCAGCAGGCAGGCATGCGGCACCCGCCCATCCAGGATGACCGCGCCCTTGACCCCGAGGCGCACCGCTTCGACGCAGTTTTCCACTTTCGGGATCATGCCGCCGGTGATGGTGCCGTCGGCGATCCGCGCATCGACATCGGTCAGCGTCAGCTCATTGATCAGGGTCTTGTCCTTATCGAGCACGCCGGGCACATCGGTCAGCATCAGCAGCCGGGTCGCATGCAGCGCCCCCGCCACCGCCGCGGCCACGGTATCGGCGTTGATATTATAGGTCTGGCCGTCATCGCCCACGCCGACGGGCGCGATGACCGGCACCAGGCCGCCCCCGGTCAGCGCATGGATCACCCGCACATCGACCGCCACCGGCTCACCCACGAAGCCGAGATCGAGCGCGCGCTCGATATGGCTGTCGGGGTCCTTGACCGTGCGCGAGAGCTTGCGGGCGCGGATCATGCCGCCATCCTTGCCGCTGACCCCGACCGCGAGGGCGCCGGCCTGGGTGATCAGATTGGCCACGTATTTGTTGACCGTGCCGGCCAGCACCATCTCCACCACCTCGACCATCGCCGCGTCGGTCACCCGCAAGCCGTCGATGAAGGTCGATTGGATCGCCAGGCGCTTCAGCATCGCGTTGATCTGCGGCCCGCCGCCATGCACGACCACCGGGTTGACGCCGACCTGCTTGAGGAGCGCGATGTCGCGCCCGAATTCCGCGGCGAGGTGCTCCTCCCCCATCGCATGGCCGCCGTACTTGACCACGATGGTCGCGCCGGCATAGCGGCGCAGGAACGGCAGGGCCCGCGCGAGCACATTCGCGCGTTCGGCGGCGGCGGCGACGTCGGTCGCTTGGGTGGTTTCGGTCATGGCGCGCGTGTAAGGCGGCGGTATCGGGGGGTCAAGACCGGGGTCAGAAAGGAAGATGAGGAGGCTCCGCCCCCTCAACCCCCGCTAAGGGCAAGCCCTTAGAACCCCGGGATCATTAAGCGGATTCCAAAGGCGAGCCTTTGGCGGGGTCCAGGGGCAGCGCCCCTGGCCTTCCCTCCCTCTCACCCAGATGCTGACAGCGCCCCCCGGTCCTGCTTATTTGCCGCCAACACCGGAGAATCCCCCCATGGCCTATGCCCCGTCCCGACCGAATGCCGCCCTGCCCCCGCTGCGGGTCAATCTGTATTCCGATACACAGACCCGCCCCTCCGCCGCCATGAAGGACGCCATGATGCGGGCCGAGGTGGGCGATGAGCAGAACGGCGATGATCCCACCATCAATGCCTTATGCGACCGGATGGCGGCGCTGTGCGGCAAGGAAGCCGCGATGTTTCTGCCGACGGGCACGATGTGCAACCAGATCGCCATCGCCACGCAATGCAGGCCCGGCGATGAGATGCTCGCGCATGAAGCCAGCCATGTCACGGTCAATGAGGGTGGCGGTCCGGGCGCGATCGCCGGGGTGGTCGCCCTGGGTCTGCGCGGCGCTCGCGGGCTGTTCGATGTGGACACGATGCGCGCCGCGTTCCGGGAAAAGCGCCGCAATGCCCCGCCGCAGACCCTGCTATCGGTGGAGCAGACCGCCAATTTCGGCGGCGGCTCGGTCTGGCCGATCGGCCAGTTGAACGCGGTGCTGGATGCGGCGCATGCGTGGGGCATGAACACCCATATGGACGGCGCCCGCCTGATGAACGCGGTCGTGGCCTCCGGGATTCCGGCGCATGAGATGGCCGCCGGATGCGACACGGTCTGGCTGGATTTCACCAAGGGCCTCGGGGCCCCGCTCGGCGCGGTGCTGTGCGGCAGCACGGCTTTCATCGATCAGGCCTGGCGGTGGAAGCAGCGCCTCGGCGGGTCGATGCGCCAGGGCGGCATCTGCGCCGCCGCCTGCCTCTATGCGCTGGATCACAATGTGGATCGTCTCGCCGAGGATCACGCCAACGCGGCCGCTTTGGCGCGCGGTCTGGCGTCGATACCGGGCCTGTCGGTTGAAACGCCGGAAACCAATCTGGTGTTTTTCGATACCGCCGGCACCGGCATGGCCGCCGAAACGCTGGCCGGGCGCGTGCGCCAGCAAGGGGTCATGGTCTCGGTGATGGGGCCGCACCGGGTGCGTGCCTGCACCCATCTGGACGTGGACCGCGCCGGGGTGGACCTCGCGGTGGGACTCATTCGCGACTGCCTGGCAAAATAAAGCCGCTCATCTTTACGATATCTTAAGACTTCCAGGCGCATGGTGGATCCGTCGATTTCCTCAGACGGGAGTTCACCCATCATGCGACCCTGGTTTTTCACCCTGGCGATCCTGCCCGCCTTCATCGCCCCGGCGATGGCCGAGACATCCCCCGCCCCGCATCCGCATATCACCTGGGAACAGCGGTTCACCCAGGCCAACACCACCCATGACGGGCAGTTGACGCTGGGGCAGGCCAAGGACGGCTATCCCAGCATCGCCCGGCATTTCGGCGACATCGATGCCGGCCACAAGGGTTTCGTGACCCGGGACGATATCCGCGCCTGGCACAAACAGATGCGCGCCGCGCATCGTGGCGCCCAAAGCGGCGCGCCAGGGGCTGTCCAGGGCGCCGGGCCGGACACCAAGTTGAAGCCGCGGCACGCGTTCCAACACACACCGCTGCCGCTGAACACCGCCACTTCCGCGACCGTCTCGATGCCGTCCGGCCCGCTGCTGTTTGGCCCGCTGCCGACGGGAACCCCGACGGTCGGGCCGGACCCGGCGGCGGCGGCGGTGGATCCGAAATCGCCCGGATAGGGTCAGATCGCACGGGGCGGGATCAGACCCGCCGGGCGAGCAGAATCCGGTTCGTATTCGTGCCTGTCGTGTTGTTCCCGACGCCCCAGCAATTGGCGGTCTTGGTGAACGCCTGCTGGTTGACCATCACGCCCAGCACCACGAAGGGCAGGCCAACGATGGCGCGCGCCACATGGCGCTCCAGCAGGACTTTGCCGCCGCGCACCTCGCCCACTTCAAAACCCACCATGCCGCCCGGGCGCACGACGCGGGCCAATTCCAGGAAGGTCGCCCGCACGAACCCCTCCCACCCCGTGACATCGCGGTGGCGGGCAATCGTCACCGTCCCCGGGGCGATCCCGGCGAACCAGCATCGCAGCCAGTTGTCGCCCTCATAATCCACGATATCCAGAAACGGCGGGGAGGTGACGACCAGGTCCACAGCGGCATCGCCCAAAGCCGGGCTCGCCGCCGCCGAACCCGTCAGCAACCAGGCCGGGGGATGCGGCGGCGGCAAACCATCCGCCAGCAGGGCGCGGGATTTCTTCAGGATCAGGGCCGCGACATCGCGCGCCTGCGGGGTTTGGGCCCGCGCCGCGTTGATCTTGCGCTGCGCCTGGATCGAGGCCGCCTGGTTCGGCGGCAGCGTGTAGACCGAGAAAAACCCCGGGGAGTGCCCGGTCAAACGGTTCAGCGCCACCATCCGGACCCAGTCATCCACCGCATCCAGCGTCCCCCGCCGGGCGCGGTCGAGCAGCCAGCACCGCAGCCCGCGTAGCTGGCGCATGGTATGCGGGTGGTAGAAGACATCCAGGTCCGGCTCATCCGCCGCCGGCCTGTCCTCGGGCGGGATCGACGCCAGCCGAACGCGGACCGAGTCCAGATCGGGGGGGGCGAAACGCGGGCGGAGGAGCATCGCGCTGAGCGGATTGATATCGTTCGCCGCCGGCCGCCGCCGCATCAGCGCGGCCTGCAAGGCCGTCGTGCCGCGTCCGGAGAAGGGATCGTAGACCGTCTCACCCGCGGCGGTGAGGCGCTCGATCAGAAACGCCGGCAGTTGCGCCTTGAAGCAGGCGCGGTAGCTGATCTCATGCAGGCTATGCGCCTGACGCTGCCCGGCGGTCCAATATTCGTTCACGAAATAACGGAGACCGGCTTCCTCGAAGCTCACCGTGACCCCGCCGCTGAGGCTGAAGCGGCGGAGCGTATCGAGAAACGCGGCGTCCTGTTCAGAAACGGGGTTCACCGCAGGAACGGGTTGCTCTCCCGCTCCGCGCCGATGCTGGACCCGGGACCGTGGCCGCACAGGAACGAGACATCATCCCCCAATGGCAGCAGCTTGGTCTTGATCGCCTCGATCAGGGCGGCATGATCGCCATAGGGAAAGTCCGTGCGCCCTACCGAGCCCTGGAACAACACATCCCCGACCAGCGCGAACCGCGCGGCATGGTTGACGAACACGACATGGCCCGGCGTATGGCCGGGGCAATGCAGCACGTCGAAGCGGTGCGTCCCGAGCATCACATGCTCGCCCTCCGTCAACCACCGGTCGGGGGCGGCATTGCGCGCCTCGAACCCGTAGCCGGCCGCTTGCGCCGCGATCCCCTCCAGCAGGAACTGGTCCCGTTGATCGGGGCCTTCGATCGGTACCGACAGCGCCTCCGCCAGTTCGGCCGCGCCGCCTGCGTGATCCAGATGGCCGTGGGTCAGCAGGATGCGCTCAACCGTGACGCCGCATTGCTCGATCGCGGCCAGAATGCGGGCCACATCCCCGCCGGGATCGACCACCAGGGCGCGTTTGGTGTCCTCATCCCACAGGATGGCACAGTTCTGCTGGAACGGGGTGACCGCCACGATGGCGCCGCGAAGCTGGGGCATTGGTCTTACGGGTCCTTATCATGCCTGGCGGCGCGGTTGTCCAAAGCAAGCGCCATGAGCGCGGTCAGCATGGTGGTGTTGTTCGAGCCAGATTCGCCATCCCCGCCCCCGCCATTGATCATGATATTCGGCACCAGCGGCTGCTTGGTCTGCTCGATCGCGCGCCCCAGGATCTCGGCGATGGTCTGCTGGATCTGCCAGCGCGCGCCCTCCCCGGTGAAGGCCTCCACCTTGGCCTTGATGGCAGCCCCTTCGGCGGTGCCGATGGCGGCGATCGCTTTTGCCTTGGATTCGCCGTCCTGCACGGTCTGATAGGCATTGGCCTCGGCCGTGACGCGGATGCCCTGGGCTTCCTGCTGCTTGCGCATCAGCGCGGCCTTGCCCTGGTTTTCCGCCACCGTGATCTGGATGGTTGATTCCGTCAGCGCCGTCTGCTGCGCGGCGGAGGCGATCGCCTCATTCAATTTCTGCTGCTCGCCGGCCGCCCGGCGCTGGGCGCCATAGGTTTCCTGCTGCTCCGCCGCCAGTTGGCGTCCGCGGATCTGGTCCAGCAGGGTTTCGATGCGGTTGTCGCCCACCCCCGCCCGGGGCGTGCCAATGAGCACTTCCTGGATGTCGATATTGTAGGCGGCGAAGCGGCCGCGCATCGCCTCCTTGGCTTCTTCCTGCAACTTGGAGCGGTCGTTGATCAGTTGCAGCATCGTCAGATTCTGCGCGGCGTCCTTGAAATAGGCCGACACCATCGGGTCGATGGTCTGATCCACCAGCCGCTTCACATCGGCGAATTGCTGGATCAGCCTCGGCGCGTTTTCCGGGCTGATATGGACCACGATCGACAGCGGCAGGATCGGCTCGAACGCATCCTTGGTGATCAGCCGGATTTCCGCGAGGTTGCTGTCCAGCCCGTGGTCTTCCCGCCGGGATTCGATCCAGCGCAGCACGAAGTTGGTGGTGGGAACGTCGATGACATTATAAGCGAACGGATTGAACGGGTATTTGCCCGGCGGCACCGGATCGGCCCAAACCCCGCGCCGACCCCGGTCAACCAGCGAGCCGTGCTTATAGTCATCGCCGCTGACATCCACCCCGCTGTCGCCGGTGTAGGAGATCACCACGCCCACCGTGCCGATGGCGACCACCTTCTTGGGCCGGGTTTCGACGGTCGCGAACAGGCGGTTGATCCAGTACGTGCCTTCCACCAGCACCTGCTCCTGCCGACCGCGCCAACCGCCGGCGGCGAGGAAGTGGTCGATATCCTGGAAGCTGTTGTGGAACGTGTTCAGGTCGTTGCGATCCATCCCGACCGCCGGGGCGATGATGGCGCCGTGTTCCAGCACGGGGCCGTCATGCACGGTGACGATCACGATGACGTCATCGGTGTCGCGGATGATGACGGGCTCGAAGCCGTTGCGGTCCTCGATCGTGCGGCGCATCCGGTCCAGCGCCTCGTGATCGGCGCCGACGTCGATGGCGTAGACCTTGTCGCCGGTCATCACAACGAACAGCGCGGTGTTGAATGCATAGACCCCCTGCCGGACGATCTGGCGCTGGGGCCCGCGCTGGCCGCCATTGGCCAGAAAGCCCCGGGCATCTTCAAAAAACACGCCATCGGGGGTGCGCGCCAGGGTCTGGCCCGCCGGCAACGGCTTGCCGTCGCGGGCGTAGACATAGGCCAGACTCTGCACCGTGATCATTTTCTGCTTATGGATGCGGAACTGCCAGGGCGGGAAAAAATGCAGGCCGCCGCGGATCAGGTCAGGCGCGAACCCGGCTTCCTTGTTCAAGGACATGAAGCCGGATTTGACGGAGCCGCCAAAGCTCCAGATCTTTTCGACCACGCCGTATTCGTCGTTCTTGATGTAGACCGCGACGCCGGTCCATTTGTTGGTGGCCCAGACCAGGATCAGGACAACGGCCAACCCGCCCAGATAGAACGCGGCCTGGGACAATATCGCGGACAGGATCGATAGGAGCGTTTGCACGGCGGGCGACCTCCGAGGCGAGGCCGCGATGATAACACGAAACGGTCGGCGCCCGAAGGCCCCATCCCGATCCGTCCCCCGAAGTGGCGCCGTTCAATGCAGGCGCGGCGACTTCAAAAAGCTCGTGCGATCGGCTGAGCGCATGCTGACCCGCATGGCATCGCCATCCCGCTCAATGCGCAACCGCACCTCGGCGCCGGCGCTGCCCGACGACCAGACCCGCCGCCACAGCCCCACCAGATCGGGGATTTCTTCATCATTCACGGTCAGGATCTTGTCGCCCGCCCGCAGACCCGCTTGTTCGGCCGGGCCATTATCGGCGGTGCCGCCGACGACGATCGACGCCCCGGATTCGGTGGCATACATCCCCAGCCAGGGCCGCGCCGGCCGGTTGACCCGGCCGTACGTCAGCAGATCGGACAGAATCGGCGCCAGCAGGTCGATCGGCACCACCATATTCATGTCGAGCCGCCGGCCCTTCGCGTCGCCCTGCTGCAGGATCAGCGAACCGATGCCCAGCAGCTTGCCGTCCGAGCCGATCAGGCCGCAGCCGCCCCAGAAGGGATGAGCCGGGGCGATGAACAGGGCATCATCGAGGGCATATTCCCAATAGCCCGCGAATTCCTGGCGCCCGACGATGCGGGTTTCGACGGCGTGGTGACGCCCGCCGCCCGCGGCCATGACGGCCTGGTCGCCGACTTTCAGACGATCGGAGTCGCCGATCTCCAGATGCGGGATATCGAGCTTGCCGAGCGCCTGCACGAGGCCGAATCCGGTTTCCTGATCGAAGGCCAGCGCATGGCCAGGCACCACCTGCCCGTCATTGGTGGTGATCCACACCGTCTCCGCTTCCGTGATCAGGTAGCCGATGGTCGCGATCAGCCCGGTGTCGCGAATCATCACGCCGCTGCCGGCCCGCTCGGTCCCGAGCGTGTTGGCCGTGAAAGCGTCGGACGGCACATAGGTCTTGAGGCTGACAACGGCCTTCAGGGCGCGTTCCAGGTCATAGGAATAGTCGCCCGGGTTTGGCCTCAGGGCGGGTGGGATCT
The DNA here is from genome assembly GCA_903918315.1 of uncultured Acetobacteraceae bacterium. Classification (GTDB taxonomy): domain Bacteria; phylum Pseudomonadota; class Alphaproteobacteria; order Acetobacterales; family Acetobacteraceae; genus Rhodopila. The sequence goes on along the minus strand of CAIXEA010000045.1, from coordinate 2,128 downwards.
CCCATTCCTGATTTTTCATGCTCCGGCGTCTCCCCTGGTTGGGGCGGTCTTTGGGGGGTTGATCACTCATGGCCCCATTATATCCAATCTTTCGCGCCGCTGGGCAACGTGTGTCGTCATTGTGACATTTTTGTCCGCGCGCCGGTGGCGGTCAGCGCCCGGCGCGGTGGCGGTTGGCCGCCAGTTCATCAGGGGTGAGCTGGAAGCCCGCGATCACGCTGAACGCCGCGGGCGACTTCGCCGCGGTGGTGGGCAGCACCAGCATCACCTCCGGACTGGTCATCGTCACGCGGTCCACATTGGCCGGGAAGGACACCCGAACCGGAAACACCGTCTTGTCGATGATGGTGTTCCCGTCGGCGATGGCGAGGAAGACCGGCACCTCGACCTCGCCGGCGGGCATCGAGGGGCCACGCTGCATCTCGGCCCGCAGCACGACGGTGGTTTCGACCTTCAGGCTGCCCTTTTCGACGAATTTGCAGGTGCCGCCGATCTGGGTGATGCGCCCCTGGATCACGAGGTCAGTGAGATCGTGGCCCGTGCTGTTGGCCCGATAGCGGCTGATATCGGACAGGTTCTGCACCAGGCTCGGCTGCGGGCACGGCGGCGCGAACTCATTCTTATCGGGGCCGCAGCCCGCCAGCCCGGCGGTCAGCAAAGCGAGCGGCACGAGACGGGACAGGCGGGAAACAGACATCTGCGACTCCGGAGTATGGGTTCGGCTTTGGTCTTACACCACCGCGCGCAGATATTGCGGCAGCAGGTCCGGCTTCACGCCCAACGCCTTCGCCGCCCGGATCGGCCAGGCCGGATCGGCCAGCAGCGCGCGCGCCAGAAGCACCACGTCCGCCCGGCCATTGGCCAGAATCTCCGCCGCATGCGTGGCCTCGGTGATCATGCCGACAGCGCCGGTGGCGATGCCGGCCTCGCGGCGGATCGCGTCGGCGAACGGCACCTGATAGCCGGGATGCAGCGAGGGGATCGACTGCTCGTTCGACACCCCGCCGGAGGAGCAGTCGATCAGATCCACCTTCCCGGTCGCCTTCAATTGCTTCGACACCGCGATCTGATCCGCCAGCGTCAGCCCGCCCGGGGTCCAGTCGGTGCAGGACAGGCGCACCCACAGCGGCAGTTCGTCCGGCCATTCGCCACGCACCGCTTCCACCGTTTCCATCAGGAAACGCGACCGCCCGGCCAGATCGCCGCCATACTGGTCGTTGCGATGGTTGGAGATCGGGGACAGGAAGGAATGGCCGAGATAACCATGCGCGGCATGGATCTCGACGATCTTGAAGCCGGCCTGATACGCCATGCGGACGGAGGCGGCGAACTGGTTGGAAATCTGCCCCACTTCGGCGGTCGACAGCGGATGCGGATCGACCGCGCCGGCGACCATGGGAATCGCGCTCGGCGCCACCGGCACCCAGCCGCCATCCTGCGGCAGGATCGGCTTGCCCCCTTCCCAAGGACGGGCCGAGGACGCCTTGCGCCCGGCATGCGCGATCTGGATCGCCGGCACGCCGCCGCACTGGGTGATGATGCTGGCAATGCGCGTCAGCAGCGGCAGATGCTCGGGCTTATAGGCGCCCAGGCAGCCCGGGGTGATGCGGCCGATATCGGACACATGCGTCGCTTCAACCATCACGATGCCGGCACCACCGGCGGCGCGAGCGCCCAGATGCTGGATATGCCAATCGCCGCCGAGACCGTCCACGGCGGTGTACTGGCACATCGGCGCGACCACGATGCGGTTGCGCGCGGTGACAAAGCGTTGCGTAAAGGGCTGGAAGAGCAGAGGCGTGGACATGATGGCGCGATCCCGGGCGAGAGAGAGTGTTCGGGCGCGGGATTAGGGCGTTTGGCGAGAACTGGCAACGCCCCCCGGCTCCATCGTCATGGCTGGCTTGTCCCTACCGTGTTCACACATCGCGGAAACGAAAACTCGCAAGCCAAACGAAGGGACTTCTGACACGTCATGGCCCGGCTTGTCCGGGCCACCTCTCGCGGCACAATGCGAGCGGCGTTGGCCCGGACACGCCGGGCCATGACGGTGTAGAGTAGCGCTGGCAAAAACCGGTCCCGCGATGTGTGGATCCAGAGCGAGCCCGGACAAGCGGGTCCATGACTG
>CAIXEA010000044.1 GCA_903918315.1 uncultured Acetobacteraceae bacterium | reverse complement strand
GCTTGTCCGGGCCACCGATCGCGGCACTATGCGGGCGGCGGTGGCCCGGACAAGCCGGGCCGTGACGTGCTAATGTTAGAAATCCCTTTGTTTGGCTTACGAGTTTTCGTTTCCAAAATGTGTGAACACGGTAGGCCATGATCGGCCCGATCATGGCGGGAGTGTCATCCCGCGTTACACATGCGCCGCGAGAAACCCCTCGATCGCCGCGATGAAGCCCTTCGTGTTCTGGCCATGCACGTTGTGGCCGCAGTTCGGCACCGTCACCAACGTGCCATCCGGCAGCGCATCACGGAACCGCTCCGCCGCATCGGGCAGCAGGATGTTGGAGTTCTCGCCGCGCACGATCAGCACCGGCAGATCAAACGTTCCCGCTTCTTCCAGCGTGATGTTCTCCAACGCGCCCACACCGCGGACGATGCCGAGTTTGCGCGGGTTGCTGTCGCATTTGCTGACATATTTACCATCCGCCCGCTCCAGCATGTTGTACTTCACCGTCCGCTCGATATGCTCGCGTGACCGATACGGATCGTATTTACGGACATTGGCGACGAAATGGTCGAGATTGTCGAATTCCTCATTGTTGTTGACGAAGCCGAGGATGACCTCCCGCCCGCGGCCGGACAGTTCCGGCCCGATATCGACCACCACCAGCCCGCGCAGTTTCGACGGGTCGCGTTTGGTCATCAGCATCGCATTGCGCCCACCCATGGAATGACCCATCACCAGCGGGCGGTGCAGACCCATCGCCTGAATGAACGCCTCGGCATCGAGCGACATTTCATAATTGCCATAGCTGACATCGCGCGACCATTCGCTGTCGCCATGGCCGCGCTGATCCAGCGCCAGCACCCGGTATTTCTGCGCCAGATGCAGGCTGACCAGATCCCACGAATGCGCCGACTGATGCCCGCCATGCAGCAGCAGAACAGCCGGCGCGTCCGGCGCCCCCCATTCCAGAAAATGAAAACGCTGCTGGCGCAGCACGATATTGCACGACCGGTACGCGATATCCGCCCGATGCGGAATCCCCAGATCGGCCGCACTGCTGAGCAGGCTGCGGAATTCATCGGTCTGCGTCATGTCCAGGGGCTGGGTGCCCTGGGCGAAAGTGTTCAGATACATACGGTTTCCCTTGGTCGCCCTCTTGATCGCGGCAGGTTAGGCATGGAGGGCGGGTGGTGTCACGTCGTGAGGCCAGAACCAAACCCCAACCCTCCATCATGAGACCCATGGTTATTGAATCGCTGTTTGAACACTGAGGCCGCTGAGATCATGAGATCACTGAGGGGATCAACCTTCTCAGCGATCTCATGATCTCGGCGGCCTCAGCGTTACAGTCCAACCGATCAACGGCATGGACGGCGCCAAATGCGTCACCCCGTACAGGCGCCTCCCGTACCACGGTTCGTGTCAAGCAATCGGAATCAGCGAACGTCTGTCCGGACGGAGGAACCAGTGTAATATTGCAACAAAAAATCTATCGTATTGTTGCTTTTTCAACACACCCAAGATAAGCGCAGCATAGAGCTCTATACTACAACCGTACCGCCACCGCCAGGCAGCGCCGGGGCTCCCCCGCCCCGTCCCACAGCCAGTAGACATTGTTGCCCGGCCCGTTCACCGCCACGACCGAGTGGTTGCCGCGAGGATCGATCGCGTGGATTGTGACCCGGCTGATCAGCCCGCCTTTCAGCGCGCGCATGTCGTCCACCGCCTCCATCACCGCATCGGCGACGCTGGCGCCCTTTTTCATATACAGAACGACCGCCCGCGCGGTGCCGCAGCGGATGGTCATCTCCCCCGCGCCCGTGCAGGCCGCGGCGCCGTAGCGCGTATCGGCGTAGGAGCCCGCGCCCACGATCGGGCTGTCGCCCAACCGGCCCGGGTATTTCCAGGCCCAGCCCGACGTGCTGGTGCCCGAACAGATCGAACCCGTCGCGTCCTGCGCCAGGAATACCGTGGTGTCGCGGCCGACCTCGGGGTCGATGGCGTGGCGGCAGAGGGCGGCGAGGTCGATGTGCGGCCAAGCCGCCTTCTGCGCATCCGTCAGGGTGGTGTCGAACCATTCCTGCCAGACCCGGCGAGAGTCCTCGATCAGGTTCTCGGCCGGTTCAGCGCCGATTTCGCGGGCGAACCGGGCCGCGCCCTCCCCCACCAGCAATTCGTGCGGCAGGCGCTGCATCACCGCCCGCGCCACGCTGACGGGATGCAGGACATCGCGCAGCGCCCCCACCGCGCCGGAGCGCAAAGTTGTCCCGTCCATCAAACAGGCATCCAGCTCGATCTGCCCGATCAGATTGGCCCAGCCGCCGCGCCCGACCGTGCGCACGGAGGGATCCGCCTCGATCAGCCGGATCCCCGCCTCGATCGCATCCAGCGCGGCGGCTTGATCAGCGAGCAGGCGCGCGGTGGTGGGAACGCCCAGCGTGCCCTCATTGTTGGTCACCAGGATCATCGGGAACCCCTTCGTTACAGACGCTTGGCGATGCGGGGATCGAGCATGTCGCGCACCCCGTCGCCCAGGATATTGATCGACAGCACCATCGTGCCCAGGAACAGGCCAGGGAACAGCACGCTCCAGATCGCCAGCATGATGAAATTGCGGCCTTCGGCGATGATATTGCCCCAGGACGGCACTTCCGGCGGGGTGCCGACGCCGAGGAAACCCAAATACGCCTCGATCAACACCGCCGAAGCCGCAATATATGTTGCTTGCACAATGATCGGGGTCAGCGCGTTCGGCAGGATATGCTTCAGCAGGATGGCCCAGGTCCGCGTGCCCGCCGACACCGCGCCCTGCACGAAGGTCTGCTCCCGGATCGACAGCACCACGGCGCGCACCAGGCGCACCACGCGCGGGATTTCCGGGATGGTGATGGCGAGGATCACCGTCTGCACGCTGGCCTTGGACAGCGACAGCATCGCCACCGCCAGCAGGATGCCGGGGATCGCCATCAGCCCGTCCATGATGCGCATCACCACCGTATCCATGGCGCGGAAATACCCCGCCACCAGCCCCACCAGCGTGCCGATGACGGTGCTGAGGCACGCGACCGAGACCGCGATCAACAGGGAAATCTGCCCGCCCCACAGCGTACGCGTCAGCACGTCCCGGCCATAGGCGTCGGTGCCGAACCAATGCAGCGCGCTCGGCGGGCGCAGCCGCTGGGCGACGTTCAGCTTGATCGGGTCATAGGGCGCGATCCACGGCGCCAGCAGCGACAGCGCCACCAGGATGGTCAGCAGCGTGCCCCCCAGCACGACCCGCGGATAGCGGCGGAGGATGGTTTTCATGGGGTAAGGTCCCTAGCAGCAGCCAGGCCCATCACAATCGTCGCCATCAGTAGCGGATCCTCGGGTCCAGAAACGCGTAGGCCACGTCGATCCCCAGATTGATCAGCACGTAAACGCAGGACGCGATCAGGATCACCCCCTGGATCACCGGGTAATCGCGCTGCGTCACCGCCTCGATCGTCAGGCGGCCAATGCCGGGGATGGCGAACACGCTCTCCGTCACCACCACGCCGCCGATGAGCAGCGCGATGCCCAGCCCGATCGTGGTCACGATGGGCACGGCCGCGTTCTTCAGCGCATGGCGCACCAGCACCGCGGCGGGGGCGAGGCCCTTGGCGCGGGCGGTGCGGATGTAGTCCTCGTTCAACACATCCAGCATGGTCGAGCGCGTCATCCGTGCCAGCAGCGCCGCGAACACCAGCCCCAGCGTGATCGCCGGCAACACCAGATGCTGCCAGAAGCCGGTAAAACCCTGGGCATAGGGCGTGTAGCCCTGCACCGGCAGCCAGCGCAGCGTGCGGGCGAACTCATATACCAGCCCATACCCGATCAGGAACACCGGCGCCGAGAAGGCCAGCACCGCGATGCCCATGGTCACATGATCCACCCACGTCCCCGCCTTCCACGCCGCCAGCACCCCAATCGGCACCGCGATCAGCACCGCGAAACTCATGGTCACCAGCGCCAGGGCGATCGTCGGCTCCATCCGCTGGGTGATCAGCACCCAGACGGACACTTTGTTGAACACCGACACCCCGAAGTCACCCTGCAGCAGCGCGAAGATCCACAGCCCGAACTGGGTCAGCAACGGCTTGTCCAGCCCGAGCGAAGTGCGGATCCGGGCGATATCCTCCGTCGTCGCATTGTCCCCGGCGATGATCGCGGCGGGATCGCCGGGGCTGAGATGCAGCAGCAGGAACACCACGATGGCCACCACCAGCATCACCGGGATGGTCATCAGCACGCGGCGAATGAGGAAACCGAGCATGCTATTTCTTTTCGATATTCCAATAGACTGGCAGCGGCGCTTCCAGCACGCCCGTCAGGGTCTTGCGAAAGGCAATGGGCTGGAAGAACTGCCCGAACGGCACATAAGGCAGGCTCTCGAAGGCCCGCGCCTGGATCGCCTCGATCTCGGCCTTGTGCTTGCTGGCATCGGTCTCCCGCATCCAGACCCCCACCAGCCGTTCCAGCTCCGGATCGCAGGCCCAGCCGACATTGGCCGCGTCGCAGCGGGAGCTGAACCAGGTATTGGTCGCAGGCGTCATCACATCTGGCCCGCCATGGGTGGTGATGAACAGGTTCCAGCCCCCCTGCTCGACCGGTTCGCGCTTGGCGCGACGGACAGAGATCGTGGACCAGTCCGCCGACTGAATATCCACGTTCACACCCGCCTTGCGCAGCTGCGCGATCAGCACCGTCATGGCCGCGGCGTATTGCGGCCGATCGGTGGGCATGAGGACGACCATTTTCTCGTCGTTGTAGCCGGCTTCTTTCAGCAACGCCTTGGCCTTGGCGAAATCCGGCTTGCGCATCGGCGCCGAACCGATATCGGTCTCATTGGCGGAATTGCACAGGAAGAAGGCGCCGCAGAATTTCATATACAGGCTGTCATCGCCGACAACGGCCTGCATGTATTCCTCCTGATCGATCATAGAGAGCAGCGCCTGCCGACCTTTGAAGGAATTGAAGGGCGGGTTCAGGCTGTTCGGCCGGATCAGCCCCTGCACGCCGAGCTTATCGATATTCAGCACCGTCAGATCGGGATTGTCTTTCATCAGACGAATGAAATCGAGCGGCGGCGCCTCGAAATAGTCGATCTCCCCGGCCATCAGCGCGCTCAGCGTGGTGTTGGCATCGGGAATATACAGCCATTCGACACGGTCGACCTTGGCGATCTTGCCGCCCGACAGGTAATCGGCCGGCTCCTTGCGCGGCACATACCCCTCATGGCGGGCGAAGACCGCTTTGTTGCCCGGGCGCCATTCATCGCGCAGCATCTTGAACGGGCCGGAGCCGATGGATTCGGTGATCTGCTCATTCAACGGCTTGCTGGCGATCCGCTCGGGCATCATGAACGCCGTGGTCGGATTGCCGAGCATGTCGAGCACGAGGCCGAACGGCTCTTTCAGGATCAGCCTGAACGTGGAAGGGTCCACCACCTCGGCACTGGCAACGAATTTGCCGAGGATCTGCCCGCTCGACACTTTGACCATCCAGCGCTTGAGCGATGCCACGCAATCGGCCGCCGTGACGGGCTGACCGTCATGGAACACCAGCCCCGGGCGCAGCGTGAAGGTGTAGGTCAACGAATCCGGGCTGACGGTCCAGGTATCGACCATCTGCGGTTTCGGCTGGAATTTGGAATCGAACGAAAACAGCGTGTCGTAGACCAGATACCCATAGCGGTTGGTGATGTAGATCGTGGTCCAGGTGGGATCGAGGATCTTGAGATCCGCGTGCACCACCGCACGCAGGGTTTTGTCGGACGCCGAGGCGCCCGTCAGGGTCCCCAGCAGCAAAACGATCGTCAGCAGAATACGGCGCATGGTCATCACTTCTTTTCAATGTTCCAGTAAACCGGCATCCCCGCCTCGAGCACGCCGGTCACGGTCTTCCGATAGGCGATGGGCTGGAAGAACTGTCCGGTGGGCGCATAGGGTACCGAAACGAAAGCCCGTTCCTGCAAGGCCGGAATCAGGGCCCGGCGCTTGGCACGGTCGGGTTCCCTGGCCCAGCCGGCGATTAGATCCTGCAGGACCGGGTCGCAGGCCCAGCCGATATTGGCCTTCTCGCAGTTCGAGCCCACCCAGTAGTTGCTGATCGGGTTGGCCGCGTCCGGGCCGCCATGGCCGGTCACGACGATGTTCCACCCGCCCTTGTCCGGCGGGTCCTTGCGCGCGCGGCGGATGGAAATCGTGCTCCAGTCCGCTGGCTGCAGATCGACATTGACGCCGATCGCGCGGAGTTTTTCCACCGCGACCATCGTCACCGCATTGTAGGGCGCCCGATCGGTGGGCTGCAGGACGACGATCTTCTCCCCCTTGTATCCCGCCTCGGCCAGCAGGGCCTTGGCCTTGGCCAGATCGGGGGCCTTGACCGAACCCGCATCGGTCTCGTTATCCGAACCGCACAGGAACAGCGCGCCGCAGAATTTCATATACAGATCGGGATTGCCGACGGTCGCCTGATTATACTCTTCCTGGCTGGCGAGGTAGAGCAGCGCCTGGCGGGCTTTGAAATTGTCGAACGGCGGATACAGGCTGTTGGGGCGCATGAATTGTTGCACACCCAGTTTATCGATCACCCGCACCACCAGATCGGGATTGTCCTTCATCAGTGCCACGAAATCGAGCGGCGGCAGCTCGTAGTAATCCATCTCCCCGGTCATCAGCGCGCTCAACGCGGTGTTGGCGTCGGTGATGTAATGCCACTCCACCCGGTCCAGCTTCGCGACCTTGCCGCCCGCCATGTAATCCGGGGGCTCCTGGCGCGGGACATAAGCGGGGTTGCGCACGAACACCACCTTGCTGCCCGGCCGCCATTCATCGCGCTTCATGATAAACGGGCCGGAGCCGATGGACGACGTCACCTGTTCGTTCATCGGCTGGCTGGCGACTTTTTCCGGCATCATGAAGGGCGGCACCCCCCAGCGGCCGAAGGTTTCCAGAACCAGCGCATAAGGCTCGGTCAGCACCATTTTGAAGGTCGAGGCGCTGACGGACTCGAACGACGCCACCCGCGCCGCCAAAATCTGCCCCATCGCGTCGCGCGCCATCCACCGCTTCAGCGACGCGATGCAATCCGCCCCCGTCACCGGCGCGCCGTCATGGAAGGTCTGACCCGGGCGCAAGGTAAAGGTCCAGGTCAGGCGGTCGTCGCTGACCGTCCAGCGTTCGACCATCTGCGGTTGCGGCACCAGCTTGCTGTCCAGGCCGAACAGATTATCGTAGACAAGGTAACCATATCTGTTCGTTATATATGTTGTATTCGCCGTCGTATCCAACACCTTCAGATCGGCGTGCGCGATGACACGCAACGTCTGCTCCGCCGCCCGCGCCGGAGAGAGGCCCAGCACCGCCGCGGCAAGGACCGGTTTCAGCCAGGTTCGCATGTTTTGGTTCCCTCCCCGTCGATGGTCCGCCCCGGCTAGAGCCTGTCCGGTGCACAAAGGTGCACCGGACAGGCTCTAAACGATTGGTTAATCGCGTGATTCACGGCTCCGGTGATTCCACCTCCGCCGATCACGCTCTAGGCCAGCGTGAAGCGCGGCAGCGTCACCTCATCCGTCACCGCGTCGAACACCACCTTCACCGGCGCGCCCATGCGCAGATTATCGGTCTTATCGACCAGGCTGCTCACGACAACCGGCCCTTCGGCCAGCCGCACCAGGCACACGCGGTATGGCAGCTCGTCCTTGAACCCGTCCCAATAGGCGCGATGAAAATCCACCCAGGATTCCAGCGTCCCTTCGCCGGACGCCGGTTTCCAGTCCTGCTCCGGGCTCAGGCATTTCGGGCAGACCGGTCCCGGCGGGAAGCGGGTATCGCCGCAATCCTTGCAGAATTGCAGCATGAACTTGCCGTCTTTGGTCGCGGCCCAGAACGGCTTGTTGTCGGTGTCCAGGCGCGGCAGCGGTTTATTGTAGCTCATGATCTCAGTCTCCCCTCAGCCGCGCGTATAGATGATGGAACGGGTGCAAGGCGTGGATTGCACGTATTGCACGACTTCGCAGTTGGGAATCTGCCGATCACCGCATTCGCCGCGAAGCTGGCGGACCGCTTCGACATTGAGCGCCCAGCCCTGCATGTACGAATTGGACAGATGCCCGCCATCGGTATTCACCGGCAGCCGCCCGCCCAGCGTCAAGGCGCCGTTTTCCACGAAGGCACCCGACTCGCCCTGCGCGCAGAACCCCAGACCCTCCAGGCTGAACAGCACGGTGGGGGAGAAGTTATCGTAACACATCAACCCATCGATATCGCCGTGGCTGACGCCCGCCATCTCATAGGCCTGCTTGCCGGCGGCGCGCACCGCGTCATACCAGAAATTCATATCGAAATTGGCGATCGAGGACGGGCTATAGGTGTCCTGCGCCCCAAAGCCGGAAATCAGCACCGGCGGCTTTTTGAAGTCCTTCGCCCGCTCTTTCGATGTCAGGATCAGGCACACCGCGCCGTCATTGATCAGGCAATAATCCAGCAGCCGCAGCGGGGCGGTGATGAAGCGGGCGGATTCATGATCCTCGATCGTGATGGGATTGCGCATCACCGCGTCGGGGTTCAACGAGGCATGGTAACGAATGGCCACCGAAACCTCCGCGAGCTGGCGGGTGGTGGTGCCGAACAGTTCCATATGGCGGCGAAAGGCCATCGCATGCGCCGCGCCGGGTGAGGTGAAGCCCCAGGGATCCCACGTCCCCGGATTCTCATCCCCGCCATAATTCACCCGCCGTGATCGGCCGATATTGGCATACATCAAGGCGACATAGTCGCAATGACCCGCGGCGATGGCGGTCGCGGCCTCGATGATGCCCATGCCGGACATACGGCCATGGCCGGGCAGCGTGATGGTCCATTTCGGGTTGATGCCAAGCACCTCCCCCATGCGCGCATAATAGGGAATGCGGGAGACGAGCATGCCGTCGATCTTGTTCTTGTCGATGCCGCAATCCTGCACCGCATTGCGAAAGGCATGCGCGGCCAGGCCGTAATCGTCGATATGGGGAAAATTGCCGTATTTGGTATTGCCCACGCCAATGACGGCGATTTTGTCCTTGAGCTCGTTCAGGTCGTACATCCGGCGTCCTCTGTGGTGCCAACGGGCGTTGGCCCCGACCATAGGGGGCGTTCCGGCGTTGGACCAGAGGCGCGTCCGGTTCACCCCCCCGCGAAGCTGCGTACCAGGCTGCCCGCGACCAGGCGCCAGCCGTCAGCCAGCACGAAGAAGATCAGCTTGAACGGCAGCGACACCGCGTTGGGCGGCAGCATCATCATGCCCAGGCTCATCAATACGCTGCCCACCACGAGATCGATGACCAGGAAGGGCAGAAACAGCAGGAACCCCATCTCGAAGGCCCGCCGCAATTCCCCCACCATGAAAGCGGGCACCAGAGCGCGCCAGGACGCCTGATCCGCGCCCTGCGCCGGCAGATGCGCGAGGTCCTCGAAGAAGCTCAGGTCATCGGCCTTGATATTGGCGGCCATGAAACCGCGGAAGGGTTCGGCGGCCAGGCGCAACCCCTCGATTTCGCCGATACGGCCGTCGGTCATGGGCTGGATCCCCAAGGTCCAGCTTTGTTCGAACACCGGCTGCATGACGAAATAGGTCAGGAACAGCGACAGCCCGATCAACACCATGTTCGGCGGCGTGCCCTGCGTGCCCAGGGCGCTGCGCAGCAGCGACAGCACGATGACGATCCGGGTGAAGGCGGTCGTCATCACCGCCAGCCCCGGCGCCAGCGACAGCACCGTGATCAGCGCGGTCAGTTGCACCAGGCGGCTGGTCGCCCCCGCGTCGCCCCCCGACCCCAGATCGAGCGACACCGACTGCGCCCGCGCCGCCCAAGGCAGCAGGACCATCAGCAGCGCCGCGATCGGGCGGATCACGCCGCCGTCTCCTCCTCCGGCAGCCAGCCCACCACGATGTCCTGCGGGCCGCCGGTCAGCAGCAGCGCGGTGCGCCCGTCGCATCGCACCAGATGCAGCCGCCGCCGCGGATCCAGGACCAGCACATCACGCACCGCCAGCCGGGCCTGCGCGTCCCTGGGCAGCCCAGCCCCCAGGCCGCCGAACCGTACCGCGCGCATCGCGAACACAATCAAACCGAGCACCGCGGCCAGCGCCAGGAGCCCGGAGAACACCGCCGGCATCGTGGTAAACATGACATATTCGCCTTTCTGGACAGAACGCGGGGATCAAACGCCTAAAAGATTAAGGAACCGTTAACGCCGGAATTCTTTTTTCCCGTTAACTTTTCCTTAACCAGTCACTGGCACACTCCGGTTATGGACCCGACCCGGATTGCCCTTTTCGACCTGGCGGAAGCGCGCATGCGCTGGGCGGAGCAACGCCAAAGCGTGCTGGCGAAGAACATCGCCAACGCCAACACGCCGAACTTCCAGCCGAACGATGTGCCACCCTTCGCCCGGCTTTTATCGGCTGGTTCGACGCTGGCGCCGGCGCGCACCCAGTCCGGCCATCTGGCCGGCAGCGATCCAACCGGCCTGGGCGGGGCCGCCCGCCACCCGCGCATCCATAATCCCGACGGCAATGCGGTGGCCCTGGATCAGCAGCTGACCCAGGTCGCCGACACCGAAACCACGCAGACGCTCACCACCACCATCTACAAGAAATACATGGCTCTGTTCGCGATCGCCCTCGGGCGGACGGGCTGAACCACGCGCCAGGAGTGATCCATTGTCCCCCGACCTGACCCACACCCTCACCATTTCCGCCAGCGGCATGGACGCGCAGACCATCCGCCTGCGTGTCATCGCGGAAAATCTGGCCAATCAGGACAGTACCGGCGCCTCCCCTGGCGCGGATCCGTACCGGCGCAAGACCGTCACCTTCGCCAATCACCTCGACACCGTGCGCGTCAAAGCGGTGGGTCAGGACAAGGGCCAGCTGCCAACGCGCTATGACCCCTCCAATCCCGCCGCGAGCGCGCAGGGCTACGTCAAACTGCCGAACGTCAACAGCTTCACCGAAATGATGGACATGCGGGAGGCGCAGCGATCCTACAACGCCAATCTGGCCGTCATGCAGGCCACCCGTGGCATGCTGACCCGCACGATCGAACTCCTGAAATGAGCGATATCGCCACCATGACCGTCACCCCCTCGGCCGCCGCGCGGGCCTATGCCCGCACCGGTTCGACAAGCGGGGGGGCACCGGGTGGGACACCGAGAGGCGCCGATTTCACCGCCACCATCCAGCGGGCGCTGGAAGGCGCGGTCTCGACCGGCCATCAGGCCGATGCGCAGGCCATGCGCGCGTTGGCCGGCAACGGCAATCTGACTGATATGGTCACCGCCCTGTCACGCGCGGAACTGACGTTGCAAAGCGCGACCGCGATCCGCGACCGGGTGGTGCAGGCGTATCAGGACATTATGAAGATGCCGATATGACGGCCGCCGACACCGGCACCGCGCTGGCCGAGGCCATGCTCGTCGCCATCAAAATGGGCGGCCCGCCGCTCGTCGCCACCCTGATCGTCGGGGTCCTCGTGGCGCTGTTTCAGGCCGTGACCCAGATCAACGAAGCCACCCTCGCCTTTCTGCCCAAGCTGCTCGCCTTGGGGGTCACGATGACGGTGCTGGGCTCGTTCATGCTGGCCACGCTGGTCACTTACACCCAGCAATTGTTCGATCGCATGATCGCCGTAGGTGGGTCCTGATGTCCGATGACCTCGGCTACAACCAGGATTGGGACCGCCTGGCCTTCGGGTTCATGCTGGTGCTGGCCCGCACCGCCGGCGCCGTGACGGCGCTGCCGGGCCTGGGGGAAGCCGCGGCACCGGCCCGGCTGCGGGCGGCCTTGGCGCTCTGCCTGACGGCCCTGCTGCTGCCGGGCCTGCTGGCGGCGCTGCCGCCGACGCCGGACACCGGCGCGCGTGCCGGGCTGATGGTGGTGACGGAGGTCGTGGCCGGGCTCTGGTTCGGCTGGATGGCGCGCCTGCCGATGCTCGCTTTGCCCATGGCCGGGCAGCTCATCGCCGCGTTCATGGGCCTGTCCAATGTCTTGCAGACCGGGGCCGACATGGGCCCGCAGACCACGGCCCTGGCGCGGCTGTTCGAAATCGCCGCCCCGATGCTGATCCTGGCGACCGGGGCCTATGCCCTGCCGCTGGCGGCTTTGCGCGCTCTGTACGACGTCATCCCCGCCGGTGGGCCCCTGTCCGCCGGCGACATGGGCCCGGCCTTCGTCCAAACCGCCGCCACCAGCCTGGCTCTGGCCCTGTCGCTGGCGGCCCCCTTCGTGGTCGCCGGACTGGTCTGGCAGACCGCCACCGGGTTGATGGCGCGGTTCCTGCCGCGCCTGCAAATTTATTTCGTGGCGGTTCCAGGCCAGCTGCTGGGCGGCCTGATCCTGCTGGCCGTGCTGTCGGACCATCTGCTGACCGCGTTCCTGCAGGCCATGCGGGACCCGCTCACGGTCCTGCCCCGGGGATAGGCGATGTCAGGCAGCGCGCGTGAGGATCGGACGGAGTCCGCCAGTCCCCAGCGGCTGCAAAAGGCCCGTGACGAAGGGCGCGTCCCGATTTCCCGAGAGATGGCGGGGGCGGCGGGATTGGCCGGGGTGACCCTGGCGATCCTGTATCAGGGGCAGGCCTCCGCCCATGCCCTGGCCGCGCGGCTGGCCCTGTTCCTGGCCCATGCCGACAGGCCGGGCCTGGCGTTCGACGGGGCGCTGACGCAGGCCGCCGCGGCCTGGGCCGGGGCCATGGCGCCCTTCGTCCTGGCGGCCGCCGTGGCGGGCATGCTCGGGACCCTGCTGCAAACCGGCTTTCTGCTCCGGACCGCGGCGTTGCGGCCCGCCTGGTCGCATCTCGATCCCCGCGCCGGACTGCGCCGGCTGTTCGGGACCGCGTCACTGACGGAGGCCGCCAAATCCATCGCCAGGCTGACGATCATGGGCTGGGCCGTCTGGGCGGCGGTGCACGGCGCGCTCCCCGTGCTCACGACCATGCCCTTTCAGCCGCCTTTCGTCCTGCCCGGGGTGATCGCCAGCACCGTCATGCAGGTGTTGCTGACCATTCTGGGCGTGCAGTCGACCGTCGCCCTGGCTGATATCACGCTGGTGCGGCTGCGCTTCGCCCGTGACATGCGCATGAGCCGCCAGGACCTGCGCGATGACCAGCGGGAGGCCGATGGCGATCCCCAGATCAAGGCCCGCATCCGCCAGCTCCGGCTGCAGCGGGCGCGCCGGCGGATGCTCGCCGCGGTCCCCAAAGCGACGGTGGTGATCACCAACCCTACCCACTACGCCGTCGCTTTGGCCTATGACCGGGCGCGGAGCGCGGCGCCGCGGGTGGTTGCCAAGGGCGTGGATTCCATGGCCGCCCGCATCCGGGAAACGGCCGAGGCCCATCGCGTGCCGCTGGTGGCCAATCCGCCGCTCGCCCGGGTGCTGCACCAGGTCGAACTCGACGCCGAGATCCCAGCCGAACAGTTCCAGGCCGTGGCCGAAATCATCGCCTATGTCTGGCGCCTGAACCGAGGCGCCCGGCTATGAGGCCCGCCGGAACGGATGATCACCAGCGGTTGTTCCATGACCTCAATCACGCCCTGACGGCGGTCGTGGGGGCTTTGGATGGCGCGCTCGGCCGGACGGCGGCGGATGGCGCGACTCAGGCCGATCTGCTGACGGCACATGGGGCGGCGACGCTGGCGGTGCGGCTGCTGGCGGGGGACGGCGTGCGGCTGGAGGTCCTGGCCCTGGCCGATATCCTCACCCATGCCGCGCCTTTGCTGGGCCCGGCGGGGCGGGTGCGGCTGCAGCTCGATGACCTCGCCGTACTGGCCGATCGGATCCGGTTGGAACGGGTGCTGCTGAATTTGGCGACCAACGCCTGGCAGGCCAGCGGCGGCGCGGGCCTGCTGACCATCCGCGTGGGGCGGTGCGGACGCTTCGCCACGATCGCGATCGAAGACAGCGGGACGGGGCTGCCGATCGAGCAACTGCCGCGCCTGTCCGACCCGGCTCCCGCCGCTGCCACCGGTCGCGGCCTTGGGTTGGGGATCGTGCGTGATCTGCTCGACGGCATGGGGGGGTTTGTCTCCGCCGCGCCCGCCCGGGGCCGGGGCACGATCATGACCGTGCATCTCCCGCTCGCCGCCACCGCCAGCGCGGGCCCCGCCGCCACCGCAGCCGATCGGCTGGTGCTGCTGGTGGAGGATGAACCGATGGTGCGGGCGCTGGCGGAGCGAGCCCTAAAGGCGGCGGGCTGGCGGGTGCTGGCGGTTGCCAGCGCGGCCACCGCGCTGGCGCGGGCCGCCTTCATCCAGCCCGATGTGGTCGTGTCAGACGCCACCTTGCCGGGCATGAGCGGATCCCGGCTCATTGGCTGCCTGCGGGCAAGCTGGCCGGCGCTGCCCGCGGTCCTCGTTTCGGGCTATCCCGAATCGGCGGTCCGGGACGATCATGAGGGGGATAATGGGGGGGCGCCGGTTGTTTTTCTGGCTAAGCCTTATGCGCTCACGGCTTTGATCGCGGCGGTGGAGCGTGCGGTTCTTGATTAGTTCTTGCGTGAAGCGCCGATATGGAACATAGAGAGAACCGATGGTTAACGGGGCGCAAGGGTGCTGTTCACACTTGGTTCCATGCACGCCAAGGTTGTAATACCCTGGCAGACGCATGTATCATGGCGTGACCCACGATGAGCGATTCCAGACAGCACAGATAAGGATCAGTCCGATGGAAAAGAACAAAGCCCTCGACGCCGCCATGGCGCAGATCGAACGGGCCTTCGGCAAAGGCTCCATCATGCGCATGGGCCAGCGCGCCGGCACGGAGCAGATCGAGGTCATCCCCTCCGGTTCGCTCGGGCTGGACCTCGCACTGGGCATCGGCGGGCTGCCGCGCGGCCGCATTATTGAGATTTATGGTCCGGAAAGCTCCGGCAAAACGACGCTCGCCCTGCATGCCATCGCCGAAGCGCAGAAACTCGGCGGCACCTGCGCCTTCGTGGACGCGGAACACGCGCTCGACCCCACCTATGCCCGCAAGCTTGGCGTGGATGTCGATAATCTGCTGATCAGCCAGCCCGATGCCGGCGAGCAGGCGCTGGAAATCGCCGACACGCTGGTCCGTTCGGGCGCCATCGACGTGCTGGTGGTCGATAGCGTCGCCGCCCTGGTGCCGCGCGCCGAGCTCGAAGGGGAAATGGGCGACAGCCATATGGGTCTGCATGCCCGCCTCATGAGCCAGGCGCTGCGCAAGATCACCGGCAGCGTTTCCCGCTCCAACTGCATGCTGATCTTCCTCAACCAGATCCGCATGAAGATCGGCGTCATGTTCGGCAACCCCGAAACCACCACGGGTGGTAACGCGCTGAAATTCTACGCCTCCATCCGTCTGGAGATCCGGCGTATCGGCCAGATTAAGGAACGCGAGGAAATCGTCGGCAATCAGACCCGCGTCAAAGTGGTCAAGAACAAGCTCGCCCCGCCCTTCCGGCAGGTGGAATTCGACATCATGTATGGTGAGGGTGTCAGCAAGGTGGGCGAATTGCTCGACCTCGGCGTCAAGGCCGGCGTGGTGGAGAAATCCGGCGCCTGGTTCAGCTATGACAGCCAGCGCCTCGGCCAGGGTCGGGAGAACGCCAAGCAGTTCCTGCGCGATCACAAGGACATCGCCAACACCATCGAGGTGAAGGTGCGCGACCTGTCGGGCGTCGTGACCAACATGATGCTGGGCAGCCCGGAAGAGAGCGAGACCGCGGAAGCGGCGGAGTAAGGGCCGTCACGGCTCGGCTCAAACCGTCATGGCCCGGCTTGTCCGGGCCACCCCCGCCGGCACCGTGCCGCGAGCGGT
>CAIXEA010000043.1 GCA_903918315.1 uncultured Acetobacteraceae bacterium | reverse complement strand
GTCGATACGTCGATGATCGTTGTCTCGCGCAATGCGGGGCTGACGGTCGCCGAAGCGACGGACCTGCGCCGCAAGATGCGAGCCGCTGGCGCGAACTACAAAGTCGCGAAGAACCGGTTGGCCACCCTCGCTTGGGATGGGACCCGATTCGAAGGCATCAAGCCGCTGCTGACTGGTCCGACCGCCCTTGCCTGGGCTGTCGATCCGGTGGCCGTGGCGAAGACCGCCGTCGAGTTCGCCAAGACCAACGATAAGCTCGTCCTTGTCGGCGGGGCGCTTGGAACTCAGATGCTGAATGCAGATGGGCTCAAGGCGCTGGCCGAACTGCCGAGCCTGGATGCGCTGCGTGCTGGCCTGCTGGGGATGATCAACACCCCCGCGACCCGCATTGCCGGCGTGCTTCAGGCTCCGGCCGGACAGCTTGCGCGGGTCTTCGCGGCCTATGCCAAACGAGACGAGGAAGCCGCCGAAGCAGCCTGACCCCTCATCGGGCAGCCGGACGCACCGGCTTGCCTGGACCCCAACGAACGACCAGTATAAGAAGGTAGATGACCATGGCCGACCTGAACCAACTCGTGGAAGACCTCTCCAGCCTCACCGTGCTGGAAGCCGCGACGCTGTCCAAAATGCTCGAAGAGAAGTGGGGCGTTTCCGCCGCCGCGCCGGTGGCTGTTGCCGCCGCTGCTGGCCCGGCCGCTGCTGCCGCCCCGGTCGAAGAGCAGACCGAGTTCACGATCATCCTCGCCAAGGCTGGCGACAAGAAGATCAACGTCATTAAGGAAATCCGCACCATCACGGGCCTGGGCCTGAAGGAAGCCAAGGACCTGGTGGAAGCCGCGCCGAAGACCGTCAAGGAAGGCGCCAGCAAGGACGAAGTGGCGAAGATCAAGAAGATGCTCGAGGAAGCCGGTGCCTCCGTGGAGGTTAAGTAACGCGCCCCGATCACACCATACCGGCGTTGCGGCCCTTCGGGTTCGTAACGCCGTCTGACCGGAACGCGGGCGGGAATCAGCTGATTCCCGCCCCCGTCTCCGTTTTTTGGCTACCGACGACCTTTTGGTTTCCGACGACAGGCAGGCAGGATATTCGATGAACGCGATCACGATGTCGTTTACCGGGCGCAAGCGCATTCGCAAGAGCTTCGGCCGCATCCCCGAAGTAGCGCCGATGCCAAACCTGATCGACGTGCAGCGCTCGTCCTATGAGGCGTTCCTGCAAATGAACGTCCGTCCTGACAACCGCACCCATTCCGGCCTGCAGGAAGTGTTTAAGTCGGTCTTCCCGATCGACGATTTCGCTGGCCGCGGCCGTCTGGAGTTCGTGTATTACGAACTCGAAGAGCCCAAATACGACGTTGAGGAATGCATCCAGCGCGGCATGACGTTCGCCGCGCCGTTGAAGGTCATTCTCCGTCTGATCGTGTGGGATCTGGACGAGGACACCGGCGCCCGTTCGATCCGCGACATCAAAGAGCAGCCTGTCTACATGGGCGACATGCCCCTGATGACCGACAACGGCACCTTCATCATCAACGGCACCGAGCGTGTGATCGTGTCCCAGATGCACCGCTCCCCCGGTGTGTTTTTCGACCATGACAAGGGCAAGACCCACTCGTCCGGTAAGTACCTGTTCGCGGCCCGGGTCATCCCCTATCGCGGTTCCTGGCTCGATTTCGAATACGACAGCAAGGACCTTGTGTACGTCCGCATCGACCGCAAGCGGAAGCTGCCGGTCACCACCTTGCTGTACGCGCTGGAAGGCGCCCAGACCGAGGCATTGCGTGCGGCTCGGGAAGCCAAGGGCGAAACCGTTGAGCCCGGCGAAATCCGCGGCATGGATCAGGAAGAAATCCTGAACCATTTCTACAGCCAGGTGGTGTTCGATCGCACGCCCAAGGGCTGGGCGCGTCCGTTCGACCCCGAGGCCTTCCGCGGCATCAAGCTGATGGAACCGCTGATCGATGCCGCCACCGGCGAAGTCGTGGCAGAAGCGGACGCCAAGCTCACCGCCCGTCAGGCACGCAAAATCGCTGAGAACACCAAGGAAGTGCTCGTCGGTCGCGGCGATCTGCTCGGCCGCTACGTCGCCGAAGACCTGGTGAACATGGACACCGGGGAGATTTATGCCGAGGCTGGTGAGGAACTGGCCGAAGCCCGCCTCGCCGCGCTGGAAGATGCCGGAATCACCCGTCTGCCGACTTTGGCGGTGGACCAGTCCAACGGGCCTTGGATCCGCAACACGCTGGCGGTGGATAAGAACACCGGCCGCGACGATGCGCTGATCGACATCTACCGCGTCATGCGCCCAGGCGAACCACCGACACCGGAAACGGCGGAAGCCCTGTTCCGTGGCCTGTTCTTCGACGGCGATCGCTATGACCTGTCCGCCGTCGGCCGCGTGAAGATGAACATGCGGCTGGGGATTGAGACCGATGATTCTCTGCGGGTCCTGCGCAAGGAAGACCTGCTGCGCACGGTCAAGACCCTATGCGACCTGAAGGATGGCCGCGGCCAGATCGACGACATCGATAACCTCGGCAACCGCCGCGTGCGGTCCGTCGGCGAGTTGATGGAAAACCAGTATCGCATCGGCCTGCTTCGTATGGAGCGCGCCATTCGCGAACGCATGGGTTCGGTCGATATCGACACCGTGATGCCGCATGATCTGATCAACGCCAAGCCGGCTGCCGCCGCGGTGCGGGAGTTCTTCGGGTCCAGCCAGCTGAGCCAGTTCATGGATCAGACGAACCCACTGTCGGAAGTCACCCACAAGCGCCGCCTGTCCGCGCTTGGGCCGGGCGGTCTGACGCGGGAGCGCGCGGGCTTCGAAGTGCGCGACGTGCACCCGACGCATTATGGCCGCATCTGCCCGATCGAAACGCCCGAAGGCCCGAACATCGGCCTGATCAACTCTCTGGCTACCTACGCCAAGGTCAACAAGTACGGCTTCATTGAGACCCCGTACATGCTGGTCAAGGACGGCGTGGTCCAGAAGGGGGCCCAGTACCTCTCAGCCATGCAGGAAGAGAAGCTGGTCGTCGCCCAGGCCGACGCGCCGATGGATGGCGACGGGAAATTCACTGAGGAACTGGTTTCCGTGCGCAAGCAGGGCGATTTCCGTCTGGTGAAGCCGACCGACGTCACGGCGATCGACGTTTCGCCGAAGCAGTTGGTCTCGGTCGCCGCGGCGCTCATTCCGTTCCTGGAGAACGATGACGCCAACCGTGCGCTGATGGGCTCGAACATGCAGCGCCAGGCGGTGCCGCTGATCCGTGCTGACGCCCCGCTGGTCGGGACGGGGATGGAAGCGGCCGTGGCACGTGACTCCGGTGCGACCATCGTCGCCAAGCGTCCGGGCATGGTCGACCAGATCGACGGCGCGCGCATCGTGGTGCGGGCGACGGCGGAAGACGGCACGACCAAGGGCGTGGATATCTATCGCCT
>CAIXEA010000042.1 GCA_903918315.1 uncultured Acetobacteraceae bacterium | reverse complement strand
GTATCCTCATCGGTGGCGGGCATGGCGGATTATGTCCGGCGTTCGGTGTGGGTGTAAGCAACCAATCACTGAACGATTCCATATGTTTGCGCCATGTCCGTTCGCGAATCCCTGCCATGCGATGAATAAGATGGGTTAGCGTCCCACCGGACACGACGGCGTTGTTATAGAGTCCGATGCTCGATCCCGCACCGCTCGCGAGGATGGTGCCCCCGGTCTGGGTGAAGACGCCCCCGTCCAGGCCCATACTGCCGCCGCCGGTGGCCTCGATCAGGCCTTCATTGGTGAAGCCGGCCCCATTCGGTTGCAGCGTCAGGCCGAGCGCGGAATTGGCGTTGATGACGCCGCCGGCCTGGTTGTCCAAGGACAACTGGCCGCTTCCGATATTGCCGATGCCCTGAATGGTGTTGTTCACATTGATCAGATGGCCGCTGGACAGGCTGGCGTCGCGGATCATGTTCGTGGCTGCCGAACCACCGAGGTCAACGACGCCGCCGCCCGTCAAGGTCAGCGTCTGCCCGCCGGCGACCCGGAATTCCGTGAGATTTCCACTCGTCGTCGTCGCAAGCGTGCCTTGGTTGTTGATCGTGCCGGTCAGATAGGTATCGGTATTGTTGAGTCCGGTATAGGTGCTGCCTTTGGAGATCGTCAGATTATCCAAGGTCACCACGTGACCGGTCACGGTATAGATCGTGCCGCCATTGGCGGTGGTCAGCGTGCCGCCGGATACGACCGCATTGTTGTAAAGCCCGACGCTCGACCCCGCTCCGGTGGCGAGGATCGTGCCCCCCGCCTGGGTGAAGGTGCCCCCGGCCAGGCCCATGATGCCACCGACCGTGGCCTCGATCAGGCCTTCATTGGTGAAGCCGGCCCCATTCGGCTGCAGCGTCAGGCCGAGCGCGGAATTGGCGTTGATGACGCCGCCGGCCTGGTTGTCCAAGGACAACTGGCCGTTACCAATATTGCCGAACCCCTGAATGGTGTTGTTCACATTGATCAGGTGGCCGTTGCTTAAAGCCGCATCGCGGATGATGCTCGTGGCCGCTGAACCACCGAGATCCACGACGCCGCCGCCCGTCAGGGTCAGCGTCTGCCCGCCGGCCACCCGGAATTCCGTCAGGTTACCGTTCGCCGTCGTCGCCAGGGTGCCTTGGTTGTTGATCGTGCCGGTCAGATAGGTGGTGGTATTGTTTTGCCCCGTATACGTGCTGCCCTTGGAGATCGTGAGATTATCCAGCGATGCGGTATAGCCGGAATAGGTGTTGATCGACCCGCCGCCGCTGGTCGTCAGCGTGCCGCCGGATACGACCGCGTTGTTATAGAGATTGACGACCGAACCCGCGCCGGCGGCCAAGATGGTGCCGCCGGTCTGGGTGAAGACCCCGCCATTCAGCCACATCGAGCCACCGGCGGTGGCTTCCATCAGGCCCTCATTGGAAAAACCAGCCGCATTGGGCTGCAGCGTCATACCAAACACCGAGTTGGCGTTAATGACGCCGCCGACACGATTGTCCACGGACAGCTGGCCGTTCCCGATGTTCCCGAAGCCCTGGATCGTATTATTGATATTGACCAGCAATCCACTGGACAGGTCCGCATCGCGGATCGTGGTTGATCCCGCTAAACCACCGAGGTCAACGACGCCACCGCCGGTCAGGGTCAGCGTCTGCCCGCCCGCCACCCGGAGTTCCGTCGGATTACCGGCGGCCGTGGTCGCCAGGGTGCCTTGGTTGTTGATCGTGCCATTCAGATAGGTGATGCTATTGTTTTGCCCGGTATAGGTGCTGCCCTTGGAGATCGTGACATTGTTCAGCGAAGCGACATACCCGGTATAGGTGTTGATCGACCCGCCGCCGGTGGTCGTCAGCGTGCCGCCGGATACGACCGCGTTATTGTAAAGATTGACGGCCGAACCCGCGCCGGCCGCAAGGATGGTGCCGCCGACCTGGGTAAAGACACCGCTGTTCAGCCACAGGGAGCCGCCAGACACGGCCCGCATCAAGCCTTCATTGGTGAAACCTGCCCCGTTCGGCTGCAGGACCAGAGACGATCCCGCGTTGGCGCTGATGATGCCGGCGGCCTGGTTGTCGAGGGACAGCTGGCCAAATCCGACAAAACCACTGCCCTGGATCGTATTGTCGATGTTGATCAAATGGGCGTTGGAGAGGGTTGTATCCCGGATATAATTATTGCCGGTCCCCGCCAGATTAATAACGCCGCCACCACTCAGGTTCACGGTCGCGCCGCCCGCCAGGCGTAGTTCGGTGAGGTTCCCCGTACCAGCGATCGTCACGACGTCTTTGTTAATGATGTTACCGGCAACCGTTAAATTCGTATTGTTGCTGATCAACAGACCGCTGCCGTCCCCGAGGGAGGCGCCGATCGTCAGATTATTGACGGTAAAATTGCCATCGACTGTTGCGGTGCCGCCGTTCGTGATCGACGCATTGTCCGCACCGCTGTTCGGCACGGCATTGGGGGTCCAGTTGGTTGGGTTGCTCCAGTTTCCGGTCGTCGTATTCCAGGTCTGCGCCATCGCGGGCGCGGCAACCAGCAGCGCGACGGAGGAGATCCCCCCCAGCAACGCCATGCGCGTGCTCGCCCCCAAATGCGCCGATCGGCGGGCTGCGGTCATTTCGGCCAGAATGGTGGTTACGAGGTCTTGTTGAGTGCTGTCACGCGTCATTTTTGAAACCCCGGCCATTTGAAGCGATTCCGTATATTTTTGCGAACAACACGGTTAACCCGCGTTACCGTATCGAAGATCAGTGCAAAATACGCGCCACCCCATCAATCGCCTGCGAATCAAACGCTTAACAGATTTTGATCGGCTTTTGCCTGACCATCTGTAAAATTCCCCGACACGTGCCCAGCCCCAGAGCCGATTGGCCTAGGCAGACGCCCTCAACGCCATGCAAGATCGAGACAATTTGATATATGGAACATCAATTGTCCCATATCGCTGCCGCCGATCTCATGATGATTGACGTGTCGTCGCGGGCGAGACCGCGCCACCCGCAGGCCTGTAAAATCTATCGACAGGCCTGTTGAATCCGATGGTTTAGACTCAAATGAAACGGGCTTGCGCCGTCAGCCCCAGAAAATGCTGCCCGCAGATCTCGATATGCCCCGTCCGGCCCTGCACCTGCTGCGCGGAGGCGTGAATGTCCCGCATCTTCCGCTCAAAGCCATTGCTGGTGAAAATCGCCGTCGCGCCGGCCTCATGATAGGCAAACTCCGCCACTTCCTTGGCGCGGCGGATCGCGGTGGTCGTCGCCAGCCGCATCAGCACGCGATGGTCCATATCCAAAGCGCCGGTGCGGCGAATGCAATCCTCCCCATCCCGGATGGTTTCCAGCACAAAGGCACGCGCGGAGCGGAGCTTCGCCTCATTCTCCGCGACCAGATGGTGCATCACGGGGCTGTCGCGCAACACGCGCGCGGTGGCCGAGGGCTTCTTGGCCTGCGCCAGATCCTTCAATGCATCCAGCATGCCGCGCGCGATCCCCATCGACACCCCGGCGAAGCCGGTGGAATAGGCGCTGGTGGTGGTGAATTTGTAGAACGGGTCGTCGATGCGGCGTTCCGAATCGATGTCGCGCCGCACCGTATAAGCGTCCGGCACGAACAGGTCCGACACCGTATAGGTGTCGCTGCCCGTCCCGCGCAGGCCGACGACATCCCACGTCCGGATCCAGTTCAACTGATCCTGGCGCAGCAGCATGGTGCGTTCGATCAGGGCGCCGTTGGCATCTTTCAACAGCGATCCGTCCGGCAGCTCGACATGGCAATGCGCGCCCATCCAGCTCGCATGATGCCCGCCGCTGCCAAACGCCCATTTACCGGTCACCTGGTACCCGCCCGGCACGACCTTGGCGCGTCCCTCGATCAGGAACCCCCAGGCCAGCACGCCCTGGGGATCATCCCCCCAGATCGCGCGGGCCACTGGCGCATCGACATAGGCCGCGGCCATCGAACAGCCGCTCGCCTGGCCCACGCACCAGGCGGTGGAGGCATCGGCGGCCGCGAGGGTTTCCAGGAGCTTCACGAAGGTTTCGAGGCCCACGGCCGGACCGTTCAGCGAGCGCGGCAACAGCGTGCGATACAGGCCACGCGCATGCAGCGCGTCCACCACGGCGGGCGTGAGCTTTCCCAGCGCTTCGATCTTCAGCGCTTCATCGCGCAGCAGCGGGGTGATCGCCCGGGCTTGCGCCAAAGGGTCCGCGATAGGCTGGACGACGGAATGGGAAGCGTTCATGTCCAGCGCGGCGCTCATCGTCGGGGTCTCCTGTCTGCGGGGATCCCAGGCTCTAAACCGGGCGCCCGAGGTGTCAATAGCCACCCCTTGACCGGACGGGCAAACACGTCACCCTCCGCCGCAATCGCCAATCCTTCAGGGAGATCATCCATGCAACTCGGCATCACCGTCGACATGTCCGGCCCGCACCCCAAGCTCGACATGGATCGGGTTCTGGAGGCTGAACGCCTAGGCTTTTCCCAGGTCTGGACCGGGGAGGCCTATAGCACCGACGCCGTGTCCCCGATCGCGTGGATCCTGGCGCTGACGAGCAAGATCAAGGCGGGCACCGGCATCATGCAGATTCCGGCGCGCACCCCGGCCTGCGCGGCAATGACGGCGCTGTCGTTACAGGCCTTGTCCGGCAACCGCTTCTTGTGCGGTGTCGGCGTGTCCGGCCCGCAGGTGGTGGAGGGCTGGCACGGCGTGCCCTTCGGCAAGCCCATGCTGCGCACCAAGGAATATATCGCCATCATCAAGCAGGTGCTGGCACGCGAGAAGCCGCTGGAATTCCATGGTGAGCATTATGACATTCCGCTGACCGGGCCGACCGCCTCCGGCCTCGGCCGGGCGCTGCGTTCGATCGCGCATGGCAATCCGGATATGCAGTTCTACACCGCCTCCATCACCCCCGCCGGCCTGCGCAACGCCGGCGAATGCGCCGATGGCGTGCTGCCGATTTTCTATTCGCCGGAGCAGCCGGGGATCGTGACGGACCCGATTTTGGAAGGCAAAAAGAAGGCCGGCCGCCCCGCCACGATGGCCGGCTTCGACGTCGCCCCCTATGTCCGCGCCAAACTCGGCCCGGACGTGAATGCCTGCCGCGACGCGATCCGCCCGGAGCTGGCGCTCTATATAGGCGGCATGGGGGCACGGGCGAAGAACTACTACAATGATGTCGCCATCAAGATGGGCTATGAAGGTGCCGCCAAAACCATCCAGGACCTGTTCCTGGACGGCAAGAAAAATGAGGCCGCCGCCGCGGTGCCCGACGCGCTGGTGGACGAGATCTCCCTCTGCGGCCCGGCCGAACGCATCCGCGACCGGTTGCAGGCGTGGAAAGAGGTCTCCAAAGCCGGGCATCTCGGCACCATGGTGCTGAAGGGCGCCAGCGTGGACGCGATGCGCGTGATCGCCGAGGCCGTCCTATAAACCGGGAGCTCCAAGTCATGAACATCGACGCCATCGCCGCCCTCAAGCGCCCCGCCGGCCTTCCTTTCAAAATCGGCAAGATCGGTCATGTCGCCGTCTATGTCAGCGATCTCGAACGATCCGCGCGGTTTTACACGCAGGTCCTGGGTTTCCAGGTCACCGATGTCATCCCGCCCGGCGCCCTGCCCGGCGGCGCGGTGTTCCTGCGCTGCAACACCGACCATCACGGCATCGCCTTGTTCCAGGCCACCGCCGCCCACCCCGCCGGCGCCGGCCTGCACCATATCGCGCTGGAGGTGCCCACCATCGACGAACTGGTACGCGTGCGCACCCATCTGCGCGACCATCAGGTGCCCATCGACCTCGATGGCCGACGCGGCGCGGGCGTGCAGTTGGTGGTCGAATTCCGCGACCCCGACGGCCACCGCCTGGAAATCTACTGGGGCATCGACCAAATCGGCTCCGACGGCATCGCCCGGCCGGCAGACCAGTGGAAATCGGTCAACACGCTGGAGGAGGCGATCGCCAATCCCGTGGTCGGGCAGGACCTGACGCTGCACGATCCTGGTTTGATTCAGCAATAATACCGAGAACCATTTTTACTGCACGCACGCCCGAAGGAGACCCCACCCATGGACACCAAAGCCGTTGCCCAGATCGCACCGCCGCGCGGGCTGCCGTTCCGTATCGGCAAAATCGGGCACGTCGCGCTCTATGTGAAGGACATCGCCGCCTCCACCAAATTCTACGCCGATGCGATGGGCTTCGAGATCTCCGACATTTATGATGACGACATGATGCCCGGCGGCGCGGTGTTCATGCGCTGCAACCCCGACCACCACGGCATCGCCCTGTTCCAGGCGACCGAGGCAAATCCCGCCGGCGCCGGGCTGCATCACCTCGCCTTCGAAGTCGGCACCCTGGACGAAGTGGTCCGCGCCCGCGCCCATCTGCGCGCGATGAACGCCCAGATCGATTTCGACGGCCGCCGCCGCGCCGGGGTGCAGATCGCGGTGGAGTTCCGCGACCCCGACGGCCACCGCCTCGAAATCTACTGGGGCATCGATCAGGTCGGATCCGAAGGCCGCATCCGTCCGCGGGCGGAGTGGAAGGGCGCGCGCAGCCTGGAACAGGCGATCGCCGATCCGGTGGTGGGTCAGGATACGTCGCTGCGGGACCCGGCGATCCTGACGCTCTGATCGCGGCCCGGCCCGGGGATGACGCAAGGCTGGGCACACGTTCTTGTTTTGCTCCCGGCGCGCCCGGCGTGATAAAGCCCGGCCATGGGTTTCTGGGGTAAGATCATCGGTGGAGCGGCGGGATTCGCCATGGGCGGGCCGCCGGGCCTGCTCATTGGCGCCGCCCTCGGCCATGCCGCCGATACCGGCGCGATCGGCGTGCCGTTCGGGGGACTCCCGTTCGGGGCCGATCCGACGCGCCTGGCCGGGATGTTCGGCAATCGGGAGCAGGTGTTCGCGGTCAATGTCGTCGTCCTCGCCGCCAAGCTGGCGCGCTGCGACGGCCCGATCCAACGGGCGGAGATCGATGCCTTCAAGCGCGCCTTCCGCATCCCCCCGGACTCCGCCCGAGACATCGGCCGCCTGTTCGACCAGGCCCGGGACAATCCGGAACAATACGCGTCCTATGCCACCCAGCTCGCCCAGGCCTTTCGCGATGACCCAGGGCGGCTGGAGGCAACGCTGTTCGGCCTGTTCACCATCGCCCGCGCCGACGCCGGACTGAACCGCAAGGAGCAGGCGTTCCTGGCGGAGGTGCATGGCATCTTCGGCCTCGATCAGGCCGCCTGGGACCGAGCCAGCGACGCCACCCCGGCGCGGGACCCGTCCAATGAGCCCGACCCCTATGCCGTCCTGGGCGTCTCGCCCGAGGCCGGCGACAAGGAACTGCGCGACACCTGGCGCCAGCTGATGCGCGAAAACCATCCTGACAGCCTGGCGGCGCGCGGCGTATCGGCCACCGTCATCGCCAGCGCCGGCGACAAAGTGGCCCGCATCAACGCCGCCTGGGACCGCATCAAGCGGGAACGTGGATTATGATCATCAACCGCCCCAGCCCCAATCACGACGAGCGCGGCATGCCAGTGGACATGCTGATCCTGCATTACACCGGCATGCGGACGGCGCAGGCGGCGATCGACCGCCTGCGCGATCCCGAGGCCGCGGTATCATCCCATTACGTGGTTGACGAAGACGGCACCGTCATCCGCCTGGTGCCAGAGGATCGGCGCGCCTGGCATGCCGGCGTTTCATTCTGGCGTGGCCATACGGCGCTGAACGCGCGATCGATCGGGATCGAGATCGTCAATCCCGGGCATGAATGGGACTACCGCGATTTCCCCGTGCTGCAACTGGCGGCGGTCTGTGATCTGAGCCTGGAGATCCTGGCCCGCCACCGCATCCCCAACCGCAACGTCATCGGCCATAGCGACGTCGCCCCCGATCGCAAGCAAGACCCCGGGGAGCGTTTCGATTGGGAAAGCCTCGCCGCCAACGGGGTCGGCCTGTGGCCGGAGGCGGTGCCCGACCTCGGCACCGGCGGGATCGTACGGGACGCCGCCCGCCTATGGGACGTACGCCGGGCGCTGCGTGAGATCGGTTACGACGTGGCGCCGGAAGGGGCCCTTGATCCCGCCTTGTCCCTGGTGCTGCGCGCCTTCCAACGCCACTGGCGGCCAGAGGCGGTGACGGGCCAGGCGGACGCGGGGACGCTGGCGCGCCTGCTCGGGGTGCGGCGGCTGGTGCAGGCCGGGGACGGGCCATTCGCGGCGCGCTAAGAGCGGGATGACCGGAGGTGGAATCACCGGAGGTCTGAATCCCGCGATCAGGCACGAGCGGGATGACCGGAGGTGGAATCACCGAAGGTCTGAATCCCGCGATCAAGCAAGAGCGGGATGACCGGAGGTGTGTCTCCCGCGCTGACAAAACCGCTTGACGCACCCCCTGCCCCGCGCCCATGTCGCGCGCTTGCCAGACGGCTGGACGGCCGCTGTCTCCGTAAGGGGGTAGAGGAAAGTCCGGGCTCCACGGGAATACGGTGCCGGCTAACCGCCGGCGGGGGCGACCCTAGGGACAGTGCCACAGAAAACAAACCGCCCGCGCAAGAGTTCGACTCCCGCGGGGAAGGGCGAAACGGTGCGGTAAGAGCGCACCGCGCCCCTGGCAACAGGGGTGGCACGGTAAACCCCACCGGGAGCAAGACCGAATAGGGGCGGCTGCCCTCTGTCTTCGGACAGGGGGCGGGGACATTCCCGTCCCGCCGCCCGGGTTGGTCGCGAGAGGCGTGCCGCGAGGTACGTCCCAGAGGAATGGCCGTCCAACGCCGCAAGGCGCGGACAGAACCCGGCTTACAGGCCGTCTGGCAAGACCACTTCGCCGCCGGGAGTCGCATAGATGCGGTTCCCGCCAAAGACCGTTGTCCCTCGGGGTTGGTCCAAGCATCGCCACGCCTCGGTCACGGCGCGAGCCGCCGGCGGTGCTCGGGTCAGGCCCTACCGTATTCCCACATCGTGGAAACGAAAATTCGTAAGCCAAACAAAGGGGCTTCTAACACGTCATGGCCCGGCTTGTCCGGGCCACCGCCGCCCGCATCGTGCCGCGATAGGTAGCCCGGACAAGCCGGGCCATGACGGTGTAGAGCAGCGCTAGCAAAAGTCGTTCCGACAATGTGTGAATCCAGTAGGATCAAGCCCGAGCGTGACGGACGAGATGGCTGTCCCCTGTTCATGGGCCATTTTTCCTGATCCATGGGATCGTACGGGACAAAAGTACCGAATATGCCCCTGAAAGCCGCTGATCGCTGGATATGCGACCCGGCTCAAGCCAGTCAAAGTCCATTCGCCGGCCCCGAAAAATCACCATGGATGGGGTTTGATCAAACCAGCGACGGCCGGCGGGAAGGCTTCCGATATCCGAAAACCCGGCCCCATCGGGCACGCCTTATGGGATAGATATAGCCTGTAAGATGGGCTATTATAAAAGGCTTAAACCATTCAGTCCACAAAGCATCCACCAGATTATCAACAGGAACAAAACAGGTTCATACAAAGCAAGACAATAAAACGATATCAATCCAAAGACCCGTGTCCCACCCTCGAAGAACCGGCCGAATGCAATTGACGCCCAGCCTGTCCCGTAGTATCCCGTGACATCCCAATCAAGGGCGGTTCAACCCTTGTTTTGGCGGGAGGGAAGCGGGGCCCACGCGGCAGGTGGTCCAGTATCTCAGGCGTGCCGAAGCAAACCCTGTCACATCCACCCGAACCGATCGGTCTGCCTCGCATGGCTCTGTTCCAGGCGACGTATCACGGGAAGCTCGACACGAAGAATCGTGTCTCCGTACCCGCGCCTTATCGGACCCAGCTCAAACTCGGCAGCGCCAACGCCCCGCTCCCCGCGAACGCCGCCACGCCGCTCGTGATACGCCCCTCGCATCGTCATCCCTGCCTCGAAGTCTGGACCGAACGCGATTTCGCCGCTCTGGCCGCACCGCTCGAGAAACTCGATCCGTTCAGCGTGGAATATGAAGACCTGTCCTTGACCCTGTTCGGTGACGCCGAACCGATGGAAGCCGACAAGGAAGGCCGCATCGTGCTGCCCGCCAAATTGATCGAGCATGCGGAACTGGACCAATCCCGCCAGATCTCGTTCGCCGGTCATTTCAGAACATTCCAGATCTGGGATTCGGCCCTGCTGGCCCAGCGCAAACTGGCCGCCAACAAAGCCACCAATGAGCGCGATCTCCTCCGCGCGAGGGTCATCACATGAGCGGCCATATCCCGGTCATGCTCCGCGAGGTCCTGGCGCAGCTCGCACCGCGCGACGACGGCGTCTACCTCGACGGCACATTCGGCGGCGGCGGTTATACCGCTGCCATCCTCGACGCGGCGCGTTGCACGCTCTGGGGGATCGACCGCGATCCCGAGGCGATTGCCCGTGGCAGCGTGCTCGCGCGGCGGTTTCCAGGCCGGCTGCACCTCATTGAAGGAAAATTCGGCGATATGTTGGCTCTTTTGGCTGCCGAAGGGGTCGGATCGCTTGACGGAATCGTGCTCGATCTCGGCATTTCGTCCTTTCAGATCGACGATCCGTCTCGCGGGTTTTCGTTCAGAGGAGACGGTCCTTTGGACATGCGTATGGGAAAGCAAGGGACGAGCGCAGCCGACCTGGTGAACACGTTACCGGAAGGGCAGCTGGCTGACGTTTTATTCGAACTGGGGGAGGAGCGCGCCTCCCGCCGGGTCGCGCGCGCGATCGTGACCGCCCGGGCGGAAGCGCCGATCGAAACCACCGCCCGGCTTGCCGAGATCATACGCTCCGTGCTGCCCCCCGACCGTTCCGGCAACAATCCCGCCACGCGCAGCTTCCAGGCCCTGCGGATCAAGGTGAACGACGAACTGGGGGAGGTCGAGCGCGCCTTGGCGCAGTCCGCCGCTCTTCTGGCGCCGGGCGGACGGCTCGTGGTGGTGTCGTTTCACAGCCTGGAAGATCGCATCGTGAAACGGTTCATGGGCGACATCGCCGGACGGTCGCCCGGCCTGTCCCGCCATGACCCGCGCGGCCTCGCGGATCGCCCGGCTTCGCGCTTTCGGCTGCTGACCAGCAAAGCGTTGCGCCCGCGCGACGATGAGACCAGCGCCAATCCCCGCGCCCGCTCGGCCCGGCTGCGCGCCATCGAATGCCTGCACTCCGCGGCGGAAAGGATTTCGGTATGATCCGCTCCCTCACTGGCATCAGCTTCGTATGTGCCGTCGTGTCCGTGCTCTACACCTACCAGTCCAAGCATGCCGCTGATCTGGTCGAGCGCGACATCAAGAAGACCGTTCGCGATACGATGGAGATCCGGGAAAAAACCCGCCTGCTCGATCAGGAGTGGACCAAACGCATCAACCCCGACCAGTTGCAGCCTTACGCGGACCGGTATCTGACGCTGAAGACGCTCGACCCGAAGCAATATGCCAAGCTGGATGAGCTCGATCAGCGGCTGCCGCAACCCCGGGCCTTGCCCGTCAAGACCGACGTCAACAGCATGACGGATGAGACCGAGTCCGAGGCCCTGCCCGCGATGGCGGTCGCGTCCGACGCGTCGGACGACACCACCACCGTGGCCGAGGAACTGCCGATCCCACCGATGCCGGTGCCGCCCCCGGCCCCAACGATGACCGCGACCGCGACCCCTTCGATCCAGGCAGCGGTGCCCGCCCCGCAGGCACCAGCCGTGGCGGCCCCGGCCGTGAGGCCAGCGCCAGCCGCCGTTGTGCCGCCGCCCGCCCCCCGTCCGATGATCGCGATGACCGAACCGCGTCCTTTGCCGCGGTCTGTTGAAACCCGGCCTATCGAGACACGGTCTATCGAGACACGGCAGGCCGAAATCCGGCCAGCGCCGGCGCGCGCCCCCCTGGCCGCACCCGTGGCCGCACCCGGGCAGCAAGCCGCGGCGCCCACCCCGATCCGCCCGCCGTTGCAGGCGCAGTATCAGCCGGCGCCGCGCCCGGTTTACGCCGCCGCGCCGTCCTATAGCGGATCGATGCTGGGCATGGCGCAAGGCGGCGGTTCGGTGCCCGCCCCGGCACCCATGCCGGTCAGCACCGCCCAATGGTCCAACGGGAATTGAGGCCCGGACATGACCGACCCCAACGGCGCCCCGCCATCCCCTGATTCGCCCCCGCTGAACACAAGCGGGTTCGGCCGCCTCACCCGCCGGCGCGGGGCGGCGAAGTCAGACGCCGTGCCCTTGATGGACAGCTACAAGGTCACCGCCCCCGATCTGGAGCGCCGCCGGGATCTGGAGCGTACACGCGGTCGGCTGGTGCTCGCCTCGGCCGGCTTCGCGAGCTTGTTTCTGGCCCTCATCGGCAAACTGACCTTTATTTCGATCGTTTCCCCGGTGATGCCGCACCACACGGAGAAGCCGATCGCGGAGATTATCGCCGCCGCGGCGCCGAAGCAGGCCGCGCTCGCGATCCCCGGTCAGCGCGCCACCATCCTCGATCGGCGCAACCGCCAGATCGCCTTCTCGGAACAGACCGTGTCGGTGTTCGCGGATCCGCGGCAGATCATCGACCCGGTCGATGCCGCCCATAAGCTGAAGCAGGTGCTGCCCCGCCTGAATGAAGACCGCGCGATCGCCCGGCTTTCGGAGGAAAAGAAGAAATTCGTCTATCTGGAGCGCCAGATTACCCCGGACGAAGAACAGGCGATCAACGACCTCGGGCTGCCCGGCATCGATTTCCGCGCGACCATGCGCCGGCGTTACCCGATGGGCCGGGCCGCGGCACAGGTCCTCGGCGGGGTCGATGTGGACGAAGAAGGCGTCGCGGGGGTCGAGCGCGCGTTCGACAAGCGGCTGCGCGAAGATCCGACCCCGCTGCGCCTGTCGCTGGATGTCGATGTGCAGGCCGTGGTGCGCGATGAACTGCTGAAGGCGATGGGCACGTTCGAGGCCATCGGCGCCGCGGGCATCGTCATGGATGTCAACACCGGAGAGGTGTTGGCCATGGTCAGCCTGCCCGATTACGATGCGAACAATTACCGCTCCGCCACCGAGGACGAAAAGCGCAACCGCGGCATCAAGGAACGCTACGAGCCCGGTTCGACCTTCAAGCTGCAAACCGCGTCGATGGCGCTCGATGCCGGGTTGGTACACATATGGGATGAATTCGACGCATCCCATCCGATCAGCATCGGCCGCTTCACCATTTCCGACTTCGAAGGCAAGCACCGCTGGCTCTATCTGCCGGAGGTGCTGGCCTATTCGTCCAATCTTGGCGCGGCGAACATCGCCCGGATCGTCGGCAGTGAGCGTCAACGCACATGGCTCAACAACATGGGCATGTTCGGGCGTTCTGGCATCGAGCTGCCGGAAGCCGGCATGCCCATCATTCAGCAGCCGCAGGCCTGGAAGGAAATCGTGACGATGACCGTGGGCTTCGGCCACGGTATTTCGGTCACCCCGCTGCATGTGGTGCGCGGCACCGCCGCGATCGCCAATGGCGGCGTGCTGATGCGCCCGACCATCCTGGCGATCCCACCGGGCGAAAAGCCGGAAGGCACGCGCGTGATGCAGCAATCCACCTCGGATCTGATGCGTAAGCTGATGCGTCTGGTGGTCACCGACGGGTTTGGCAAGACGGCCGAGGTGCCGGGCTATTATCCCGGCGGCAAGACCGGCACCGCGGAGAAGGTGCAGGCGCATGGCGGCTACAAGAAGCACGCCAACGTCGCCGCCTTCATGTGCGTCTTCCCGATGAACGCGCCCCGCTACGCGGTCTACATGATGCTCGATGAGCCGCACGGCAACAAAGCCACCTACGGCTATGCCACCGCGGGCTGGGTCGCGGCGCCGGCGGCTGGCAAGGTCATTGCCCGGATCGGGCCCATTCTGGGGATGCTGCCGGACGTGCAGGACGCCCCGATGATCAATCAGGCCCTTGCCATTCCGCTGCAACCCGGTCGGCCGTCGGGCGCGGCCCTGCGCGGGCCGCAGACCGCGGAAGCGCAGGCGAAGCCACCCGCCACGCCGAACAAATCCGGCCTGACGGTGGCGCCAACGCCGCTGCCCGCCGCGCAGGGGCGCCCCACGCAGGCGGACCCCAATCGCCGCGCGAGCCTTCCGGCCGCGGCCTCACCAGTATCCACACGTCCGGCCGCCCCCGTTGCGGGTAACCGCACGGCTGCCCCCCTTGCGGCTCGCTGATATCATGGAGCGTCTGGCCGCTCTCCCCGGTTCCCCCGCCACGCTGGTCCCCGGGACCATGGCCGCGCTGGAGATCGCCGGCGTGACCGCTGACAGCCGGCAGGTGGTGCCGGGCGACCTGTTCGCGGCCCTGCCAGGCGTGAGCGTGGATGGACGCGCTTATATCGGTGAGGCGGTGCGGCGCGGCGCGGTGGCCATTCTGGCGCCATCGGGCACCGCCTGGCCGGAGGGCGTGCCGGTACGGCCCCTGCTACTCGACGACGAACCACGCCAGGTCCTGGCCCGGGTCGCCGCCGAACTCGCCGGCGGTCAGCCAGACACCGTGGTCGCCATCACCGGCACCAACGGCAAGACCAGTTCCGCCGATTTCCTCCGCCAAATCTGGGCTTTGTCCGGCCTGAAAGCCGCGAGCCTGGGCACGCTCGGCCTGATCGCACCGGGTTTCGCACCCGGACCGGGGCTGACCACGCCGGATCCCATCAGTCTGGCGGAAACACTGGCCGGGCTGGCGCGGGCCGGCATCCAGCACGCCGCTTTGGAAGCGTCATCGCATGGGCTGGACCAGTTTCGGCTGGACGGGGTTCGCCTCGCCGGTGCGGGGTTCACCAACCTCACCCGCGATCATCTGGATTACCACGGGACGCTGGTCGCCTATCGGGCCGCCAAGCTGCGGCTGTTCGAGTCCTTGCTGGCAGCCGACGCCCCGGCCGTCGCGCATGCCGACATGGACACCGAAACGCTGACCGCGCTGCGCACTATCGCGGCCCGCCGGCGGCTGACACTGCGAACCGTTGGTGAAGGCGGGGAATACTGGCGGCTGCTGCGTGCCGTGCCGCGCCCGGATGGGCAGGATCTGACCATCGAAGCCGAGGCCGCCGTACGGACCGTGCACGTGCCCCTGCCGGGCCGGTTTCAGGCTGACAATGCCATGCTGGCCGGCGCTCTGGCGGCCTTGCTGGGCACCGCCGATGCGTTGGACCTGCTCCCCAAACTGGTGGGCGTGCGCGGCCGGATGGAGCTGGCGGCGACGCTACCCAACGGCGCGGCCGCCTATGTCGATTACGCGCATACTCCCGACGCCTTGGAGCGGCTGCTGACCGCCCTGCGGCCCCACACGGCCGGCCGGCTGATCGTGGTCTTCGGGGCCGGGGGGGACCGCGACCGGGGCAAACGCCCGCTGATGGGCGCGGCCGCCGCGCGCCTGGCCGATATCGCGATCGTCACCGACGACAATCCCCGCAATGAGGATCCCGCCACCATCCGCGCCGCCATCCTGGACGCCTGCCCGGCCGCGCACGATATCGGCGACCGGGCCCAGGCGATCGAGGCCGCTTTGACCCTGCTGCGCCCCGGCGATGTGCTGGCGGTCGCGGGGAAAGGGCACGAGCAGGGACAAACCATCGGTTCGACCGTCATCCCCTTCGATGACGTGCGCGTTATTCGCGCACTGGCGGGGCTCGCATGACCGCCCTCTGGACCGCCGAGGACCTGCTGGAAGCGACCGGCGGCACGATGGTTCGACCCTTCGCGGCCACCGGCGTGTCGATCGATACCCGCACGCTGCGCCCGGGCGATCTGTTCATCGCATTGCTCGGCGAGGGGCGCGACGGACACGCCTTCGTCACCGATGCGCTGGCGAACGGCGCGGCCGGCGCGATGGTTCATCAGGCGGTGCCCGGTGCGGACAGCCTGCTCCTGGTCGATGACACGCTCGCCGGGCTCGCCCGGCTCGGCGCCTTCGCCCGGTTCCGGGCGGGCGCCCATGTGATCGCGATCACCGGCAGTGTCGGCAAAACGACCACCAAGGAGATGCTGCGCATCGCCCTGTCGGCGTTCGGCACGACGCATGCCGCGGAAGCATCCTACAACAACCATTGGGGCCTGCCGCTGACCCTCGCGCGGATGCCGCGGGATACCGCGTATGGCGTCGTGGAAATCGGCATGAACCATGCCGGGGAGATCGCCCCGCTCGCTGCTTTGGCGCGCCCGCATGTCGCGGTCATTACCACCGTTGAAAAGGCGCATATCGGCCATCTCGGTTCGATCGAGGCGATCGCTGACGAGAAGGCCTCGATCATGTCCGGCCTCGAACCCGGCGGCACCGCGGTTCTCCCCCTCGACAGCGCGCAGTTTCCGCGCCTGCGGGCTGCTGCCTGCGGCAAAACGGTGATGACCTTTGGAACCGCCCAGGGCGGGACCAGCCGGCTGATGGCATGGGAGCCGGACGCCGACGGGTCGGTCATCCTGGCCGAAGTCGCGGGGCGGGAGATTCGCTTCCGGCTGAACGCGCCCGGCCACCATATGGCCCTGAACGCCCTGGCGGCGTTGACCGCGGTGCATGCTCTGGGTCTGAACCCCGCCCGCGCCGCGCAGGCGCTGGAGGCCTTCGTTCCCGTCAGCGGCCGCGGCGCGCGGCGCAAGCTGGCCCTGCCGGGCGGCACCGCGCTGCTGCTGGATGAAAGTTACAACGGCAACGGGGCGTCCATGCGCGCTGCGCTGGACGTGCTGCGGCTGCAGCCGGGCCGCCGCCGGGTGGCGATCCTGGGCGATATGCTGGAACTCGGCGATGCCGGCCCGTCGGAGCACGCCGATCTGGCGGAGGCGGTCGCGGCATCGGCGGATGTGCTGTATTGCTGCGGCCCGCTGATGACCTACCTGTATCAGGCCGTGCCGCCGGCGCTGCGGGGCGCGCATGTCCCTGATTCAAGCCAGCTGGCGCCGTTGGCCGCGGCGGCCGTGGCCGCCGGCGACGCGATCCTGGTGAAGGGAAGCCTTGGCAGCCGGATGAAGCGCGTGGTCGACGCGCTCGACTCCCTGACATCGACCGTGAAGGGGGCAGCCGATGCTCTATAATATTCTGCGCCCGCTGGCAGACCAGTTCATCCTGTTCAACCTGGTGCGCTACATCACGTTTCGATCCGGCGCGGCGTGCCTGACGGCGCTGATCGTCAGCTTCCTGCTGGGGCCAATGGTGATCCGCTGGCTGAAATCGGTGCAAGGCCAGGGGCAGCCCATCCGGGCGGACGGGCCGGAGCGCCATCTGATCGAAAAAAAGGGCACGCCCACCATGGGCGGCCTGCTGATCCTGTTCGCACTGACCATTTCGACCCTGCTGTGGGTGGACCTGCGCAACGGCTACGTCTGGGCCACGCTGTTCGTGACGCTGGGTTATGGCGCGCTGGGCTTTTGGGACGATTATCTCAAGGTCACCAAGCGCAACACCAAAGGCGTGTCCGGCCGGGTGAAGCTGCTCGTCCAGGCCGGGATTGGCCTGATCGCCGCGATCTGGATCACCAGCCTGGCGCGGGGCCCGCTGGGCATGGCGCTGACCTTCCCGGTGTTCAAGGAATTCGCGCTTCAGCTTGGCTGGTTCTTCCCGGTCTTTGGCATGCTGGTGATGATGGGGGCATCCAATGCCGTCAACCTGACCGATGGGCTGGATGGGCTCGCGATCGTGCCGACGATCATCTGCGCCGGTGTGTTCTCGTTGATCGCCTATCTCGTGGGTAACCGCATTTTCGCCGACTACCTGCAACTCAATCCTGTCGTCGGCGCCGGCGAGCTGGCGGTCTTCTGCTCTGCCCTGATCGGGGCCGGCATGGGCTTCCTGTGGTTCAACGCCCCGCCCGCGGCGGTGTTCATGGGCGATATCGGCAGCCTCGCCATCGGCGGGGCATTGGGCGCGGTGGCGGTCGCGACCAAGCACG
The DNA here is from genome assembly GCA_903918315.1 of uncultured Acetobacteraceae bacterium. Classification (GTDB taxonomy): domain Bacteria; phylum Pseudomonadota; class Alphaproteobacteria; order Acetobacterales; family Acetobacteraceae; genus Rhodopila. Next base: position 48,107 of record CAIXEA010000042.1, on the reverse strand, counting down.
AGATCGTGCTCATGATCGCCGGCGGGCTGTTCGTGGTGGAGACCGTATCCGTCATCATTCAGGTGTTCTGGTTCAAGCGCACCGGCACCCGCGTCTTCCTGATGGCGCCACTGCACCACCATTTTGAGAAGAAGGGCTGGGCCGAACCGACCATCGTGATCCGATTCTGGATCATCTCCATGATTCTGGCCCTCGTCGGCCTTGCGACGTTGAAAATCCGATGACCGGTTTCGCCTCTTCCTCATTTGCCCCGTCCTTGTTCGCCGGGCAGCGCTTCGCGGTCGTGGGGCTGGGGAAGAACGGGCTGCCGGCCGCCCTGGCTTTGGCGGGCATGGGCGCGGCGGTGGTTGCCTGGGATGACAATGCGCCCGCCCGGGCGGCCCTGAGCGCCCCACCGCCGGGGCTGATTGTTCAGGACCCGCGGGCGGCCGGCGGGGATTTCGACGCCATCGTGCTGTCCCCGGGGATCCCGCACAGGCTGCCCCAGCCCCACCCGATCGCGGTCTGGGCGCGGGAGGCCGGGATCGCGATCCTGTCGGACGCGGAGCTTCTGTATCGCGCGGTCCGCCAGTCCGGGTCCCGCGCGCGGTTCGTTGGCATCACCGGCACCAATGGCAAATCCACCACGACGGCGCTGCTGGCGCATGTCCTGCGGTGCGCCGATGTGCCGGCCGAGGCCGGTGCCAATCTCGGGCCGGCCGCCTTGTCGCTGCCGCTCCTCCCGGACAATGGCGTGTACGTGCTGGAAATGTCGTCCTATATGTTGGAGCGACTCGCCACACTCCGCTTCGATGCGGCGGCAATGCTCAATCTCAGCGTCGATCATCTGGACCGCCATGGCGACATGGCGGGCTATGCCATGGCCAAGCGCGCGGTGTTCGACCGTCAGCGCGCGGGGGATCTGGCTGTCGTGGGGATGGATGACCCGATGTCGCGCGACATGGCCGCCTGGCTGCGCGCCCAGCCGGCGCGGGTGGCCTGGGTATCGGGGGAGGCCACCGCAGATGTCTGGTGCGAACGCGGCCTGCTGCGTGACGCCCAGGGCGTGATCCTGCCGATGGCCGAGGCGCCGACGCTGCCTGGGTCCCACAATGCGCAGAATGCCGCGGCGGTAGCGGCGATGGCGCTGTATCTGGGGCTGGATCGCGCCACGGTCGCGCAGGGCATGCGCAGCTATCCCGGCCTGCCGCACCGCCAGCAGTTGGTGGGCACGGTGGATGGCATCGCTTTCATCAACGACAGCAAGGCGACCAACGCCGACGCCGCCCAGCGCGCCCTGATCTGTTACGACAGGGTGATCTGGATCGCCGGCGGCATGGCCAAGGAAGACGGGATCGAGCCGTTGGTTCCGCTGTTTCCCCGCATTGCCCGCGCCTTCCTGATCGGGCGCGACACGCCGATCCTGGCGGCGACCCTGGCGGTGCATGGTGTGGATTATGTGGAGGCGGAGACGCTGGAGGCGGCGGTACCGCTGGCCGCCGCCGCCGCCCGCGCCACGGGGGGCCAGGTGGTGCTGCTCTCACCGGCCTGCGCCAGTTGGGACCAGTTCACCGGATATGACCAGCGCGGCGATCGCTTCGCCGCTTTGGTACGCGGCCTCGAGGGGGGGCGCTGATGGCCACGTTTTCGCGCGCTGACAATTCGCTCCTGGGACGGTGGTGGTGGACGGTCGACCGTTGGACGCTCGGCGCCGTCGGACTGCTCATCATGATCGGTTTCGTCATGATGCAGGCCGCCAGCCCCGCTGTGGCGGAGCGGATCCATACCACCCGCGAAGTATTCATCTTCAAGCAGATCGCCTTTCTGTTGCTGGCCGGGGCCGTCGTGACCGGGGTTTCGCTGCTGTCGCCGCGCAATGTGAAGCGCCTTGCGGTGCTGGGCTGCGCGGTCGCGGTGCTCATGACCATCGGGACCATGGTGATCGGGGTTGAAATCAAGGGCGCGCGCCGGTGGATTTCGTTGCCCGGGATGACCATTCAGCCGAGCGAATTCCTCAAACCCTGCTTCGCGGTGGTGGCGGGATGGCTGATCGCGGAAAGCCGTCGCACCCGGCGCTACCATGGCTATGTCGCGGCCTTCGCGATTTTCGGCTTCATCGTGATGCTGCTGAAGTCGCAGCCGGATATCGGCATGCTCACGGTCGTCACCCTGGTGTTCCTCACGCAGCTTTATATCGGCGGCCTGCACATCGCCTTCATCCTGTTCGGGGCCGGCGCCATCGGCGCCAGCGCCTGCGTGGCCTACGTGATGTTCCCGCATGTGCATGAGCGCTTCGACAAATTCTGGAAGCACACCGGCGACCATTATCAGGTCGACAAGTCCCTGGAAGCCTTCGGCAGCGGCGGACTGCTTGGCCGCGGCCCTGGGGAGGGCCATGTCAAGGACGTACTGCCCGACGCCCATGCCGACTTCGTCTTCGCCGTGACGGGCGAGGAGTTCGGCATGCTGATCTGCCTCTTTATCCTGCTGATCTTCGCCTTCATCGTGCTGCGCGGGCTGCTGCGCCTGTTGAAAGAGCATGACCCGTTCACCGTGCTGGCCTGCAGCGGCCTCGTGACCGGATTTGGCCTTCAGGCCTTCGTCAACATGGGCTCGACAATGGCGTTAATCCCGACCAAGGGCATGACGCTGCCGTTCATTTCCTATGGCGGCTCGTCGGCGATCGCGGTGGCGCTTGGCATGGGCATGCTGCTGGGCCTGACCCGGCGGCGCGTCCGCGACGACGCGTCGTGAGGGGCCCGGCCGTGCGCCCCATCGTCATCGCCGCCGGTGGCACGGGTGGGCACTTCTTCCCCGCCGAAGCCCTGGCTGCGGCGCTGATCGCGCGCGGCAACCGGGTCGTGCTGATGACCGATGCGCGCTCGGGCGGGCTGAAAAGCGCCGTCTTCGCCAATCGGGAGGCCTATGTTCTGCCCGGCGCCGGGATCGCCGGGCGCGGGCTGCTGCGCGGCGCGAAAGCGGCCGCCGCGCTTCTGGCCGGGATCAAGCGGGCGCGATCCATCCTGAAAGCGATCGACGCGGGCGTGGTCGTGGGCTTCGGCGGCTATCCCTGCGTGCCACCGGTGGTCGCGGCCGGGCTGATGCGGCACCGCCCGGCGGTGATCCTGCATGAGCAGAACGCGGTCCTCGGCCGCGCCAACCGCTTCCTGGCCAACCGCTTCCTGACCGGACCAACCGATCGTCTGGCCCTTAATTTCGCGGCCACCCAGCGTTTGCCGGCAAAAGCCCGCAGCGAAGTCGTCGGCAACCCGGTCCGCCCGGCGATCGCAGCCCTGGCCGAGGCCGGCTATGTCGCGCCGCAAACCGGCCCGGCCGCGCGCATCCGCCTGCTGGTCCTCGGCGGCTCGCTCGGGGCCCGGGTGTTCAGCGACATCGTCCCGGACGCGCTGATTGCTCTGCCGGACGCGATCCGCGCGCGCCTCACGGTGACACAGCAATGCCGACAGGAAGATTTGGACCGGGTCCGCGCGGCTTATGCCGCGGCCGGGATCGCCGCCGAACTCGCCCCGTTCTTCGATGACGTCGCGACCCGGCTGTTGGGCGCCCATCTGGTGATCGCGCGGGCCGGGGCCTCCACGGTGGCCGAACTCGCGGTCGCGGGCCGGCCGTCCATTCTGGTGCCGCTGCCGGGAGCGATCGATGACCATCAGTCGGCCAATGCCCGGGCGCTCGCGCAAGCCGGCGGGGCCTGGGTCATGGCGCAGCCCGATTTCACACCCGGCGCCCTGGCGGCGCGGCTGGGCGCGCTGCTGATCGATCCCGCCGCACTGGCCACCGCCGCCGTCGGCGCCCGCACCCAGGCGCAGCCGAACGCCACCGCGCGGCTGGCGGATATGGTCGAAGCCCTCATGCCGCAGGATGTTCATTCATGAGAGCGCTCCCCCTCTCCATCGGCACCATTCATTTCGTCGGGATCGGCGGCATCGGCATGTCCGGAATCGCCGAGGTGCTGCACAACCTTGGCTACAGCGTCCAAGGCAGCGACATCAACGAATCCAGCAACGTGTTGCGCCTGCGGGAAGCCGGCATCCCCGTCATGATCGGCCATGAGGCGGACAATCTCGGCACCGCGCAGGTGGTTGTCGTGTCCACCGCCGTCAAACGCGACAACCCCGAAGTCGCCGCCGCCCGCGCGCGGCTGATCCCGGTGGTGCGGCGCGCGGAGATGCTGGCCGAACTGATGCGGCTGAAATGGTCGATCGCCGTTGGCGGCACGCATGGCAAGACGACCACCACCAGCCTGGTGGCCGCGGTGCTGGAAGCCGCGAAGCTGGATCCGACCGTGATCAATGGCGGCATCATCAACGCCTATGGCACCAACACCCGGCTGGGCTCCGGCGACTGGATGGTGGTGGAAGCCGATGAGAGCGACGGCAGCTTCCTGCGGCTGCCGGCCGTGATCGCCATCGTCACCAACATGGACCCCGAACACCTCGATCACTGGGGTTCGGCCGAGAATATGATCGCGGGCTACGACCAGTTCGTCGGGCATGTGCCGTTCTACGGCTTCGCGGTGCTGTGCATCGACCACCCGGCGGTGCAGCAGATGATCCCGCGCTTGTCGGATCACCGGATCATCACCTACGGTTTCTCTCCCCAGGCCGACATCCGCGCCGAGCGCGTGATCCACGACAAGCTCGGCTCCACCTTCCATGTCATCGTGACCGACCGCCAGCGCGGGCGGGAGCGGCAGTTGGGCCCGTTCAGGCTGCCCATGCTGGGGGCGCATAATGTGCAGAACGCACTGGCGGCGATCGCCATCGGCGTCGAGCTGGATATGGACAATGAGACCCTGCGCACCGCCTTCCTGGGCTTCAAGGGCGTCAAGCGCCGCTTCACCAAAACCGGGGAGACCGGCGGCATCACCGTCATCGACGATTATGGCCACCATCCGGTGGAAATCGCGGCGGTCCTGAAAGCGGCGCGACAGGCGGTGACCGGCGATGTGATCGCGGTCGTGCAACCACATCGCTACACGCGCCTGGAATCCCTGTTCAACGACTTCTGCACCTGCATGAACGACGCCGGCACCGTGATCATCGCCGAAGTCTATGCCGCGGGGGAGGCGCCGATCCCAGGCATCGACCGCGATGCGCTGGTGGAAGGGCTGCGCGCCCGCGGTCATCGGCGCGTGGTGCCGTTGCCGGCCCCGGCGCGCCTGGCGGAAATGGTGCATGCGATCGCCAAGCCAGGCGACTACGTCGTCTGCCTCGGGGCCGGCTCCATCACCCAATGGGCCGCGACTTTGCCGGCCGAACTGGCCGCGCTGCAAGCCGCGAGCGGGCGGCGCGGGGGCGCGCCATGATGGCCGCGGACACCATCGCGCATCTGGCCGATTGCCTCCCGAAAACGCGGGGACGGGTGCAGTTCGACGCGCCCTTGGCACCTGGCACCTGGTTCCGCGCGGGAGGCCATGCCGAGGCTCTGGTGCGGCCGGCCGACGCCAACGATCTGGCCACCTTTCTGCGCGATCTTCCGCATACGACCCCCGTGCATGTGATTGGGGCGTGTTCGAACCTTATTATCCGCGATGGCGGCCTGCCTGGCGTGACGATCCGGCTGGCGCGCGGCTTTTCAGCCATCGAAGCCCATGACGATGGCATCACCGCCGGGGCCGCCGCCCTCGACATGACCATCGCCGAACACGCCGCCGCCGCCGGGCTCGGCGGGTTGGAGTTTCTGTGCGGCATCCCCGGCTCCCTCGGTGGCGCGGTCGCGATGAACGCGGGCGCCTATGGCGGGGAAATGGCACAGGTTCTCGCCTGGGCCGACATCGTGACCCGCAGCGGGGAGCAGCGGCGCCTGTCGGCGGCCGATTTGTCGATGACCTACCGCCACGCCAGCCTGCCCGTCGGTGCCATCGTGGTGCGGGCGCGGCTGATGGCGCAGCGCGGCGCCACCGCCGTCATCGCCGCGCGCATGGCCGATATCCGCGATGACCGCGAGCGGTCGCAGCCGGTGCGTTCACGGACCGGCGGCTCCACCTTCCGCAATCCGCAACCCCATTTCAGCGTGCACAAGGCCTGGGAGCTGATCGATGCGGCCGGCTGCCGGGGCCTGCGGCTGGGCGGCGCCCAGGTGTCGGAAAAGCACTGCAATTTCATGATCAACACCGGCGATGCGACCGCGGCGGACCTGGAGGCCTTGGGCGAGGAAGTGCGGCGGCGGGTCCTCGCGGCCACCGGCGTCAGCCTGCAATGGGAGATCCGGCGCATCGGCGTGCCCGCGCATCGGCCGGAGGACACGCCATGACCCGGGTCGCGGTTCTCTATGGCGGCCTGTCCGCCGAACGCGCGGTGAGCCTGACCAGCGGCGCGCAGGTGATCGCGGCGCTGCGGGAAGCCGGGTTTGAGGTGGTGCCGATCGACGTCACCGACGATATCGGGGCCATGATCGCGGCGCTGAGCCCGCGCCCCGACGTGGTGTTCAATGCCTTGCACGGCCGGTTCGGTGAGGACGGCGCGATCCAGGGCCTGCTCGATCTGATGGGCATCCCTTACACCCATTCCGGCGTCCGCGCCTCCGCCGTGGCGATGGACAAGGCCGCCGCCAAGGCGCTGTTCGCCGCCGCCGGCCTGCCCGTCGCGGCCGGGCGGATCGTCGATATCGCGGAGCTGGAGGCCGGCGACCCCCTGCCCCTGCCCTATGTCATCAAACCCCTCAATGAGGGCTCCTCGGTCGGCGTCACCATCATCAGGGCCGGCGACAACCGGCGCGTCGATGTCGCGCGCAGCTGGACCTTTGGCCCCGTGGCGCTGGTGGAGGAATACATCCCTGGCCGCGAACTGACCGTCGCGGTGATGGGTGAGCGGGCGTTGACGGTCACCGAAATTCTGGCCGATGCGGGCGTTTTCTACGATTACGAATCGAAATACGCAGCCGGTGGCAGCCGCCATGTGCTGCCGGCCGTCGTGCATCCCGACATCGCCGCGCAGGCCAAGGACATCGCCGTCGCCGCGCATCGGGCGCTGGGCTGCCGCGGCGCCACCCGTTGCGATTTCCGTTACAATGACACAAACGGTGAGCCCGGCCGGCTGGTGCTGCTGGAAATCAATACCCAGCCCGGCCTGACGCCCACCTCCCTGCTACCGGAACAGGCGGCGCATCTGGGCATGCCATTCCCGGCCCTGTGCGCCTGGATGGTGGAGAACGCCGCATGCCGCATGTGATGCCACCCCGCCCCATTTTCGTGACCCGCGAGGTCAGGACGCCATGAGCCGCGCCCCGACATCGCGCGCCACGCCGCGCAACTCGGTGAAGGACCGCCTCAGCAAGCGGGCCATGCTGTTGCGTAAGGCCCGGAAATGGGCGCGGCCGGTGGCCTGGACGGTCTTTGGCTCGGTCGTTGTCGGGCTCTGCGCGGCGGCGGTGCAAACGGTCGCGCCGGGCGGCACCATCGCCAGCCTGCGCGAACGCCTCGGCAACGCCACCGGCGGGGCGGGCTTGCTGGTGGCCCATATCGATCTGCCGCGGGACGGGAACACGCCGAAACCGCTGCTGCGCGCGGCACTCGGGGTCAGCGAAGGCGATCCGATCCTGGGTTTCTCGGTCGAGCACGCCCGCCAGCGGATCGAGACCCTGCCCTGGGTCGCGCAGGCGACGGTGGAACGGCGTCTGCCTGGCACGATCGTGGTGGTGGTGCAGGAGCGGGAGCCCTTCGCCTTCTGGATGAAGGATAAAAAGCTGGTCCTGATCGACCGCAACGGCAACCAGGTGGCGGATCAGGATTTCCATCGGTTCGATGGCAAGCTTCCGATCGTGATGGGCAAGGGTGCCGAACGCGACGCAGCCCGGCTGATGAAGGTGCTGGAGCCGTTTCCCGCGCTCAGCGAACGGATCTTCGCATCCGTGCGCGTGGGGGAGCGGCGGTGGAACCTGCACATGAAGACCGGCACCGATGTGATGCTACCCGAGGGGCATGAAAAAGAGGCCGTCGAGCGGCTGATGCAATTGCACCAGGAGCACGCTTTGCTCGACCGCCCCCTGGCGGCCATCGACATGCGCCTCGGTGATCGGCTGGTGCTGCGGCCGAGCCCGGAGACCGGCGCCGACGCCGCACAGGCGCTGCCGCGGCCCCCGAGCCCGCCGGCCGTGACCCCCACGGTCGCGAAGAAACCGACATGAGGAGCGTTGGAGGATGAATGCCATGTCTGGCCGCCACTTACCGCCCCCCATCGAGCCCGATCTGGCCGATCGGCCGCGCCTGCAACGCGCCGGGCCGTTCGGGGTGCTGGATATTGGTACGACCAAGATCGCCTGCCTGATCGGACGGGTCGAAAGCGACGGCATGCCCCGTGTGCTCGGCTTTGGCTGGCAGAAAGCGCGCGGCGTGCGGGGCAGCAATATCGTCGATCTCGCGGAGGCCGAACGCGCCATCCGCGCCTGCGTCGGACAGGCGGAGGATATGGCGGACACACGGCTCAGTTCGGTGACCGTCAATCTGTCCTGTGGCCAGCCCGAATCCCGTCTGAGCAATGTGCAGTGGCATATTGGCGGGCGCGAAGTGGTGGGCAAGGACATCAGCGCCGTCGTGACCGAGGGCCGATCCCGGGCGGCGACCGCGGGGCGCAAGGCGATCCATGCGCTGCCGTTGAATTTCTCGGTCGACGCCACCGACCAGGTGACGGATCCACGCGGGCTGTTCTGCACCACGCTGAACGCGCGGCTGCATATCGTCGATGCCGCGGACATGGCGCTGCGCACGCTGGAGGCCTGCATTGGCCGCTGCGATCTGAGCATTCTGGATCAGGTTTCGTCCCCTTTCGCGGCGGGTCTGTCGATTCTGGTGGATGATGAGCGCACGCTTGGCAGCACCGTGATCGACATGGGCGGCGGCACCACCGGCGTGGCGGTCTTCGCGGATGGGCAATTGTTGCACACCGCGCAGATTCCCATTGGCGGCCTGCATGTCACCTCCGACCTCGCGGCTGGCCTGTCGACGACACTGGTGGCGGCGGAGCGGTTGAAGACGCTGTATGGCAACGTCGAAAGCAGCCCGGACGACGAGAAAGAGATCCTGATGGTCCCGATCGTCGGCGAGGAGGATCACCAGCACGCGCGCGTGCCACGCAGCCAGGTCGTCAGCATCATCCGTCCGCGAATCGAAGAGACCTTCGAAATCATCCGCGACCGGCTCGACAGCGCCGGCCTGTCGCGGGCCGCCGGCAACCGGGTGGTGCTGACGGGCGGGGCCTGCCAGCTGGCCGGCGTGCGGGAATTGGCCGCACGCATTCTGGATCGCAAGGTCCGCCTGGGCCGCCCGGTCACCCTGCGGGGCCTGCCAGAGATGGCATCCGGCCCCGCCTTCGCGACGGCGGCTGGTTTGCTGACCTGGGCGGCCGGGGAAGGCCGCGGCTTCCAGGACGTCGATATGGATGAACCGCAACCCACCGGCCTGCTGCGCCGGCTGGTTAATTTTCTGACCGAACGCGTATGAAACGCCCAGGGACTCTCTGGCGAATCGGACGGTGTGTCGTAACCAGTCAACCTGACTTTGGTCCCGTCGCGACGGGGGAGTGAAACAATGACCTTGAACCTGATCATCCCACCGCAGGCCCATACCGACTTCACGCCCCGGATCACCGTGATCGGCGTGGGGGGCGGCGGAACCAACGCCGTCGACAACATGATCGCGGCCAATCTGCAGGGGGTGGAGTTCGTCGTCGCGAACACCGATGCCCAGCAGCTGATGCACAGCCGCGCGGAACGCCGCATCCAGCTTGGCCCGCATATCACCCAGGGCCTGGGCGCGGGTGCCAAGCCCGACGTCGGGCGCGCCGCGGCGGAAGAAGCCGCCGATGAGTTGTACCGCCACCTCGATGGCGCGCACATGGTGTTCATCACCGCCGGCATGGGCGGCGGCACCGGCACCGGCGCCGCGCCGGTCATCGCGCGCATGGCCCGGGAGCGCAACATCCTGACCGTTGGCGTCGTCACCAAACCGTTTGACTTCGAAGGCGTGAAGCGCGGCCGCTCGGCCGACGCCGGCATTGAAGAACTGCAACAATACGTCGATACGCTGATCGTCATCCCGAACCAGAACCTGTTCCGGATGGCCACTGAACGCACCACCTGGAAGGATGCGTTCAAGATGGCCGACCAGGTCCTGTACATGGGCGTGCGCGGCGTGACCGATCTGATGATGGCCAATGGCCTGATTAACCTCGACTTCGCTGACATCCGCGCCGTCATGGCAGAGATGGGCAAGGCGATGATGGGCACCGGGGAGGCCGAGGGCGAGGGCCGCGCGGTCCGCGCCGCGGAAGCCGCCATCAACAACCCCCTGCTCGACGACACCAGCATGCGCGGCGCCAAGGGCCTGCTGATCAACATCACCGGCGGTGAAGATCTGACCTTGTTCGAGGTCGATGAAGCCGTCACCCGCATCCGCAACGAAGTGGACGACGAGGCGAATGTCATCTTCGGTTCGGCGATCGAGGAATCGCTGAACGGCCGGATCCGCGTCTCCGTCGTCGCAACCGGCATCGACCGCCCGCGCGACGAAGCCCAGGCCCCACGCCTGGTCGCCGTCAATGGCGGCGCCAAGCCCGCGCCGCAGCCCATCGTACCGAGCGGGACGCAGCCCGCCACGGCCGGTGTCGCGGCGGTCAGCCAGACACCGATCCCACAGCTCCGCCCGACATCGGCGGTGCGCGAAGTCCAGGCGATGGAGGTGGATGCCCGCCCGCCAGCCCAGACCGAAGCCCCCCGCCCGGCCGCCGTGGCCCCGCCGCTGCAGCAGCCGGCGACGCCCGCGCGCTTCCACCCCAAGCAACCGGCCTATGGCACCGCGGCCCCGGCCGCGGATGCGGCCAGCCTGTTCAACACCGCGGTCCGGACCCAGACCATGCCGCCGGTCGAGATGCGCACGCAGGCGACCAATCCGATCCCGCCCGCGCCGAGCAGGGGGGGTAGCCTGTTCTCACGCATGACCCGCTCACTCGGCCTGCAGGCCCCGCCAGTCCGGGATGTGCCCGTGCAGCGGCCGGATAGCCTCTATACCGAGCAGCGGGCGGCGGCAGCCGGACAGATCCCGCCGATGCAGCAGCAACCGTCCAGCGACGACGCCGCGCCCTTGCTGGACATCCCGACCTTCCTACGCCGTCAGGGAAACGCCCACTAGAGCATGTCCGGTGCTTTCAGGCGCACCGGACATGCTCTAACCGATTGTTTGATCGCGTGATTCACGGCTCCGGTGATTCCACCTCCGCCGATCACGCTCTAGAACAGGATGGCCGGAGGTGGAATAACCGAAGGTCTGAATCCTGTGATCAGTATGAACTATCGCGTCGCAGCAAATCGTGGCGAATCAGGTGATTAGACCGAAATATTCGGCAACAATCATTGACTCGCCACGACACCGCACCCGGTCTTAGAAGCAAGCCGTAGCACGGGCGATCCCGCTCAACGCTGGCTGGGAAGACCGATCATGGACGGGATGCAAGCCTTCCTGTTTAACGAAACGCTGGAGGGCACGGCGAATACGCTGTGCCAGCGGACCGTCAAGACGGCCATCGGCTGCGTTGGGGTTGGCGTGCACTCGGGTCGGCGCACCAGCCTGACGCTCCAACCCGCACCAGCCGATCATGGCATCGTGTTTCGCCGGACGGATCTGGGGCTGGATATTCCGGCCCAGTACGACCGCGTCACCGATACGCGTCTGTGCACGGTGATTGCGTCTGATGCCGCGCGAGTCGGAACCGTTGAGCATCTCATGGCCGCCCTAGCCGGTGCCGGCATCGACAATCTGTTGATCGAAATCGATGGCCCCGAAGTGCCCATCATGGATGGCTCCGCGGCCCCGTTCCTGTTCCTGCTGGATTGTGCCGGCGTGGTCGAACAGGACGCCCCGCGCGCCATGATCGAAATCCTGCGCCCGGTGCGGGTGACGGATGGGGAGGCATTCGCGGAATTACAACCCTTTCCCCGCTTGTCCCGTGTCGCGCCGCCGGTGCTGGACATGGAACTGACGATTGATTTCCCCGCCGCCGCCATCGGCCGCCAGGGTTGCGCGCTGCGCCTGACGCCGAACACCTTCCGCGATGAGTTGTCGCGCGCCCGTACCTTCGCGATGGCGGAGGAAGTCGCGCAGCTCCAGCAAGCGGGATTGGCGCTTGGCGGCAGCCTCGACAATGCCGTGGTCGTTGACCGTGATCGGGTGCTCAACCCCTCGGGCCTGCGGATGCCGCGTGAATTCGCGCGTCACAAGCTGCTGGACGCGGTGGGTGATCTGGCGCTCGCGGGGGCCTCGCTGCACGGCCGCTTCGTGGCCCATCGAACCGGCCATGCCTTGAACAACAAGCTGTTGCGGGCGCTCTTCGCTGACACGGCGGCCTGGCAGTGGATTGGCGGCCCCGCCCCCGTCGCCGTGGCGGCCTGACAATCCCGCGTCATTGTTCATGCGGGTGGCTCTTCGCGACGCCAGGACCTGTGCTATAGACACCCAGATGGACCAGACCCGCCCCCGGATTCCCGCCCAAAGCCGCGTGAGCGCGCGCTTTGCCCCCCCCCGTTCCGACTCGGGGCGTGGCCGATTCGTCCGAGCCATGCTCATTGGTGCGATGCTGCTCCCGCTTCTGGCGGCGTGCAGTTCATCGAAAGAGGATGATGCGTCGAACATCCCCGCCGCACCGGTCGAGGATATGTACAACAACGGTCTCGATGCGCTGAACAGCAAGCGCTACGCGACGGCCGCGACGCAGTTCACGGGGGTCGAGCAGAACTACCCCTATTCCAGTTGGGCGGTGAACGCGCAGCTGATGCACGGCTACACCCAGTATCTGCAAAACCATTACACCGACGCGATCGGAACGCTCGACCGTTTCATCCAGTTGCATCCGGCGCATCGCAACGCCGCCTACGCCTATTATCTGCGGGCGCTGTCTTATTATGAGCAGATCACCGACATCCAACGGGATCAGCATGGGACCGAGCAAGCCATGGCCGCGCTTCAGGATGTCGTGAACCGCTTCCCGGACTCGTCCTATGCCCGCGATGCCCGCCTGAAGATCGATCTGTGCCGCGACCATCTGGCCGGCAAGGAAATGGAAATCGGGCGCTGGTATGAAAAGCAGCACCTGTACCAGGCCGCGTTGGGCCGCTTCCAAAAAGTGGTCGACGAATACCAGACCACCAACCACGTGCCGGAAGCCCTACACCGGCTCACAGAGCTTTACCTGATCCTCGGCCTGAAGGATCAGGCGCGCACCACGGCGGCTGTGCTCGGGCACAACTACCCCGGCAGCCCTTGGTACGAAGACAGCTACGCGCAGCTGACAGGCGACCGCGTCCTGACGCCCTCCGATGAGGCGAATCCAGACACCGGTCGCGGCTTCTTCTCGCGCGCCTGGCATTCCGTCTTCTGACGCCGCGGGCGCGGTCGCCGCATGCTCACCGCGCTGGCCATACGCGACGTCGTCCTGATCGAGCGGCTGGACCTTTCGTTCCGGGCCGGTCTGACCGTGCTCACGGGCGAAACCGGCGCCGGAAAATCCATTCTGCTGGACAGTCTGGGCCTGGCGCTGGGCGCGCGGGCCGATGCGGGGCTGGTCCGCGCGGGCACCGAGCAGGCCAGCGTCACGGCCTGTTTCGGCGTCAGGCCGGACCACCCGGTGCTGGACCTGCTGCGCGAACAAGGCCTCGCGATCGAGGACGACATCGTTCTGCGCCGCATCCTCTCCAAGGACGGGCGATCGCGGGCCTTCATCAACGACCAGCCGATCGGCGTCGCATTGTTGCGGCGCGCGGGCATGCTGCTGGTGGAAGTTCAGGGCCAGCATGAACAAATGGGCCTGGCCGATCCGGCCAGCCATGCCGGATTCCTGGATCAGTTCGGGGTGCCGGAGGCGCTGCGCGAGGCGGTCACCGCCGCCTGGCGCGGGTGGCAGGACGCCACCGCCCGGCTGGCCGCCGCCCGCACCGCGATCGCGGCCGCCGTTCGCGATGAGGAATGGCTGCGGCATGCCGTGGACGAACTGGCCAGGCTCGCCCCCCTCGACGGGGAGGAGGAGCAGCTCGCGGCCGAGCGCCAGCGTTTGCAGCAGGGGGAACGGCGCGCGGAAGCCATCGCCGCGGCCCTGGCTGAACTCACCCCCCGTGATCGGCGCAACAGCGGCCCGGCCGGGGCGCTGCGGGCGGCCTCCCGGGCGTTGCAGCGGCTGGTGCCCAGCAGCCAGCCCGAGGCCACGAACCCAGCCGCGGAGGCCATGACGGCGCTGGAGCGGGCAGAGGAAGCCCTGGCCGAAGCCGAAACCCTTCTGACCCGCCTCGCGCATGAAGCCGACGCAGACCCGCGTCTGCTGGAACAGGCGGAAGAGCGCTTGTTTGCCTTGCGCGCCGCCGCCCGCAAGCATGCCGTGCCGGTCACCGAGCTGCCCGCCTTGCTCGATCGGCTGTGCACCCGCCTGGCCGCCATCGATTCCAGTTCCGCCGAGATTGCCGCCCTGGAGGACGCCGCCCGCCAGGGACAGGCGCGCTATGCGGAAGCCGCCGCCGCGCTATCGGCGGCACGCCTGGCCGCCGCGGTGCGACTTGACTCGGCGGTGGCACGGGAACTCCCCCCGCTCCGGCTGGACAAGGCCCGCTTTCACGCCGATGTCGCGCCGCTGGAAGAAGCCCATTGGGGCGCGGCGGGGGCCGATCTGGTGCGCTTTTTGATCGCCACCAATCCGGGGCAGGAGCCGGGACCGCTGGTGCGCATCGCCTCGGGCGGTGAGATGTCGCGGCTGATGCTGGCCCTGAAGGTGGTCCTCGCTGCCGGGTCGGTCGTCCCGACGCTGGTGTTCGATGAAGTCGACTCCGGTATCGGCGGCGCGACCGCCGCGGCGGTCGGGGAGCGGCTGGGCCGGGTGGCGGAAGGCCTGCAGGTGCTGGTCGTGACCCATAGTCCCCAGGTCGCGGCGCGGGGCCTGACCCATCTGCGGGTCGCCAAGGCCACCATCGACGGCCGGGCCGCGACCCATGTCGAGCACCTCACCCCAGCCGATCGGCGGGAGGAAATCGCGCGCATGCTGGCGGGTGAAACCATCACCCGCGCCGCCCGGGCCGCCGCGGATGAGTTGCTGGGCGCGGTTCCGCTGCCTTAGCGTGGGATGATCGGGGGTCTGAATCTCGCGATCGGGCGCTCAGACCCACTTCGTCATAGCCCGGCTTGTCCGGGCTACCCCTCGCGTCACCATGCGCCCGGCGTTGGCCCGGCTTGTCCGGGCTATGACGATTGGAACAGGGTGTGACCGGTCAATGGTTGTGTGAGATGGTACCATGCGCCCCCTTGCAACCCGCTGATGTCCGGGGCATCCCGCTGGGACCGACAATGCGGACAACCTGTCAGGCGGGTGTGATGGCCGAAATCGACGCAGCGGATCTCACGGATGATCAGGCCAGGGATGAACTCGCCCGGCTGGCCATGGAAATCGCCTATCATGACCGCGCCTATCACCAGAAAGACGCCCCCGAGATCAGCGACGCGGCCTATGACGCGCTGCGCCGGCGCAACGCCGCGATCGAGGCCCGCTTTCCCGATCTGATCCGGTCCGATTCGCCATCCAGGCGGGTCGGGGATGCGCCTGATACGGGCTTCACCAAGGTGCGGCATCGGGTTGCGATGCTGTCGTTGGATAACGCCTTCAATGCCGAAGATTTCACCGAATTCTGCGACCGGGCGCGCCGCTTCCTGGGCCTGACCCATCCGCTCGCCATCGTGGCCGAACCGAAGATCGACGGCTTATCGATCAACCTCACCTACGAGGACGGCGCCTTCGCGCGCGGTGCAACGCGGGGCGATGGGACTGAGGGGGAGGACGTGACCGCCAACCTCCGCACCATGGTGGGCGCGGTGCCGGACCGGTTAATCGGGTCGTTTCCGGAACGGATAGAGATCCGCGGTGAAGTCTTCATGACCAAGGCCGATTTCCTGGCCCTGAATGACAGCCAGGCCGCGGCCGGCCAGAAGCTGTTCGCCAATCCCCGCAATGCCGCGGCCGGCGGGCTGCGCCAGCTCGATGCCAAAATCACAGCCGAACGGCGATTGTCGCTGTTCGCCTACGCGATGGGGGAGTCCAGCGAACCGGTGGCCGACAGCCATGCCGCCTATCTGGAGCGCCTGCGCGGCTGGGGGTTCGCGGTCAATCCACTGTCCCGGCTGCTCACGACCGAGGCCGAGGCGGCCGCGTTTCAGGACGAGATCGCCCGCCAGCGCGCCACCCTGCCCTATGACATCGACGGGGTGGTCTACAAGATCAACGATCTGACCTTGCAACGGCGGCTGGGTTTCGCCGGCCGGGCGCCACGCTGGGCGATCGCGTGGAAATTTCCCGCTGAACAGGCCACCACCGTCCTGCGCGCCATCCGCATCCAGGTCGGTCGCACCGGCGCGCTGACCCCGGTCGCGGAACTGGAGCCGGTCAATGTGGGGGGCGTGCTGGTGGCGCGGGCGACCTTGCATAATGAAGATGAGATCGCCCGCAAAGACCTGCACATCGGCGATACCGTCATCGTTCAGCGGGCCGGTGACGTGATTCCGCAGATCGTCGCGGTGGTGACCGAGCAACCGCGTGGCGCCGAGGCTTATGACTATCCGTCCGTCTGTCCGGCCTGCGGCAGCCTGGCGATCAGGCCGCCAGGGGAAGCCATCCGCCGCTGCACCGGGGGCCTGATCTGTCCGGCCCAGAGAGTTGAGCGCCTGATCCATTTCGTGTCCCGAAACGCCTTCGATATCGACGGCCTCGGCGAAAAGACCATCCAGGAATTCTACGCCGAGGGCTGGCTGCATGGCCCGGCCGATTTGTTCAAGTTGCCCGAACGTGAGGCCGATATCGCGACGCGGGAGGGATGGGGCAAGCTCTCGGCGCGCAACCTGTCCCGCGCGATCAAGGCACGGGAAACGATCGCCCTGGAGCGCTTCATCTTCGCCCTGGGCATCCGGCGCATCGGCGAAGCCAACGCCAAATTGCTGGCGCGGCATTATGGGAGCTACCCCAACTGGCGGCAGCAGATGTTGGCCGCGACCACCATTGGATCGGACGAGCGGCTGGCCCTGGGCAGCATTCTGGGCATTGGCCCGGCCATTGCCGAGGAACTGGCCGAGTTCTTCATGGAACGCCGCAATGTCGCAGCCCTGGATGAACTGGCCGCGGTGCTGACGATCGAAGACGCGGTCATGGCCGAAGCCGCCGATAGCCCGGTGGCGGGGAAGGTCGTGGTGTTCACCGGCACATTGGAAACCATGACCCGGCCCGAGGCGAAAGCCCGCGCGGAATCACTGGGCGCCAAGGTGACCGACAGCGTGTCAAAGAAAACCGACCTCGTTGTTGTCGGCGCCGATGCCGGCTCGAAAGCCCGCAAGGCCGCCGAACTCGGTGTCCGCACCCTCACGGAAGCCGAGTGGCGCGCCTTGATCGGTGATTAGCCAATGCCTGCTGATCAGGCCCGCCGGTGCTGACGCCGCGGGGGCTGGGCGGGCGGCGCCAACGTGGCCACGGCGGCGGCCGGGACGGGACGGCGTGCTCGATCAGGGCGATCACGAAACAGCTTCCGGGCCCCTTCGGTCAACTGCGATTCACCCGCCCGGCGCAGGTCCAGTACTGCCGGAAACGGCCCATCCGCGGCCGTCGCGCTCCTGTCAGCGGTGAGCGCGCGGCGGGTGACGTCAAACCGGCCGGCAACCCCGGCCGCGGCCGCCATCCGATGCGCCAGACCGGCGGTCCGCAACGCGATCACCCGGCCGTCCGGATCGGGATAGAAGCCGGCGGCGGGAATACCCTCCCCGACCGTTTGCAGGACGGCACATAACAGCGGATTGCGAGTGTAGACCATCAGCCCGGCGGGACGCACATCCATGGTTTGCATGCGCAGGATCAGGAAACTGATCATCCGTCGCAGCAGCGTCTGCGCGGCGGGGGAAGAGGCCGGAATCACCGCTTCGATCACCAGGCCCGTTTCGTCCGCCGTCCCGCAGGCTTCAATGAGCATCAGCCCTTTGCAGCGCCCGGTTTGGCTGTCGCGCGCGATCAGGACCCGATTCACGGGCCGCCCCCGCGGGAAGGCCAGCCAGGTCAACTGGCTGTCGGGTACGCCAGCCACCCGCAACGCATCGCGAAGGTCATCCTGTTCGAGGGCATCGATCGCGCGCTGCCCCGTGAAATCGTCCAATGTCAGCCCCAGTCCCGCCAGATTTTGACCCATGGTGGATCCCCTTATTATTGCCAGAGCACAGCGCTCTTGTTGGCGGGGACCCTAACGGGCTGGCGTGATCCCGGCTGTGACCGGGCTCACAGGACGGCGAAAAGGGGAAAATGGCGGGTTTTAGACGAGGTGGCGTAACCTTCGACCGATCACACCCTGCCCCACCGTCATGGCACGTCTCGTCCGCGCCAACCCCGCCCGCACCCTGCCGCGAGAGGTGGCCCGGACAAGCCGGGCCATGACGAAGTGTATATAAATAATTGATATCGTTGTATAATATTAGACGATGTGGCGTAACTGGATCCGCGGACGTCGTTCATCGCCGCTTATTGTTCGCCGGCTCTATTCAGCCGCGGCCGGCCGGCCGCCTCGGCGGGCTTCAAGCGCGAAGCTGAACAACCGCTCCTTCCCCAGCAGGAACACCCGCCCGCCCCGCGGAAACAAGCGGGCGATCGCAGGGTCGCGCACATCGAGCCCGCCGGTATAGGCCCCGAAGGCGGGCATCATCACCCGCCGCCCATCGGATACGAAGCACGGGCGGCTGACCGAGACGTCGCCGCGCGCCGGGATCGTTGCTTTCGGATGATGATGCCCCACGACCTCCCCCGCCGGGGCGCCGAGGACGGCCTCATGGCGGAACACGAAGGGGCCGGCGGTGAATTCGGCCACGCTCTCGCCGCCCACGCCTTCGGGCGGGCTTGGATCGTGGTTGCCGAGGACCCAGACCAGCCGGTGGGCCGCTGCGATGGCGTTCAACCGCGCCAGCTGGTTGTCCGGCAGGCGGCTGGCGCCAGCGGCATCATGGAACGAATCCCCCAGCGCCACCACCGTGGCCGGCTTCCAGCGGCGCAGCGCCAGCGCCAGCCGATCGAGGGTGGCCTGCGTATCCCATGGGGGCAGCAGCATGCCGCGTCGGGCGAAGGCGGTGCCTTTCTCCAGATGCAGGTCTGAGACGACGAGCAGCTTGCCCTCCGGCCAGATCATCACCCCGGCGGGATCGAGCATCAGGCGTTGGCCGCCGATATGCAGCGGGGCGGCGGCGGTCACGAGTCGGCACGGTATGTCGTCATACGAGCGAGTTTAGCCGCTTCGCCCCTCCCAGTCGCGCCCCATCAGCCCGCCCTGATCAAGCCGGCGCGACGTTGGAATTGACCCGGAACTGGTTGCCAGGATCGTACATCGCCTTGATCGCGCGCAGCCGCGCATGGTTTTCGCCATAGGATGCGCGGACTTTCTCCGGCTTATCGTCGGCCGCGATGTGATTGACGTAGACGCTGCCTTTCAGGTGCGGTTCGAGCCGCGCCCAGACCTCCCGCACCCAGGCGATATGCTGGCTGCTTTCGGCGCCATCGGCCCATTGGCCGATGACATCGAAATCCCATTGCGTGTTGCGGGCGCCGAACGCGGTCGCGCCGGCCGGCACGCGGGTGATGGCGCCATGCACGTAGAACAGCAGCAGGGAACTCATGGGGGAGCTGAAGCGGCCCGCCGCCTCCACCAACATGTCGATGAAGCCATCGGTGAACTGTTCGGTAAAGGCGGCGCGCCAATAGCGATGCAGCCCGTGTTCGGCATTGGGCGCGTCCAGCATCGCCTGGCGTGCGCCGTAAGGCATCGGCCCGACCATATCGGCCAGCGGCTGGCCCCATTGCCGGGCGGGGGCCAGCACCCGTTCCCCTTCCTCGATCGGGCCATTATAGCCAAGCAGCATGGCCGCGACCGGCACACCGTCGGGGGAGGTCAGGAGTGCGGCGTGCGCCTCGGCCTCATCGGGCAGGGTGGCGCAAAAGCCGCGGTAGAATTTCAGCATATCGGCCGCGCGGTCGAGCGGATGCAGCACCAGCCCGCCGATGATCTGGCCCACCGGATGCACGCGGAAGGTCATGGAAGTGACGACCCCGAAATTACCGCCACCGCCGAGCAGACCCCAGAACAGATCCGGGTGCTCGGCCGCGCTGGCATGGCGGAGCTGGCCATCGGCGGTGACCACGTCGATCGAAATGACATTATCGACCGACGCGCCATGCTTACCCATCAGCCAACCCAACCCGCCGCCCAGCGTCAGCCCGATGACGCCGGTGTTGGTGACCGTACCGCCGGTGGTGACCAGGCCATGGGCCTGCGTCGCCTCATCGAACTCCCGCCAGAGCACACCCGGTTCCGTGCGGGCGGTGCGGCGGACGGGATCGACGTTGATGGTTTTCATCGGCGACAGATCGATCACCATGCCGCCATCGTTGGTGCCGTATCCCGGGGCGCTGTGCCCCCCGCCGCGCACGGAAAGGAGCAGGCCGTGGCTGCTTGCGAAACTGACGGCGTGCTGCACATCGCCGGGGCCGGTGCAGCGGGCGATCAAGGCGGGCCGGCGGTCGATATTGCCATTCCAGACGCGCCGGGCCGCGTCATAGCCGGGATCACCGATCAGGATCAGGCCGCCGCGGATTTTATCGCGCAAAGCGGCGATGGCGGCAGAATCGAGGCTGACGGGTTTGCCGTCGAGTTTGATGATATCGACCATGATTGGCGCCTCCGTTTGATTGTTTTGTCTTATCGGCGGGGCCGGTTCGACTGAACCGCCTGGAAAGCGTCTCTTATTCCGGAACGATATACAAGAAATATGGTCTTTGACGGCATTCAATTCGCAAAGATTACCCGGCAACGCCCGCCATCTGCCGCTCCACCAGACGTGCATAGACCCCGCGCTGGCGCAGGAGGTCGGTATGCGTCCCCGCCTCGATCAGGCGGCCGGCCTGCATCACCAGGATCGCATCCGCCGCCCGGATCGTGGACAGCCGGTGCGCCACGACGATGGTCGTGCGATCCGCCATCAGGGCGTCCAACGCGGAGCGCACCGCGGCCTCACTGATTGTGTCGAGATGCGATGTCGCCTCGTCCAGTACCAAAAGCGGTGCGTCCTTCAGGAAAGCACGGGCAATCGCGATGCGCTGCCGCTGGCCGCCGGACAGCTGTACCCCGCGTTCCCCGACCCGGGTGGCCAGACCCTCCGGCAGTTCGGCCACGAAATCGGACAGGGCGGCCCGCGACAGCGCCTGGGCGACCTGGTCCGGCGTGGCGTCCGGCTTCGCCAGACGGACATTTGTCTCCAACGTGTCGTTGAACAGGTAGGTGTCCTGCGACACCAGCGCGATCCGCCCGCGCAGCCCATCCAGCGTCAGGTGCCGCAAA
The DNA here is from genome assembly GCA_903918315.1 of uncultured Acetobacteraceae bacterium. Lineage (GTDB taxonomy): Bacteria > Pseudomonadota > Alphaproteobacteria > Acetobacterales > Acetobacteraceae > Rhodopila. Next base: position 26,741 of record CAIXEA010000042.1, on the reverse strand, counting down.
TCGACCCCATCCAATGCGACCGAGCCCGAATCCGGGTCCCAAAACCGCAGCACCATCGTGGCGATCGTGGTCTTTCCGGCGCCGGAGGGACCGACCAGCGCGACCGTGGTGCCGGGGGCGATGGTGAAGGACACATCATCCAGCGCCGGGACCGATCGGCCGGGATAGGTGAACCGCACATGCTCGAACCGCAGCGACGACCCGCCCGCTTGGGCGGCAGGCGTTTGGGCGCCATCGGCGATCGCCACGGGTTCCGCATCCACGACATGCAGCCGCCGGGTGGAGGCGATCGTATCCGCCAATTGCCGCCCAACCTGGGCGATTTCCGACACCGGGAGGAAGGCCGCGACCGAGATCAGCACCACCAATGGCAGCATCCCCGGCACAAGCCCGCCTTGCGTCACCAGCCAGGCCCCGGTCGCGGCCACCGCCAGGCCACCCAGCCCGGTTGCCACCTCCAGCGCGCTTGTCTGCACCGTCAGATCGGCCAGCAGGCGCAGACGCAGGGTCTGGTAGGTGCAGACCGACTCCATGAACCCGGCGCGGCGGCTGCTCGCGGCGTTGAAGGCGACGAGTTCGGACAGCCCCTGAATGGTTTCGGTCGTATAGGCACCCAACACGCCCAACGCGCCGCGGGCGGCCGAACCCATGGCGTCGATCCGGGCCCGCCCGCGCACCGGTGCCAAACCCGCATAGGCCAGGAAAGGCAGGAGGGCCAAGGCCAGCGGCCAGGCGATCCAGGCCAGCGTCAGAAGAATGGTGACCGGCACCAGGCCGGCGACGATCGCCGGCGCCATGGTATGGGCGAAGAAATACTCCACCGTTTCCACATCCTGGGTCGCCAGGGCCACCAGATCGCCCGACCGCCGGCGCAGCAGGTAGGCGGGCGCGAGGGCATCGAGCTTGCGGAACAGGTCGATCCGCATCTCCGCCAGCAGGGCATAGGCCATGGCATGGGCGATCCAGGACTCCAGCCAATGCAACACGCCGGCCAGCGGGGCGGCGATCAGAAGCGCTGTGACCAGCCAGCCGGGCGGGGCCCCGATCCGTACCGCCCCCAGAATCAGGGCGCCCAGCACACCGACCGCGATGAACGCGATCACCCGGCCGATCCCACACACCAGGGTGATGCCGAGTTGGCCGCGATACGGGCGCACGACGCGCAGCAGGGTGCGGATGGTGGCGGGCCAGCCGACGGTCGCGGCATCCTCGGACAGGCTCGCGACCGTGGCGCCGCGGGCTTCATCGCGGATTTCGGGGGCATCCTCCGCGGCGGCGCGAAGGGCCTCGGCCTGGGCGGCGGATGGGGGCTCGGACGCGGCCTGCGACCCCATCAGATCGCGATACGGCCCGTCAACCGCTATCATGCCGGCATGGCTGCCGGACTGGACCACCGCGCCATCGTGCAGAACGAGGATGCGATCACACCCGATCACCGAGGACAGCCGATGCGCCAGCACCAGGGTCGTCCGCCCGGCCATCAGCCGATCGAGCGCCTGCTGGATGGTCGCTTCGTTCTCCGCATCGACGGAGGACAGAGCCTCATCGAGAACCAGGATCGGTGAATCCCGCAGCAGCGCCCGGGCAATGGCGATGCGCTGGCGTTGGCCGCCGGACAGCGCGGCACCGCGCTCCCCGATCATGGTCCGGTACCCCTGGGGCAGGGATTGGATAAAGCCATGGGCATTGGCAGCGGTGGCGGCCGCGATGACCTCGGCCTGCGTTGCGTCCGGGCGGCCGAGCCGGAGATTGTCCTCCACCGTGCCATGGAACAGGTAGGTATCCTGGGCGACGACCGCGATCATGGCACGCACGGCGTCGGGGTCGAGGCTTCGCAGATCCTGCCCGCCGATTTCAATGCGGCCCTGCTGCGGATCATACAGGCGCAGCAGCAACCGGACGAGGGAGGATTTGCCGGAACCGCTGGGGCCAACGATGCCGATCCGCTCACCGGGGGCGACGGTGAAACTGAGAGCGTGATGTGCGGCCCGGCGCCCACCGGGGTAGGCGAAGACAACATCGTGGAAGGCGATCCCAGGCGTGAGCCCGCTCGGCCGCAGTCCGCCGGAAGGCCCAATCACGGGCGTGTCGAGTAAGGCGTTGATCCCCGTCGCGGCCGACTCCCCGTTCAGCCCCTGGTGCAGCACGCCGCGCAGGTCGCGCAGCGGCCGGAAAATCTCGGTGCCGGCCATCAGCACGATCAGCAGCGCCTCAAGACTCATGGCGCCCTCGCTGACCCGTCTCGCGCCCAGGATCAGGGCCGCCGCCGCACCGAAGGCGGTGCCAAGATCGGTGAAGCCGCGGGTGGTCACGTTCAGCGCCAGAACCCAGAAAGTGGAGTCCGACAGGGCCCGGGCCTTCGCCGCCAGCATCGCGCCATAGGCGCCGCTCTGCCCGAAGGCCTTCAACGTTGGCAGGCCTTGAACGCCATCGAGGAACTCTTCTCCGAACGCCTTGAAGGCGCGCTGCCGCCCGCGGGACGCCGCGGCGGTCCGGCGGCTGATGGTGACCGGCAGGATCAGGGTGAACAGCGCCGCCCCCAGCATGACGGCCGCGACGGGCAGGTCCCACCACGCGATGAAAGCGAAAATCGCGAAAGGGGCGCAGAGGGCGATGGTCAGCTGCGGGATATACTGCCCGAAGAAGGTCTGGAGCTGCTCCACCCCATCGACCATCGAGAGCATGACCCCGCCGGTCCGCTCGGCCCCGAACCAGGCCGGACCAAGGGCAAGGATTTTGTCATAGAGCTGACCGCGCAGCCTTGCCTGCACCACGAAGGCGGAGCGATGGGCGATCATGGCGCGGGCGTGGTCGAGCCAGGCGCGCAGCACGATCGCCGCGGCGGCGGCGAGCAAAGGCGGGAGCAGCGCGGCCATGGGGGCGCGATCGAACACCAACGCCAGGAACCGCCCGAGGAACGCGAAGCGCGCGATTCCCAGCCCAAGGGCGGCCAGTCCCAACAGCACCGCGACGGCCATCCGCCCGCGCTGTCCGGCCGTCATCCGCCACAGTTTCAGATCGAAGTGCATGGCGGAGTGTGGGGGCAATGACCCGGGTGGGGCAATATGTCAGTGCCCATGTGCCAATCTCGCCCGTGTTGACGTCGACTCGCTGACTGTGACCACAGTTCCTCAGTATGACGCGGTAATATCAGCTGCCTCAACTTTTGACCGATCACACCCTGCCCCCACCGTCATGTCCCGGCTCGTCCGGGCCAGCGCCGCCAGCACCGTGCGACGAACGGTAGCCCGGACAAGCCGGGCTATGACGCATTCGGTTGGTAACAAAGCCTGGCTTGCACGGTTCGGCGGTGTTTAGCCCGGGTCTTCCAGGCCGATGGCGCGCAACCGGGCGCCCTCTTCGTCCCAGCCGGTCCGCTGCTTGACGTTCAGGAACAGATGCACCGTCCGCTCCAGCAGCATGCCGAGGTCCTGGCGCGCGCGGGCGCCGATGGATTTGATCTTGGACCCCTTCTCCCCGATCAAAATCGCCTTATGGCCTGACCGTGCCACGTAAACCGTGACGTCGATGCGCACGCTGCCATCCTTGCGTTCGGTCCAGGTCTCGGTTTCCACGGTCGTGCCATAGGGCACTTCTTCGTGCGTCTGCATGAAGATCTGTTCCCGCACCACTTCCGCCGCCAGCAACCGGTCGGGGAGATCGGTCAGATCATCCTCGGGGTAGAGGAACGGGCCCTCTGGCACGGCGGCCGCGAAGGCATCCATCAGCTCCATCATCCCGTCGCCGTTGGAAGCGCTGACCATGAAGGTTTCCTCGAACGTCGCGAGGCTGGTCAGGGTCGCGGTCAGCGGCAGCAGGGCGCCGGGGGTCACGAGATCGGTTTTGTTCAGCACCAGCCAGCAGCGGCGGCCGGAGTTGGCGAGCTGGGTGGCGATGGCCTTCACATCCTCGGTGGCGCCGAATTTGGAGTCCACCAGCAGGACTGCCAGATCCGCATCCGCAGCGCCGCCCCAGGCCGCATTGACCATGGCGCGATCGAGCTTACGGCGGGGGCGGAAGATGCCGGGCGTATCGACCAGCAGCACCTGGCTCTGGCCGCGCATCATGATGCCCAGCACCCGGAAGCGGGTGGTCTGCGCCTTGGGTGAGACGATCGACAGCTTGGCGCCGGTCAGGCGGTTCAGCAGGGTGGACTTGCCCGCGTTGGGCGCGCCGACAATGGCGACAAAACCGCATCTCATGAGCCAATGCTCCCCAATAATGCGGCCGCTGCCGCCTGTTCCGCCGCTTGCTTGCTGCCCGCCACGCCGGTGCCGGACAATGTCCCGACCGTCACGGTCACGGTGAATTCCGGCGCGTGCGGCGGGCCGGAGCGGTTGGTCACGACATAGGTTGGTGCGCCCTTGGTCCGCTTATGGGCGAATTCCTGGAGCGCGGTCTTGGCATCCTTGGGTGGCGCGGCCTGCTCGACCATCGCCGTGTCCCAGGCGCGGCGTACGAAAATACGGGCTGGTTCGAGGCCGCCATCCAGATAGAGCGCGCCAAGCGCCGCTTCCAAGGCATCGGCCAACACCGTCGCCCGTTGTTTGACCCCGGCCCTGGCCTCCCCGGCGGAGACGGAGATCGCGTCACTCAGACCGAGCGTTTCCGCCACCCCCGCCAGCACGGGCTGAGACACCAGCCTGGCCAGCCGGCGGCCGAGATCGCCCTCCTGCTCCCGCGGGAAGCGTTCGGCCAGCCATTCGGCCATCAACAGGCCCAACACCCGGTCGCCGATAAATTCCAGCCGTTCATTCGATCCGCGGGAGCCGCGGCTGCTGGTCGCGGACCGATGGGTCATCGCTTCGCGCAGAAGATCGGGGCGGGCGAAGGCGTGGCCGAGAATAGCCTCCAACGGGGAGGTCAGTGTCGCGCGTTCCGTCAACGGATGCGGTTCAGCAGGCGGGACCAGCGGATCTTGAAAGGCCATTCCCAGAAGGCCCACCAGGCGTCATTGGGATCGCTTTCAATCGAGAAGAACAGGATTTCCGCCCGGCCAACCAGGTTTTCCACCGGCACGAAGCCGACGCCGGAGGCGTTCATGAAGCGGCTGTCGGACGACATGTCGCGATTATCACCCATCGCGAAGACATGGTCGGGCGGGACGGTGTATTCGACGGTGTTGTTGGCGTCGAATTCGCGGCTGGGGTCGAAGCCCGGGCGATGCGCGTTTTCAGCGCCATCGGTCGCCTTCAGAATGTCATGCTTCACGCCACCGGGCAGCGTTTCGCTGTAGCGGCGCAATTCGGTGCGGATGCCCTGATCGCGGGCGAGGAAGGTGCCCTGCTGCGTGCGCGGGGCGGGTTCGCCATTGATATACAGCACTCCTTCCTTCACCTGCAGGCGATCGCCGGGCAGACCCACGATACGCTTGATGTAATCGGTGGAGTTGTCGTGCGGCCATTTGAACACCGCGACATCGCCGCGATGGGGCATGTCGCCGAAAATCCGGCCATGAAACAGCGGCGGGGACAACGGCATCGAGTATTTGGAATAGCCGTAGCTGTACTTCGACACGAACAGGTAGTCGCCGACGAGCAGCGTCGGGATCATGCTGCCGGACGGGATGTTGAAGGGTTCGAACAGCACCGTCCGCACGCCAACGGCGATCAGCCCGGCGTAGACGATGGTCTTGACGTTCTCAGCCCAAACGCTCTGCTGTTTGCGCTTGGTCGCGGCCTTGGTGGTCGCCATACGGGATGAGGCCTTCAAATGCGAGGGATGCGCCATAAGCGCGGGTCGTTCAAGCGCGGGGGCATGCGGCCTGTCAAGCAAAGGCTGCGGGTACCGCCGAGATGATCACCTGGGCGAAGGCATAAGGATACTCATCGGTCATCGTGAGATCGACCTGCGCCACCATTCCCGCCGGTGTGATGGCCCGCAATCGCGCGGCGGAACCGCCGGTCAGGACCAATGTCGGCCGGCCGCCCGGCAGGTTCACAACGCCGAGATCGGAGAAAAACACCCCGCCCGAGACCCCCGTGCCCAGCGCCTTGGACGCCGCTTCCTTCGCCGCGAAGCGCTTGGCATAGGTGGATGGGCGGATTTTTTCCGCCCGCGCCTGGGCATAGGCGCGCTCGACCGGCGTGAAGATTCGCTCAAGGAACCGATCAGCATGCCGCTCCACCACCTTTTCGATACGGCGGATGTCGCAGAGATCCGAGCCAAGGCCCAGGATCATCAGCCTGTCGCCCGTTCCACGCTGCGAATGCCGCTGGCACCGCGCAGCCCGGCGACAACCTTGGCCAGATGGGCGACATCGCGCACGTCCACATCCACCAGGGTTTCCATGAAATCCTGCTGGCGGTTGACGATCTTCAGATTGGCGATGGCGCCGTCCTGCTTGGCGATGGCATTGGTCAGATGCGCCAGGGCGCTCTGGTCGTTGCCTGTCACGATGCTAATGCGGGCGGTATGGGACGGGCCCTTGCCGGTAGCGCCGCCCTTGTTCAAGGTTTCATAGTTCCAGTCGACGTCGATGAACCGTTCTGGTGTGGCCGCGAAGCCGGCCAGGGTCTGGCAGGTGCGGCCATGAATGGTCACGCCCTTGCCAGTCGCGACAATGCCCACGATCTCATCGCCCGGCACCGGGTGGCAGCACCCGGCAAAACTGAACGCCATTCCCGGCACCAGCCCGGTGATCGGCATCCCGTGATCCGGCTTGGTCCCACGCGCCACCCGCGGCAGCAAGGGCGGCACCATGCGGGTGGAGCGGGTGGTTTGACGCAGCTCCGGATACGCGGCATGCACGACATCGCGGGCGCTGACATTGCCGTTGCCGACGGCGATATACAGGTCGTCGAGTGAGGTGTGCTTCAGGGCCTTGAGATGCGGCTCCAGCGCCTTTTCCGAGCCATCCACGCCGGCCTGACGGAATGCTTTGGTCAGTTCGGCCTTGCCGGAGTCGCGGCTTTGTTCGCGCTGCTCCTGGTGGATGAAGCGGCGAATGCGGGCGCGGGCTTTACCGGTGACGCAAAACCGTTCCCACTGCGGGGACGGCGTGCCGCCACGCGCGGTCATGATTTCGACCTGGTCGCCGTTTTGCAGCTGGTGGCGCAGCGGCAACAGCCGACCGTTGATCTTGGCGCCCACACAGGTGTCGCCCACCTGGCTGTGAACGGCGTAGGCGAAATCAACCGGTGTGGCGCCGCGCGGCAGCGGGATCAACTGCCCCTTGGGCGTGAAGCAGAAGACCTGATCGCCATAGAGTTCGAGCTTGGTGTTTTCGAGGAATTCATCCGGCGCGGCCGAATCCTCCAGGATTTCCAGCAAATCCTGCACCCAGCGGAACTGCTGGGTTTCCTTGCCATCGATCTTGGCATCGTGGGTTTTGTACAACCAGTGGGAGGCGACCCCGTTTTCCGCGACATCGTTCATGTCGGGGGTGCGGATCTGGATCTCGATCTTCTGGTTGCGCGGCTCACGCAGCGTCACGCCGGTGTGCAGCGACTGGTAGCCGTTGGATTTCGGGGTGGAGATATAGTCTTTGAACCGCCCGGCGATCACCGGATAGGACGAATGCACCGCGCCGAGCGCCGCGTAACAGTCGCCCTTGGTGGCAACCACGACTCGGAACGCCATCAGGTCGGACAACTGTTCGAAGGCGACGTTGCGGCGCTGCATCTTCTCCCAGATCGAATAGGGGGATTTTTCGCGGCCGGTGATTTCCAGCACGTCGACACCGGCTTCAACGCAGACGCGGACCAGTTCCTGGCGCACTTCATCGATGACATCCGCGCCCTGGCCGCGCAGGAAGTTGAGCCGGGCCTGGATGGTGCCATAGGCCTCGGGTTCCAGCTGCGCGAAGGACAGGGTTTGGAGTTCGGTCTTGACCGCATCCATGCCGATGCGTTCGGCCAAGGGCGCGTAGATTTCCATGGTCTCGCGCGCGATGCGTTCCCGCCGTTCAGGCTTCTGCACGAAATGCAGGGTACGCATGTTGTGGAGGCGGTCGGCCAGCTTCACCAACAGCACGCGGATATCGCGGCTCATGGCCAGCACCAGCTTGCGGAAATTCTCCGCCTGCTTGGTGCGGTCGGACTGGAGTTCCAGGCGCGTCAGTTTGGTGACGCCATCTACCAGCCCGGCGATCTGCTTGCCGAACCGGGCTTCGATATCGGGCAGGCGGATGGTGGTGTCCTCGATCGTGTCGTGCAGCAGGCCCGTGACGATGGAGGCGGTGTCCAGCCGGTATCCCGCCAGGATGTCGGCGACCGCGATCGGATGGGTGATATAGGGATCGCCGTTATCGCGGCGCTGATTGCCGTGCGCCTGCATCGCCATCACATAGGCGGCGTCGATCAGGCTGGTGTCGGCTTTGGGATCGTAAGCGTGGATTTTTTCCGTCAGTTCGAACTGGCGGATGATATTGGGCCGGGTTTTGGCGTCTGGTTTAGGGGTGTCGGACTTGGCCGCGTCCTGGGTCGCCCCGGCCGCCCCATCGGGCGCCAGCAAGGGGGCGGGAAGCGGTTGTCCGCGACCGGTGCCCCCTTGGGTCATATCCGTTTACCGCCGGTGATCAGAGGCGGCCGCGGCCACCGAGTTCCGCCTCGATGGCTGCTTCCATGTCTTCGGGCGACATTTCTTCGTGATCCGCCGCCAGCACCGCGGTCTCTTCTTCCGCGGTCACGTCCTGCAGGCCAAAGATATTCTGATCGGTCGGGATGAGGTCCAAAACTTCCTCATCAGCCGGTTCCGGCTCGGGCGCGCGGGACAGGGAGCGGATCAGGTCCTGCTCGATCTTCGGCAGTTCGATCGTCTCATCGGCGATTTCGCGCAGAGCGACGACGGGGTTCTTGTCGTTGTCGCGATCGACGGTCAGTTCTTCGCCCCGGCTGAGGTTGCGGGCACGCTGGGCCGCGAGGAGCACGAGCTCGAAGCGGTTGGGGACTTTTTGAACGCAGTCTTCGACGGTGACGCGCGCCATGCGCTCAGCCTCCGGTAATGGGGGAAGTTCGAACGACCTAGATAGGTTATGTTGCGGCGCGGCGCAAGTTGCAATCTCGTTCGGCCGGCATCAGGCGGGCGATCAGGCGAAGGCTTCGTCCCCGACGAGATCATGGCCCGGCGCATCCGCGACCGCGAGCGGCCGTGCCGGGCGGTTTTGCCGCAGGGTCGCGGCCCCCTCGGCGACCGTGCGCCAGACCGCGTGCGACAGGTCCTTGCGGTCCTGGAACCGCGCCGGGTCGAGCGGCGCGTGCAGCAGCACCGTCGCCCGCAGCCCGCGACATTGCGCGAGCCGCCAAAAATGGGAGGCGATGTCCATATCGCCATACCACGCGAACACCGGACGGTTGGCCCGGCCCATCGGCAGCCCGTCAAGCCGATCATAGACCACCGACACCGGCTGGATCAGGGGGCGTTCGGCGCCTTGGGCGATCGAGAAGAACGACGATCGGAACGGCAGCACGCGGGAACCGTCGGAGCTGGTGCCTTCCGGGAACAGGATCAGATTATCCCCTTTGCCGAGCATGCCGCGCATCAGGTCGCGTTCCCGCACCGTTGACCCCCGCTGCCGGGTCACGAACACCGATCGGCCCAGCCGGGCGATGGTGCCGATGACCGGCCAGCCCGCGACATCGCCTTTGGCGACGAAGCAGCCGTCGAGAACGCCGCCCACGACCGGGATATCGATCCAGGACGAATGGTTGGACACAAAAATCACCGGCCGATCGGCTGTGCCGGAGGCAAGCTCCCCGATGACCCGGACGCGAAGACCCAGCAGCCGGCTGAACAACGCCCAATAGACCCGGGCGAAGGCAACTTTCGGACGGCCCGGCAACAGGAGCAGCAGCGCCTGGAGCACCAGACTCGGTAGGGTCCACAACAGGATGAACACCCCCCGCCGCACGGCCCGCACCGGACGAATGATCGATTTGCGGCTGAGGGGAATGGTCATGTCCATCGGTCCGCCGCTGTCACCCTCACGCCGCTGGAACAGGCGGGGCCGCCTGGCCAGATGCCCCGGGGCGCCGTGCGCAGAAGACCCGGCCGCTTGCTGTGACTCGTCCACTGTCTGTGCTGTCGCATTCTGCATCAGGCATGGATACTGCCCGCCGTATGGCCAAACAATGGCGGTCATATGACGGTTGCGCGAACTTGCGATGGCCGAACCCGAAACCGGCTCCAATCGGGGCGTCAATCGCGGGCTCAATCCACGATTGACCTGAGCGGCGGCGCTCCATAGCTTCCCGGGCATGTCTGAAACTCCGCCCATCAAGAACACGATCCCGAAGGCCTGGCCGTTCGAGGAAGCCGCCAAGGTCATGCAACGGCTGGCGGCGTCCGGTAAGCCGGAAGCCCTGTTCGAAACCGGCTATGGCCCGTCCGGCCTGCCGCATATCGGCACGTTCGGGGAAGTCGCGCGCACCTCCTGGGTCCGGCGGGCCTTCACGGACCTGACCGGCATCCCATCGCGCCTGCTGGCGTTCAGCGACGATATGGATGGCCTGCGCAAAGTGCCGGACAATGTCCCGAATAAAGAAATGCTCGCCCAGCATCTGGGCAAGCCGCTGACGCGCATTCCCGATCCGTTTGGCACCCATGACAGCTTCGGGGCTCATAATAATGCCCGCTTGCGGGCGTTCCTCGATTCCTTCGGTTTTGCCTATGAATTCGTGTCCTCCACCGACTACTACGCGCAAGGGCGCTTCGACGCCGCGGCTCGGCGGATGCTCGAATGTCATGCTGAGGTCCTGGCCGTGATCCTGCCCACATTGGGGCCGGATCGCCGGGCCACCTATTCGCCGTTCCTGCCCATCCATCCCCGCACCGGCGTGGTGATGCAGGTGCCGATGGAGCAGCTCAATCCGGACGCCGGCACCGTCGTCTGGCGCGATCCCGACACCAAGGAAGCCTTCGAATCCCCGGTGACCGGCGGCCATTGCAAGATGCAGTGGAAGGCCGATTGGGCGATGCGATGGTATGCCCTGGGTGTCGATTATGAGATGTCCGGCAAAGACCTGATCGACAGCGTCCGCCTCTCGGGCCGGATCTGCCGCATCCTGGGCTCCCCACCGCCGGAGGGTTTCACCTACGAGCTGTTCCTCGACGCCGACGGCCAGAAGATCAGCAAATCCAAAGGCAATGGCCTGTCGGTGGACGACTGGCTGCGCTATGCACCGCCGGAATCGCTGCAACAATTCATGTATAACCAGCCGCAACGCGCCAAGCGGCTCTATTTCGACGTGATTCCGCGGGCGGTGGACGAATATATCAGCAACGTCGATCGCATGGCGGCGCAGGATGACGAGGCCCGTAAGACCAATCCGGCCTGGCATATCCACGCCGCGCGCTTGCCGAACCATGCCGGCAGCCCCATCACATTCGCCATGCTGTTGAACCTCGCCAGCGTGGTGAACGCGCATGAACCCGATATCCTCTGGGGGTTCATCCGCCGCTATGCCCCCAATGCCAGCCCCGAAACCGAGCCGCTGCTGGCGCGCCTGGTCGATCACGCCGTGGCCTATTATCAGGATTTCGTGCGGCCAGCGAAAACCTATCGCGATCCCGACCCGGTCGAACGCGCCGCCATCACCGATCTGGGAGCCACCCTCGCCGCACTGCCCGCCGGCGTCACGGCGGACATCATCCAAAACGCGGTGTTCGAGGTGGGCAAGCGCCACCCACTCCCCGAGCTGAGGGCCTGGTTCAGCGCGCTGTACCAGGTCCTGCTGGGGCAGAACGAGGGGCCCCGCTTCGGCGGTTTCGTGGCCCTGTATGGGGTGCCGGAAACCATCGCCCTTATTGATGAAGCGTTGGCCCGCGCATGAAGGGATGGTTGCGCCATCTGCCGGCCTTGCTCGGCGTGGCATTGCTGCTGGGCGCGATTTACGTCGTGCAGCACGAGTTCCGTCATCTGCGCCTGAAGGATATCGGCGAGTCGATGCGGGCGATCCCGGTGTCGGCGCTGGTTTTCTCCGGTGTCTGGACGGTGATCTCCTATTTCATCCTGACCTTCTACGACCGGCTGGGCACGATCTACGCCGGCCACAAGGTCAGCTATGGGCGGGTCGCCTTCGCCTCCTTCTGCGCCTATTCGCTGTCGCATAATCTGGGCTTCGCGGCGGTGTCCGGGGCCGCGGTGCGCTACCGGCTCTACGCCCATTGGGGCCTGACCCCGCTGCAGATCGGCAAGACCGTGGCGTTTTGCAGCCTGACCTTCGCTCTCGGCGGCCTGGTGCTCGGCGGGGCGATTCTGATGATCGAGCCGCATTCCATCCCATTCTTCGGCCAGCATGCGCCGGTTTATGTGCTGTACGGGGTCGGGCTGGCGTTATGGGGGTTGGTGATCGCCTATGTCAGCCTGTCCCGGGTCATCGGCTCGTTCAAAGTGATGGGAAACAGCATCGACCTGCCGGGCTGGCGCATGGCGCTGGTGCAGGTGGTGCTGGCGACGGTGGACGTCGCGACCACCGCGACCATCTTCTTCGCGCTGCTGCCCGCCGCACCCGGTCTGACCTGGCTGATTTTTCTGGGCGTTTACGTCTCCTCCTACACCGCCGGGCTGGCCGCCAACGTCCCCGGCGGCATCGGGGTGTTCGACGCGGCGATGCTGTTCGGGCTGGCCGGCTACCTGGAACCGCCGCAGATCGTCGGGGCCATCGTCATCTTCCGGCTGTTTTATTACATCATCCCGCTGTTCCTGGCGGGCTTCCTGTTTGCCGGGAATGAGATCGTGCTGCGCGGCGGGGGGTTGTTCAAACACATCGCCCGCCTGTCCGCACCGCAGGCCATCGGCCGCTGGAGCGAGCCCGACTTCGCGGTCACCGCCGCGACCGGTGCGGTCGGCCTATGCGGTGCGATGCTGCTGTTCCTCGGGTTGTTGTCGCCCACGACGGAATTCGCCTGGCTGGATTCGGAATATGCGGAACTGGCCGCCCGCGCCGGGCAATTCATCCCCTCGCTGATTGGCGCAGGCCTGGTGTTGATGGCCATCGGCCTTTCGCACCGGGTCAATCTGGCCTGGGGCCTGGCGACATTGCTGCTCATCGCCGGGGCGGCCTTCACCGCCACACAGGATTACTTGTTATGGGTCTCGGCGGTGCTGGTCCTGACCACGATGCTTGTGGCGCCGTTCCGCGCCAGCTTCTATCGCCATGCCAGTCTGCTGAGCGGTCCGTTGGAACCGGCGAGCGCGGTCTCGCTGTTCGTCCTGGCCGCGTCGCTGATCGCGCTGGCGACGACCCGTCCGCATATGCGGGCGCTGACGAACGATGCCTGGTGGGCGATCGTGCTGTCGCCCAATGCGCCCAATTCCGTCCGGCTGTCGGTCGCCACGGCGGTCATCCTCGCGACCATGGCGATCTGGCGGTTGTTGCGGCCGGGCCGGGTGCGGGCGCTGCCCTGGGATGACGCGACACGCCGGCGGTTGATCGCTATCGGCGGGGCCGCCGGCTACAACGCGGCCGCCATTCCCGCCGATGGCGTGGTTCTGGGGGAAGCGCAGCGCGCCGGCATCCCGTTCCGCCGCACCGGCCCCGTCCTGTTGGGGCTGGGCGATCCCGTTGGTCAGGAGGCGGACCGCATCTCGGCGATCTGGCGGCTGCGCGATCTGGCGCATCAGGAAGGCCTGCACCCCGCCTTCTGGCGCACAAGCGGGCAATTGCTGAAGGTTTACAGCGACCTGGGCCTGACCGCCCTGCCGCTGGATGAGAATGGGACGTTGTTGCCGCAATCGGATGGTCAGGTGCCCGCGAACACCCATTACCTGTTGTGCCAGGCGGAACGGGACCTGACCGACCTGATCTCGCTGCTGCCCCGCCCGGTGCAGTTGGGATGACCGGGGAGCCGGTGTCGCTGGTCATGGCGGCACTGATCGCGGCCACGCTGGTCATCGCCATACTGGCACTGCTGGCGGCGGCGCGGGTGATACGCCTGGGCCAAATGTTGCAGCATCTGCGCCTGTTGGCAGAACAGACGAACACCGGCCTGCGGGCTGAATCCGAGACCACGCGGGCTGCCCTGCGCGCGGCCGATGCCGACAGCGCCCGGCGGCAGACGGAATTGCGCGGCGCCTTCGACCTCGGCGCCGAACAGCTTCGCACCATTCTGTCGCGCGAACAGGGCGAATTGCGGCTGGCCCTGGCGGAGGGCCAGCGCAAATCGGGCGAGCAGATCGCGGCGCAGTTCGAGATGACCCGCACCATGGTGGAGACCAAACTCAAAGAAATACGGGAGGGCAATGAGGCCAGACTCACGGACATCCAAAAGACCGTGAACGAGCAGCTGCACGAAGCGGTCGAGAAGCAGATGAAGACCAGCTTCGAACGCGTGATCGACCAGTTCACCGCGGTGCAGAAGGCGATGAGCGATGTGCAGTCGGTCGCCGCGGGGATTGGCGACATCAAGCGCCTGTTCGGCAATGTCAAAACCCGGGGCGGCTGGGGGGAGACCCAGGTGAAGGCCATGCTGGACGACGTGCTGCCGCCTGGCACCTATCACACCAACCACAAAATCCGCCCTGAGTCCGATGACATGGTCGAATTCGCGGTGATCATGCCCATGCGTGGAGAGAACCGGCCGCTGCTGCCGATCGATGCGAAATTTCCGATCGCGGATTATGAGCGGTTGTTGACGGCGTCCGAGTCGGGTGATGCCGAGGGCGAACGCATCGCCACCCGCGACCTGGAGCGGCATATTCGCGACGAAGCCAGGACCATCCACACCAAATACATCCATCCGCCGGTGACGGTGGAGTTCGCGGTGCTCTATCTGCCAACCGATGCCCTCTATGCCGAAGTGGCTCGTATTCCCGGGCTGATCGACGATATTGGCCGGACCTTCAAGGTCCTGGTCATGGGTCCGAGCCTGTTTCCGGCCCTGCTGCGCACGGTGCATCTGGGGTTTCTGACCTTGGCGTTGGAACAGAAGGCAGACCAGATTCGCGACCTGCTGGGGGCTACGCGCTCGGAAATGCTGAAAATGGACGGGGTCCTGGAAAAACTATCCAAAAATGCCGGCACGATGAGCAAAACGATTGAGGATGCGCGGCAGCGCACGCGTGCCGTGCAGCGCAAGCTGCGCGGGGTGGAGGCGCTGGATGCGGAGGCGAGCGATCGTCTGCTGGCGTTGGACGGTCTTGCCTCTGATGACGCGGAGGATACCTGAACGCGGGGTTGTGCTGCGATTCGCGCGCATGAGATATGCGGCTGTTGCAGATTGCAGATGTACGCAAGGCCGCAAAACCAGTCTATGGTAAAAAAGTGCATTCGAACCGATGAATGGCGTGCAGTTCGGGGAGAATGTGGTTAAGTTACGCCTGTCGGCGTATCTGACAGACTGCAAACCGGTGTCGGTGCCGCCCGCGGCAACCGGCTCTATGAACAACGCGTATGGCAACGAGGACGACCTTCTCTTGAATATGAACAACCGCGGCCGTGGACGCCCCCCTCGGCGCCGTGGCTTCGACGACGATTTTTCGTTCGACCGGGCCCCTCCGGGCGATATGCCCCGTCCCAGCGCCGCTCCGTCCTGGCCGTCTTCGGCTGGCTTCGGGCCGGAGCACGATGCAAGCGTGAAGTGGTTCAACCCTGAAAAAGGGTTCGGCTTCGTTGCGCTCTCGGATGGATCGGGCGACGCCTTCCTGCACGCCAACACCCTGAATCAGGCCGGCCACAACGCCGTGAGCCCCGGGGCGTCGCTGCGGGTGCGTATCGGCCAGGGCCAGAAAGGCCGTCAGGTGTCGGAAGTTCTCTCAGTCGATGAGAGCACCGCGACCCCGTCGGCTGGCCGTGGACCCAGCATGGGCGGTCCCCGCCCGGCCGGTGGCGGCTATGGCGGTGGCATGGGTGGCGGCATGGGCGGCGCTCCGCGCCGCGGTGCACCGTCCGGCCCGTCGGTCGAAATGCAGGGCACCGTCAAGTGGTACAATGCCACCAAGGGCTTCGGCTTTGTCGCACCGCTGGAAGGCGGCAAGGACGTGTTCGTCCATGCCTCCGCTCTGCAGCGCGCCAATGTCATGCAGCTCGCGGAAGGCCAGACCATTTGGATGGACGTCGTGCAGGGCGCCAAGGGCCCCGAAGCGGCTTCGATCCGGGTCGACTGACCGTCTGCCATTCGCTTGGCTGACAAGCGCCCGATATCGTGTCCTCCCCGGACACGGTATCGGGCGTTTTGGTTTTTGATCGGGGTGTCTGTTTCCGCGTCATGCTGACGGCGTTGGTCCACAGTCGGTCAGTCACCGTCAGCCCGACCGGCGCCTGTGCCAGATTGGCTATCAGACCATTGAAATAGAGCGGTTGTTTCGGACCGACGCTTACACCGTGCTCAGCATCGCCCGCACCAGGTCGCGCCGGGTAATGATTCCAATCGGCTTGCCGTCCGCCAGAACCGGCACGCGTTTGACATGCCGCTCCGCCAGCAAAGCCGCTACATCGCGGATGGGCGTGTCACCGCTCACGCCAATCACCCCCGGGGTCATCACGGCCCGCACGCGGGCATGCTGATCCTTGATTTCCTGCAGGAAGGTCTCCGCCAGTTCGTGCCCGTCGGCCAGCATATCCAGCCACCAGCGGGCGCGGGGGCCGACCTCCTCGGTCCAGCGCATGAAGTCGCCTTCGGTGATCATGCCGATGGCGAGGCCGGCGTCATCGACAACCGGCATGCCGCTGAACCCGCCCGCCATCATCTGCTGAATAACGACACGCAATGGCGTTTCGGCCCGGGCTGTGACAACGGGGTGGGTCATGATGTCGCGAGCGGTCAGCGGCGAGGACTCCAGCATGGCGCAAACTTCCTTCTGATCAAGACTGACTTTATGTGCCAATCAGGTCGGTTGGAGTCATTGCGGTGGATCAAAGCAGCGAGCGCGTTATGCTGCGGACCCGTCCCGGAGCCCCTGTGATGAATCCACGCGCCAGCACCCTCCTTCTGCTCGCCGGCGCCGGTGCATGGATTGGCGCGGCCGGCGCGGTCGCCCTCGTGGCGACGGTCCTGCTGGCCTTGGGTGCCGGCCTCGTGATTCCGGTGCTGAATCAGTTAGGCGTAATCGATGCGGACCGGTTCGCGGCACCCGGCGTGCTGGCCTTCGCGCTGGTGGCGACGGGCGCGTTTCTCGGCACCTTGCTGGCCGCGGCGCTGTGGATGCGCCGCGGGACGCCAGATGGGTTTGGCCCGTCGGGGCCCTGGCGGTCGCGCCTGATCACGGCCCTGTGCCTGGGCCTGTTCGGCTGGGCCCTCGCCATCTCCGCCCTGGGTATCGCGTTTCCCGCGTTTGCCGACTTCACCCGCGACGCGGTGCCGGAAATGCTGAAGGGCGATGACAGGCCCGGCCCAGGGATCCTGGTCCCCGGGCTGCTGCTGATCACGGTCCTCGCGCCCGTCGCGGAGGAATTCTTCTTCCGCGGCTGGCTCTGGGGCGCGCTGGCCCGCCGGGGGCATGGGGTTTGGGTCTGCGCCGGCCTGACCGCGGGGCCTTGGCTGGCCCTGCATGCGCTGGAAACCCCGGCACGGGTGCTGTTTCTGATTCCGGCCGCCCTCGCGCTATCCGTCGCGCGCCATGCCGCCGGCGGCCTCAGGGCCTCATTGACCGTTCATCTCATCAACAACGTCATGGCCGCGGCAATGACCGCGCTAGCTCTCGCCATCCCGTCTGGTTGATCGGACCATGCCGGTCTAGGGTGGGCGGATGCTCAACGAGCCAGATCCCAACCCAGCCCCCAATCGAGGCCCTGAACGCGCCCGCGCGCCGGTCAAGATCACCGACGTCGCCATCCTGGCCGGCGTCGCGCCGATGACCGTTTCCCGCGTGATCAACACCCCCGACCGGGTGTCTCCCGGCACGGCGGCCAAGGTGCGCGCGGCCATCGCGCAGCTGGGCTATGTGCCCAACCTGATCGCGGGGGGGCTGTCGTCGCGCCGCTCACGCATGGTCGCGGCGGTGGTGCCGACGATCGCGCATCCCATGTTCGCCGGGCTGATTCAAAGCTTCACTGATGCGATGCGGGTCGCGGGCTACCAGGTCATGCTCTCCCTCAGCGGCTATGGAGACAATGACAAGGAGGCGTTGTTGCGCGCCCTGCTGGGGCGGCGGCCGGATGCGCTGCTGATCGCGGGCGCGGCGCATACACCGGGTGCGTTCCAGATGATCAGCGAAGCCGGGATCCCCGTGGTGGAGATCTGGGACGTCTCGCGCAGACCCATCGATATGCTGGTCGGGTTCGACCATGAACGTGTGGGGGAGGAGGTGGCGCATTTTTTCCTCGGCAAGGGCCATACGCGATTCGCGACCATCTCGGCCGATGATCCCCGCGCCCTGGTCCGCACCGAGACATTCGCCGCCGCCGTACGCGCGGCCGGCGGGACGGTGGTTGGTGAGGCCGTGATCCCCGCACCGAGCACCATCCAGGCGGGACGGGCCGCGTTGCGGGGCATGCTGGGCGGCCTCGAAGCGCCGACGGCCTTGTTCTGTAGCTCCGATCTCCTGGCCTTCGGCGCGATCACCGAGGCGCGTCAGCATGGGCTGGCCATTCCGAATCATCTGGCGGTCTGCGGCTTCGGCAATTTCGAGCTCAGCGCCGCCAGCGAACCGGCCTTCACGACCGTCAACGTGGAAGGCAGCGAAGCGGGGGAGATCGCGGCCGGCTTCCTGTTGCAGCGCCTGACCGGCAACGGCCCGCGGACCGATGAACCGGTTCATCTCGCCTTCCGCATTGTCGAGCGAGGCACGACCTGAATGGCGCAAGGCGGCGATCTTTCACTCTTGTAGATGTGTCGCCGCATGCCATACTTGACGGATGGTGCGCCGCAACAAGCGGCTCTCGACAACGGGAGTTAATCGGTATGGATCGGGTCGAGGCCTCCGGGCTCAGTATCGCGCGCGCGTTGTTCGACTTCGTCAAGACCGAGGCTCTGCCGGGAACCGGGCTACAAGCGGACGCGTTCTGGTCGGGATTCGCCGGGCTGCTGACCGATCTGGCGCCACGGTGCGCGGCGCTGCTGGCCAGGCGGGACGACCTGCAGAAGCAGATCGATGCCTGGCACCTCGCCCATAAGGGCAAACCGGCCGATAGCGCCGGTTACCTCGAATTTCTGCGCGGCATTGGTTATCTGGTGCCGGAACCCGGCGCGTTCTCGGTTGATACCTCCAATGTCGACCCGGAAATCGCCAGCCTCGCCGGCCCGCAGCTGGTCGTGCCCGTCACCAATGCCCGCTATGCGCTGAACGCCGCCAACGCGCGTTGGGGCAGCTTGTACGACGCGCTCTATGGCACAGACGCCATTGCCGAGGACGGCGGCGCCACCCGCGCGGGCGGCTACAACAAGATCCGCGGCGATCGGGTGGTGGCCAAAGCGCGCACCATTCTGGACGGCGCCGCGCCGCTGGCCATCGGCAGCCACGCCGACGCGGCCGGCTATGCCATCGTCGATGGCGCGCTGTCAGTCGCGCTCAAGGGCGGGGGCAAGACCGGGCTCAAAGACCCCGCGCAATGCGTCGGCTATCGCGGCGACGCGGCCGCCCCGTCGGTGGTGCTGCTGCGCCATAACGGCATCCATATCGAAATCGTGGTGGACCGCACCCATCCCATCGGCAAGGACGACGCCGCCGGCGTGGCTGACGTGGTCATGGAAGCCGCGCTGACAACCATCCAGGATTGTGAGGACTCCATCACCGCGGTGGACGCCGAGGACAAGGTCCTCGCCTATCGCAACTGGCTGGGCCTGATGAAGGGCGATCTGGCGGATACCTTCGTCAAAGGCGGTCAGACCATGACCCGCCGCCTGAATGAGGACCGCCAGTACACCAAACCCGCCGGCGGTTCGTTGTGGCTGTCCGGGCGCAGCGTGATGCTGGTGCGCAATGTCGGGCACCACATGTACACCGATGCCGTGCTGGGTACGGATGGGGCGGAAATCCCGGAAGGTTTCCTGGATGCCGCCATCACGTCCTTGATCGCCATGCACGATCTGCGCGGCAAGGGCCCGATCCGGAACAGCCGGGCGGGTTCGGTTTATATCGTCAAGCCGAAGATGCATGGGCCGGACGAAGTGGCACTGACGGCGGATCTGTTCGGCCGGGTGGAAACCATCCTGGGCCTCGCGCCCCGGACGCTGAAAATGGGCATCATGGATGAGGAACGGCGCACCTCCGCCAACCTCAAGGCCTGCATCCATGCCGCCCGGGACCGGGTGGTGTTCATCAACACCGGCTTCCTGGACCGGACCGGCGATGAGATGCACACCTCCATCGAAGCCGGCCCGATGATCCGCAAGAACGACATGCGCGGCACCGCCTGGATCAAGGCCTATGAGGATCAGAACGTCGACATCGGCCTCGAATCCGGTCTCCGCGGCAAAGCCCAGATCGGCAAGGGCATGTGGGCGGCGCCGGACCGTATGGCCGATATGCTGGTGCAGAAGGTCGGACACCCGATGGCCGGGGCGAATACCGCCTGGGTCCCCTCCCCCACCGCCGCGACGCTGCATGCGCTGCATTACCACCAGGTGGACGTGGCCGCGCGCCAGACCGATCTCGCCGCGCGCGCGCGGGCGCCGCTGACCGATCTGCTGACGATCCCGGTCGCCGAGGGCGCCAACTGGTCGCCGGACGATGTGCAGCAGGAACTCGACAACAACTGCCAGGGCATCCTCGGCTATGTCGTGCGCTGGATCGACCAGGGAATCGGATGCTCCAAGGTCCCCGACATTCATGATGTCGGCTTGATGGAAGATCGCGCCACTTTGCGCATTTCATCGCAACATATCGCCAACTGGCTGCTGCATGGCGTCACGAATGAGGCGCAGGTGACCGAGACCTTGCAGCGCATGGCGCGGGTGGTGGACCGCCAGAACGCAGACGATCCGCTGTATCGCCCGATGGCACCGGCCTTTGACGGGGTCGCCTATAAGGCCGCCTGCGACCTGATCTTCGACGGGCGCAACCAGCCCAATGGCTATACCGAATTCATCCTGCACCGCCGCCGGCGGGAGGCGAAGGCGGCCGGCTAAACCGCCGGCATTCTCCTTCTCCGGGCTGTAAAAGGGACGAAGCCGCCTGGGTCAGAACGGCAGCTCCAGCTCCAGGCGCCAGCGCAGCGCGCCTTGCGGGCTCTCAGGGGTCATCCCGAACAGCCAGCCGAGTTCGTATTTGACCTTGCCGGCGGTGCCCAGGCCCAGGTCACTCAGCCGCATTGCGCCAACCGCAACCGGGCCGGCCAGCAACTGCTGTTTCGTCAGGCGCGGCACACTGCCCAGCACGCCGGTATCGCCATACACCTCGATCGCCGGTGACAGCGGTTGCCAGACGTTCCAGCGGTTCTGCCAGGCGTAGGAGAAATCCAGCCCCTGCGTCGTCTGCCCGGGGCCGAGTTCGCGGGTGAAGAACAGATTGATGGTCTGCGTCGTCGGCCCGATGTCCTTGGCGATGACCGGGCCAAAGGTCACTTGATTCGGGGCTGCGTAGCGGCCGCGGGTGATGGATTGCCCGTACTCGACGTAGAAACCGAGATCGACGAACGCCTCACCGGGTTCGGTGATCTCGAACATGTTTTCCAGCACCACCACGTCGGCCAGCATGGGCTGACCAGGACCGGGGTCCTTGTTGAACCCGAGTTCGACCTCGAAGTGCCACCAGCTTGTCAGGCCGGTGCCGATTTCGATCGTATGGCTCTGAGCACCGCTTTTCTCACCCTTGCGGTCGAAGGCGGCGGACCCATTGGTTTCGATCTCCAACTCCCCCTGATCAACGGAGCGCGGCGAGACCACGCGGTAATCGGCGGTTGCGACAGCGGGTGCCAAAGCGACCAGGGCGGCCGCGAGGGCGCCGGGCAGCAGGCGAAGCAGGTCTTTCATCGGGCGATCAGTACTGCTTTGGCGGTATCCTGGTGGAAATCGCCGAACACCGGATATTCGCCCGGCGCTAGTGGGCCCAGGAACACGGTGATCGTCTGGCCGGGGCCGACGAGCTTCTCCCGGTTCAGTTTGGCGCTTTCGAATTCTTCAGCGGTTTCGTCGGCGTTTTTGACCAGCAGTTTGAATTTCACATTGGCTGGTACGTCAAGCCGATCGGGGACGAAGCGATGGTTCTTGATTTCGACCATCGGCGAGTCCTCGGCGCGGGCCGGCGGCGATGCCAGAACCAGCGCGAACAACGCGGCAACCGCGACCAGCTTGGCGCGCGGCTGCCGCCCGATCAGGCGGGACAGACCCGCCAGCGTGAACAAGGTCGCAGCCCAGGCCAGGAGTTGAATGCCCGATGGGCGCGCCGAGTAGCCAATGAGCGCCCGCATGCCACGCCCAATGATGGAATCATCAGCGAGGAAGGCGCTGGTGTCCCACAGTTGCTCCCCCAGGGCCGGCAACAGATCGGCCGCATGCAACACCGCGGCCGCCTGCCCGGCCATGCCGGCGGCGAGCAGCGCGATCAGGGCATTGGTGACCGAAAACAGGCGCTGCATGGGAATACGCACCAGCCCGCGATACAGCAGCCATGACAAGGCACCGGCCGCGGCCACCCCCAGCAGCCCGCCCAGGAGAATGGCGGTGAAACCAGTATGGGAGCCGACGATAGTGCCATAGAGAAAGAGCACGACCTCAGCCCCTTCCCGCATCACCGCCACAGCGATCACGGATGCGAGCGCGGCGAGCGTGCGGTGGCCGAGTTGCACGGCGCGGCCGATCTGGCGGAATTCGGTGACCATGGTGCGGGCGTGGTGGGACATCCAGACGATGTGCCAGCCGAGCATGACCACGGCGAAGATCAGGATCGCGGCGGTGAAGGCTTCCTGCCCCGCGCCCTCAAACGCTTCCGACAAAGCACTGGCGAAGGCGGCGATCAGGGCCGCGCCGGCCAGACCAAGGGCGATACCCCCGGCAATCCAGCGCCCGCGTCCGGCCACGCCCGTGGATGCGGCGAGGATGATCCCGATAATCAGCCCCGCTTCCATGGCTTCCCGGAAGACGAGGATCATACTGACAAACATGCCGGCTTGGCTCCAACGCTGCAATTGCGAGTTATTCGCAACTGAGTGGACGATAGCGCTGCTGCTCCAGCGACGCAAGTGCGCCCCGGGCAAGGCTGGGGCGCGGTCTATGCCGCGCCCCGCCCCCCATCACGCCGCTGCCGCCAGCGCCCCGTTGATCACCAGACCGTCAGGCCCGGCGGAGACATGGACGGTGTCACCTTCCTTGATGGATCCTTCAAGGATCAGGCCAGCCAGCGGATTCTGCAACGACCGCTGGATCACCCGCTTCAACGGCCGGGCGCCGTAAGTGCTGTCGTATCCCTCCGCCCCCAGCCAATCCAACGCGCTGCGATCGAGGTCCAGATCGATCTTGCGATCGGTCAGCAGATCCCGCAGGCGCTCCAGCTGGATCTTCACGATCGAGGCCATGTCCGCCCGTTGCAAGCGCCGGAACAGGATGATCTCGTCCAGGCGATTGAGGAATTCCGGCCGGAAATGCGCGCGCACCGCGTTCATCACCTGGGCCTGCACCATCTCGACCTTCTCACCCTCCGGCTGCGCCGCCAGAACGTCGGAGCCGAGGTTGGAGGTCAGCACGATGATGGTGTTCTTGAAGTCCACCGTCCGCCCCTGCCCATCGGTCAGACGGCCATCGTCCAGCACTTGCAGCAACACGTTGAACACGTCCTCGTGCGCCTTCTCGACCTCATCGAACAGGATCACCTGGTAGGGCCGCCGCCGAACCGCTTCGGTCAGCACCCCGCCTTCGTCATAGCCGACATAGCCAGGGGGCGCGCCAATGAGGCGGGACACGCTGTGCTTCTCCATGAACTCACTCATGTCGATGCGCACCATGGCCCGATCATCGTCGAACAGGAACGAGGCCAGGGCCTTGGTGAGTTCGGTCTTGCCGACACCGGTCGGGCCGAGGAACAGGAAGCTGCCGATGGGCCGGTTCGGGTCCTGCAACCCGGCGCGGGCACGACGCACCGCATGGGCGACCGCGACCAGGGCCTGATCCTGGCCGACAACCCGCTCCCGCAGCTTGTCTTCCATTTTCATCAGCTTGGAGCGTTCGCCCTCCAGCATTTTGTCCACCGGCACGCCGGTCCAGCGGGACACGACGCCGGCGATCGCTTCCTCATTCACCGCTTCATTGACCAGCTTGCCATCGCCGGACTGCGCCAGCAGGCCTTCGATCGCCGGGATCACGCCATACAGGAGTTCCGAGGCGCGGGTCAGGTCACCGCGGCGTTGCGCCACTTCCACCTCACTGCGGGCCTGGTCGAGGCGCTCTTTCAGCTTCTGAGCCTCCTGCACCTCTCCCTTTTCCGCCTTCCACGCCGCCGTCATCGCATTCGACTTCTCCTCCAGATCGGCCAGTTCCTTTTCCAGCTTCACCAGGCGATCTTTCGACGCGGTGTCCGTTTCCTTCTTCAGGGCTTCGCGCTCGATCTTGAGCTGCATGACGCGGCGATCGAGTTCGTCCAGCGCTTCCGGCTTGCTGTCGATCTGCATGCGCAGGCGTGAGGACGCCTCATCCATCAGGTCGATCGCTTTATCCGGCAGGAAGCGGTCGGTGATATAGCGGTTGGACAGGGTCGCCGCGGCGACCAGCGCGCCATCGGTGATGCGCACGCCATGATGCAGTTCGTACTTCTCCTTGATGCCGCGCAGGATGCTGATCGTATCGGCCACGCTCGGCTCACCCACGAACACCGGCTGGAAACGGCGGGCCAGGGCGGCGTCCTTTTCGACGTGCTTGCGGTATTCGTTCAGCGTGGTCGCCCCGATGCAATGCAATGTGCCGCGGGCCAGTTCCGGCTTGATCAGGTTCGAAGCATCCATCGCCCCATCCGCCTTGCCGGCGCCGACGAGCGTATGCATCTCATCGATAAAGAGGATGACCTGGCCTTCCGCGGATTCGATCTCTTTCAGCACCGCCTTCAGCCGTTCTTCGAACTCACCCCGGTATTTGGCGCCCGCGACCATGGCGCCGAGGTCGAGCGACAGCAGCCGCTTGCCCTTCAACGCTTCCGGCACGTCACCATTGACGATGCGCAGCGCCAGGCCTTCGACGATCGCGGTCTTGCCCACACCCGGTTCGCCAATCAGCACCGGGTTGTTCTTGGTGCGTCGCGCCAGGACCTGGATGGTGCGGCGGATTTCCTCATCCCGGCCGATGACCGGATCGAGCTTGCCCTCCCGCGCCACGGCTGTGACGTCGCGGGCGTATTTCTTCAGCGCGTCGAAGCTGGCTTCAGCGTTTTCGCTGGTGACCTTGCGGCCTTTGCGGATGTCGGCAATGGCTTTTTCCAGGGCCGGCGCGCTGACGCCCGCCGTTTTCAGGGCGCGCGCGGCGGTCGTGTCGGAGGCTGCGAGCGCTTGCAGCACCCGGTCCTGGGCGACGAATTCGTCCCCCGCGCGGTTGGCGATCTGTTGCGCGGAGTCCAATGCCCGTAGCAGATCCGGCGTGATCTGCGGCTGGCCGGCGCCGCCGCCACTGACTTTCGGGTTGCGCGCCACATCCGCCTCAATGGCGAGAAGCGCCGCCTTGGGGTCGCCACCGGCGGCACGGATCAGGCCCGCCGCCGCGCCTTCCTCATCATCCAGCAGGGCTTTCAGCAAATGTTCTGGGGCGATGCGCTGGTGAAACTCGCGGATCGCGATGGTCTGCGCGGCCTGCAAAAAACCGCGTGACCGCTCGGTGAATTTTTCCATGTCCATGACTATGTCCCTCTTCTCAGGCGACGGGTTCGGAGGCGTCCCAAAAGCGGCAACGTCAATACAACCCTTTCACTGTTCAGGTGGGATCAGGCAAGCTGTCACTCAAGGGGGGATAGAATCATGCGTATCGAATATCTGTACCGCTTCCCGGTCAAAGGCCTGACAGCGGAAGCGCTTGACGACGCCACGGTGGACGTGGGCGGCTGCATTCCCTGGGATCGTGCCTTCGCCCTGGCGCAGGGCGACTCGGGCTTCGACGCCGCCGAACCGCGCTGGCTACAGAAGACCAACTTCATGTGCCTGGCGCGCAATGCCCGAATCGCGAAGCTGGCCTCCTTCTTTGAGCCCGGCACCGGCCGGCTGACGCTGCGCGGCCCGGACGGTGCGACCGTGGTGGAACAGGTTCTGACAGCCGCTGGCCGCGCGCGCATCGGGGCCTTTCTGACCGAATACCTCGGCGAAGAAGCCAGAGGGACGCCGCATTTTGAATATGTCGACGGCCATTCCTTCTGCGACCAGCGGCAAAAGGTCATCAGCCTGATCAATCTGAGCAGCCTCAAGGACTTTGAGGCCAAGGTCGGGGCGCGCCGGCATCGGCGCCGCTTCCGGGCCAATGTCTGGTTCACCGGTGCGCCCGCCTGGGCGGAACGGGATTGGGTCGGGCAGGAGATCCAGATGGGCGGCGCGGTGCTGCGGATCACCAAGGGCACCGTGCGTTGCCCCGCGACGGAGGTGAACCCCGAGACCGCAGAGCGCGACGCCGATCCGGTTTCCGAACTCAGGACATTATTTGGACATACTGAGTTGGGCATCCACGCCGAAGTCGTCAGCGGCGGCCGCTTCGCTGTTGGCGATGCCATCGAACTGCTGGGAAACTAAGCGCCACTGCCGATCCCGTGCTTGGGACAAACACGGGATCGGCCAGGCGCCAATGCGGCAGCCATGGGACCAGGATGAGGGGAGCACCCCGGCTTAGCCCATCTTATTCATCCTGGCCCAGCCCAAGCGCCCGCCCGGGTCATATGGTGTCATACCGAAATAATACACCGCGCGCCTCGCCGATGCTTGCCGTGCCGCGTTTCGAACCAGATTTGTCAGGCGTTGGCGGTGGAG
>CAIXEA010000041.1 GCA_903918315.1 uncultured Acetobacteraceae bacterium | reverse complement strand
CCGGCTTGTCCGGGCCACCGCCGCCCGCACCATGCCGCGATAGGTAGCCCGGACAAGCCGGGCCATGACGGTGTAGAGCAGCGCCAGCAAAAATCATTCCCGCGATGTGTGAATCCATTAGGGTTTGTCAGGGCCATGACGAAGGGGGTATGACTTCCGTCTGAATGCGTCACGCCCCGACGGGATCCCCGAAGGGCACCCAGGCGGTGCCATCAAAGCGCACCAACCGCAACTTCTTGATCCCTGAGATGTCGCCCGGCCGGACCGAGAAATCGACACCCGGCTGGAACATGGGCGGGTGGAAGTCGATGCTCCAGGCCTTGTCCATGATGTTCTCCCGCGACAGGTCATCGCCGCAGGCGCGCAGCACATGCTCCAGGCACTGGGCCTGCGAGTACCCGTAGACGACGTTGACGTCCTTGATGTCGCCTTCGGGATAGTATTTGGCCAGGAAGGCCCGCCACTCTTTGTAGGCGGCGTCCTTTTCCCACTGCGGATCGTTGGGATCCTTCATATAGGCGCTGGTGATCAGGCCAACGGACTTATCCAGCCCGGCCGGCTGTAGCGCGGTCGCGACCGAGGAGGCGGGATTGCCCACGACATAAAGCGGCTTCCAGCCGATATCGAAGACCTTGCGGATCGTCATCGCGGAGAATTTGGGAATGCCCCAGAAGAAGAACGTATCCGCGCCCGTGCCCTGCGCGCTGAGCACCTGGGAATCCGTGGTCGCATCGGTCGTTTCATAGGTGGAGGTCGACACGATCATCTTGTCGGCTTTGTCGCCCAGACCCTCCCGCAGGCCCTTCATCGCGTCACGCCCGGAGTCATCGTTCTGCACGAGGATGGCGATTTTGGCGTTCGGTTTTTCTTTCAGAACGAAACGGGCATAGACGCGGGCTTCGATCTGGTAACTCGGCTGCCAGCCGATGACCCAGGGGAAATGCTCATGATCAAAGAACGGCGTCGCGCCCGAGGCCACGAACACATCGGGGACCTTCTTGCCGTTCAGGTATTTGCGCGCCGACATGCCCGTCGGCGTGCCGAGCTGGGCGAAGATGAAGGCGACGTTGTCCTCCTCCACCAACCGGCGGGTCTGTTCGACCGTCTTGGGCGGGCTATAGGCGTCATCGAGCTGCAGGATCCGGACCTTGCGGCCGTTGATGCCGCCCTGCTCGTTGATCATTTTGAAATAGGCTTCGTGGGTATGCCCGATGCTGCTGTACGAGGAAGCCGGGCCGCTGAAGGGCTGCGTGGAGCCGATCAGGATCTCGGTCGCCGTGACCCCGGGGGCATTGGCCCGGCTGGCCGCGCTGGCCCCCTTAGCGGCGCCCGCACTGGCGGTGGCCGTCAGACCGAGCGCGATGGCGCCCCGGCGTGTTACCTGGATCATCCGTATCCTCCATGATCTGTTGCCCGATCGCCGTCGAGCGTAAGGCGCCGGGGCGGGGTTCGCAAATGCGGTCCCGGGCGGCCATCCCGGCGATGACGCGCGTTTGGCGGCATGGTAGCCTCGATCCTCCGATGTCGAGAGACATCCCATAACCAACCCAGGAAACGCTTCCATGACCAACCCGATCGGAACCTGGCGCCTGGTTCGCGCCGTCGCCCGCGATGCGGCGGGCAATGACCTGCCGCTGCCCTATGGCGGGCATGGCACGGGTCGGCTGGCGCTCGGCGCCGATGGCCGCATGATGGCCGTCACCTGCGATGGCCGCACCGACCTGCCCGCCGGTGAGAAGCGGGAATACAGCTCCTATATCGGGACCTATACCTTCGACGGCACCACCCTGGTGACCCGCGTCGACGCGGCATCCGACCCCGCGCGGATCGGCTCGGATCAGGTGCGCGGCGTCCGGTTTGACGGCGCGCTGATGGTGCTGCAACCCCCGCTGCGACCCTACAGCGGCGGCGCGCCGGAGCGGCGGGAGCTGTATTGGGAAAAAATCTCGGACATCTGACACGCTGTCCCAACCCGGCCGAGCAAAACCAGTTTCGGACACCAACGCCAAAGCAAGAGGACACCCATGGCCAAGATCATCGTCGCCGAAAACCCGCTGAACGAAATGAGCATCGCGCGGGAGCTACTGCCACCCAGCCTCGACGCCACCTATGCCCGCGCCGGCAGCCCGGAATTCGAAGCCGCTTTGGCCGAGGCCGTGGCCCTCGTGGGATTCGGCGATGGCACCATGGATGACGCCTTCTACAAGCGCGCGCCGAAGCTCAAGCTGATCCAACTGCTGTCGGCCGGCTATGACCGCATCGATATCGAGGCCGCGCGCCGCGCCGGCGTGCCGGTGTCCAACAACGGCGGCGCCAACTCCACCGCGGTGGCCGAACACGCGATCATGCTGATGCTCGCGGTGTCGCGCAGCCTGATCTGGCAGCATGGCAACGTCGCCGGCGGCCGTTGGCGCGGCAACAATGCCTCCGAGGTCAAGCTCTATGAGATGTACGGCAAGACGCTGGGCGTCGTCGGCCTCGGCACGATCGGGCGCAAGACCGCCAAGCTGGCCCGCGCGTTCGGCATGCGGGTGCAATATTACGACGTCAACCGGCTGAGCGAAGAACACGCCGAGGGCATTGGCGTCCGCTTCGCGCTGCTGGAGGAACTGCTGCGGACCTCCGACATCGTGTCGCTGCACGTGCCGCTGCTGGCGGCCACGAAACACATGATCAGCGCGCCGCAGCTGCAGATGATGAAAAAGTCGGCCTATCTGATCAACACCTGCCGCGGCCCGGTGGTCGATGAGCCGGCGCTGATCGAGGCGCTGAACAACGGCACCATCGCCGGCGCCGGACTCGATGTGTTCGATCAGGAACCGCCGCCGCCGAACAACCCGCTGTTCGCGATGCAGAACGTGGTCCTCACCGCGCATTTCGCCGGCCCAACCTGGGATACGCAGTATTCCCGGTTCCGCAACGGCTTCGACAACTGCCAGCGGGTGATCCGCGGTGAGAAGCCGCTATGGGTCATTCCGGAACTGGCGGACCTGATCGCCTGATCGCGCCCATAATCCGCTCCGCGATCGACGCCGCGTCATCGCCGACACCCGTCAATGTCGCGGAGCCCAGCGTGGACTGCCAGGCCAGACCCAGGAAATACAGACCCGGCACATCACTCACCCCATGCCGCTGGTTCGGCGCGCCCGCGGGATCAAGGACGTCGATCTCGATCCATCCGAAATCGAACCCGTATCCCGTCGCGCCCAGAGCACGGTCCCGATGCCGGCCGCCCGCAAATCCAACGACCGGATGGGGTTGGAAACACAGGCGGGGTCAGCAAGCCGCCGGCGGGCATCCGGCTCCTCCGGCACGTCCGGGCCAGCCAGGGCATCCAACGCGTCCAGGGTCGCGAAATAAGCCCGATCGCCATGCGCCAGTTTGGCGGCCAGATCGTCGCCGAAAACCATCGTGTCGCCATCGACCGACTCCGCCCGCCCCAGCAGCACCATGCCCGCCGCCGCGAAAGCCCGGAAATCGATGCTGTGGCCGCCATAAGCGCCGGAGAACACGACCGGCGACTGATCCGCCCCCCGCTTTTCCACCGGCGTGCGGGTCACCCCATTATCGGTCCACCAGCGAATCAGATCGCGCCCGCGATAGCGCCGCGGAAACCGGCGATGGGTGCCGATGCTCAGGTAAACCCGCCGCCCGGCGCGCATCAGCTCCTCGGCGATCTGCGCGCCAGACGCGCCGGACCCGACGATCAGCACCGCCCCCTCCGGCAACTGCGCCGGGGCGCGATAGGCGCTGGCATGGAGTTGCAGGATGTCGTCACGCGGCGGCAGAAGGGCCGGAATATCCGGTCGCTGGTAGGGGCCCGTTGCCACCACCACCTGCCGCGCCGCGATCGGGCCCGCCGATGTCTCCACCCAAAACCCCTCATCCGCCCGCCGCAGGGCCGTGACCGCCACGCCGGTGCGAACCGGTGCCGCGAACGACCGGGCGAAGGCATCGATGAAGGCCGCGATCTCCGCCGCCGAGGCAAATTCGTCGGGGTTGGAATGGGGCAGCGGGAAGCCCGGGAACGTCACGCTCCAGTTCGGGAACTGGAACCGCAGCCCATCCCAACGCTCCGACCGCCAGCGTTCGGCCACGCGCGCTCGCTCCAGCACCACGTGCTGGCGGCCGCGCAGCGTCAGCTGATGGCTCATCGCGATGCCGGCCTGACCGCCGCCGATAATCAAGGTGTCGACGCATTCAGCCGGCATGGAATCCCCCATCAAACGGCGCGCACCCTACCAGACCCGCCGCCTCCAGGAACCCCTTGAGCCCTCCGCCGGACAGCCCCATGCTGTGGTCATGACCCACCATCGCATTGGCATCGACCTCGGCGGCACCAAGATCGAGATCGCCGTCCTCAACCCCGACGGCGGGGAGGCGCTGCGCCATCGCATCCCCACCCCGCATGGCTATGCCGAAACGCTCCAGGCCCTCGCGGCGTTGGTGCGCGACGCGGAAGCGCAGCTGGGCGTCAGCGCCACCGTCGGGATCGGCATTCCCGGCGTCATCAGCCCCGCTACCGGACGGGTGAAGAACGCCAACTCCATCGCCCTGAACGGCCATTGCCTGGACCAGGACCTCGGCGCGCTGCTGAGCCGCGAGATCCGGGTCGAGAACGACGCCAACTGCTTCGCCCTCAGTGAGGCCACCGATGGCGCCGGGGCCGGGCTGGGCGTGGTGTTCGGGGTCATCCTCGGCACCGGCTGCGGCGGCGGCATCGTGGCGCATGGCCGCGTGCATCGCGGGCCCAACCGCGTCGCGGGGGAATGGGGCCACATGGCCCTCCCCTGGCCGCGGCTGGACGAAATCCCCGGCATCGCCTGCTGGTGCGGGCAGTGGAACTGCATGGAGACCTATGTCGCCGGCCCCTCGCTGGCGCGCGACTGCGACGGACCAGGGGCGCGGGATGCGTCCGGCCTGCCCGCCCGCGCCGCCGCCGGAGATCGCCGCGCGCAACAAGCCCTCGACCGTCACGCCGATCGGCTTGCCCGCGGCCTGACGCAGGTGATCAACCTGCTGGACCCCGACGCGATCGTGCTGGGCGGCGGCCTGTCCAACATGGCCCATCTCTACACCGCCCTCCCCGCCCGCCTGCCGCGCTATGTGTTCAGCGATGTGGTGACGACGCCGATCCTGAAGAACCGGCATGGGGATTCGTCGGGCGTGCGCGGGGCGGCCTGGCTTTGGCCGAACGCATGAGATGGCGTCCCTGTGCCGCGACTGCTTTCTGACCGACGCCGCGGCCTTCGCCTCCCCCCTTTGCCCAAACTGCGGCAGCCACCGCATCGTCAGCCATCCGGAGCTGCTGAGGCTCAGCATCGCCCATGTCGATTGCGACGCCTTCTACGCCAGCGTCGAAAAGCGCGATCGGCCCGAGCTGACCGCCAGGCCGGTCATTGTCGGCGGCGGGACCCGCGGCGTGGTCTCGGCCGCCTGCTATATCGCCCGGCTCTATGGCGTGCGCAGTGCCATGCCGATGTTCAAAGCGCTGAAGGCCTGCCCGGACGCGGTGGTCATCAAGCCGGACTTCGCCAAATACACCGCCGCCTCCCGCCAGGTCCGGGCTTTGATGGCGGAACTGACGCCGCTGGTGCAGCCGCTGTCGATCGATGAGGCCGCGCTGGACCTGACGGGAACCGAGGTGCTGCACGGCGCCCCGGCCGCCCCCGTCCTGGCCCGTTTCGCGCAGTCGGTCGAACGCGCCGTCGGCGTCACCATCTCCATCGGCCTCGCCCCCAACCGGCTGCTGGGCAAGATCGCCGCCGGCCGTGACAAGCCGCGCGGCTTCGCGGTGATCGGCGCCACGGAGGCCGCATCCTTGCTGGCCCCCGAGCCGGTGCGATTGCTCCCCGGCATCGGTCCGGCTTTGGCGCGCAAGCTGGAATCGATGGGTATCACCCGCCTCGGCCACCTGCAGGCGCTGACCGACAAGGACGCCTACCGCACGCTCGGCGATGATGGCCCGGCCCTGATCCGCCGCGCCCGGGGCGAGGACTCCCGCAAGGTCGATCCATTGCGGGAGACCAAATCCGTCAGCGCGGAGACCACGTTCGAGACGGATCTATCAGGCGTGGCGGAGCTTGAACGCCATCTCTGGCGGTTATCGGAAACGCTGGCACGGCGGCTGAAGGAACAGGACCTGGCGGCCGGCGGCGTCGTGCTGAAGCTGAAAACCGCCGCTTTCGCGACCCGCACACGCTCCGGCCGCCTGCCGTCCCCGACGGTCCTGCCCGATCGTCTGTTCGCCTTGGCCCGCGATCTGCTGGTGCGCGAGGCCACCGGCACCCGCTTTCGCCTGATTGGCATCGGTGCCAATCCACTGGTGCCGCGGTCGGACGCGGATCGCGGCGACCTGGCCGATACCGCGACGCCGAAGCTGGCCGCGGCCCAGGCCGCGATCGATCGCCTCAGGGGCCGGTTCGGGAATGACGCGATTGGGCGCGGGCGCTCCCTGCCCCGGCGCTGATCAGCAGCGCTTGGGCAGCGCGGTCAGTTCGGTCAATTTGCCGTCCATGACGAAATCGCCGAAATCCATCTGCATGTCATCCGCCACCCCATTCTCCCAGTAGCGCAGACCCTGCTGGTAGGTCGGTGTGGTCGCGGCGGCGGAATGGTCGAAGAACGCCAGCCGGACCCGTGTGCTGGGCAGCGGGCTCAGATCGGGGAACGCGGTTTTGAACGGCGGCTTCCAATCGAGGATCGCGATCGAGCTGTCCTGCACGCCGTTTTCCTCGGTGCCGTCAAACAACGGCAGGGCCATGAACTTCTTACCCTCCCGCGCGGCCGCAACGATCGCGATCGTATGCGCCGTGGGAAACATGGTGCCGGCCGGCAGGGGCTTGGTGGTTTCCTGCGGGCGGATGTAATGCGCCTCCCCCGGACCGCCGACGCTTTTCAGGACCGCGTCCCCATCGAGCAGGCTGCCCACGGTGTTGTCCGTGGTCTGCTTCATGTGGAAGCGGAATTTCAAGCCACTTTTGGCTTCCCAGGTGGCGTATTCCGACGTCATCCGGATGTCCTGCCCTTCGGTGTTGGTCAGGGTCATCTGCAACCGTTGGCGGACCGCCCAGCCGTCGCAGGAGTCCGCGACCTCGTAACCCATGGTTCCGCTCGCGCCTGTGATTTCGGCGCCGCCGCTTTTCGCGGCCGCGGAGGCTTTGGGATTGAACCTCAGCGTATAGAGCGCGCGATGGCTCAGGAAATTCGCGCCATTGGCCGGCTTTGACGGCGTCGGGGGATTGGCAGCCTGGCTGCTGACGGAGCTGACCAGGACCAGGACTGCCAGTATCGCGGGAAATCGCATCATCTCACTCCGTCCGGCGGCCGGGACGGCCGACCGCCGCGGTGAGGATAGGCAGACCCGGGGCGCGATGCCAGCACGGAACGGTGCTCACCCGCCGGAGGCGCGCGGCCGCGGCGGGGGAATATCGATCTTGATCGACAGCTCCTTCAACCGGGCCGCGGTGACTTCGGCCGGGGCGCCCATCAGCAGGTCTTCGCCCTGTTGGTTGAGCGGGAACAGGATGACCTCCCGGATATTCGGCTCATCGGCGAGCAGCATCACGATGCGGTCGATGCCGGGCGCGGACCCGCCATGCGGCGGGGCGCCGTAGCGGAAGGCGTTGAGCATGCCGCCGAACCGCGCTTCCACGTCGGCGGCGGAGTAGCCGGCGATCTCAAAGGCGCGGATCATGATGTCCGGACGATGGTTGCGAATGGCGCCCGACGACAGCTCGATGCCATTGCAGACGATGTCGTACTGGAAGGCCTTGATGGTCAGCGGGTCCTGGGTGTTCAGCGCTTCCAGCTCACCCTGTGGCATGCTGAAGGGGTTGTGGCTGAAGTCGATCTGGCCGGTATCCTCATTCAGCTCATACATCGGGAAGTCGGTGATCCAGCAGAATTTGAAGGTGTTCGGCTCGATCAGGCCCAGCTCCTCACCCAGCTTGGTGCGCACCAGGCCGGCGAATTTCGGGGCCACGTCCTTTTTGCCGGCCACGAAGAACACCGCGTCGCCGGGATTGACCCCGGCGGCCATGCGGATCGCCTCCGCCCTGTCGGCTTCCAGATTGCGCGCGATCGGGCCCTTGGGGCCGTCGGCCTCATACTGGATATAGCCAAGGCCGCCCTGCCCTTCCGCCTTCGCCCAATCGTTCAGCTTGTCGAAGAAGCTGCGCGGGTTGGACGCCGCGCCCGGCGCCGGAATGGCGCGGATGATGCCGCCCGAGGCCGCGATGCGCGCGAACAGGCCAAAGGCGGAGCCGGCGAAATGCTCGGTCACGTCGGAAATGCGGATCGGGTTGCGCAGGTCCGGCTTGTCGTTGCCGAATTCCAGCATCGACTGGTCGTAGGGAATGCGCACGAAAGGCGGCTTGGACACGCCGCGGCCTTGGGCGAATTCTTCGAACACGCCGGCGATCACCGGTTCGATCGTGTTGAACACGTCGTCCTGGGTGACGTAGCTCATCTCAAAGTCGAGCTGATAGAACTCGCCCGGCGAGCGATCCGCGCGCGACGCCTCATCCCGGAAGCACGGTGCGATCTGGAAGTAGCGGTCGAAGCCCGCGACCATCAGCAGCTGCTTGAACTGCTGCGGCGCCTGCGGCAGGGCGTAGAACTTGCCCGGATGCATGCGCGCCGGCACCAGGAAGTCCCGCGCGCCCTCAGGCGAGGACGCGGTCAGGATCGGCGTCTGATATTCCATGAACCCGGACTCGATCATCCGCCGCCGGATGGAGCTGATGACGTTGGAGCGCAGCATCATGTTCTTGTGCAGCTTCTCCCGCCGCAGATCGATGAAGCGGTAGCGCAGGCGGATGTCTTCGGGGAATTTCTCATCGCCGGCCACCTGCATCGGCAGCACCTCGGCGGTGGACTGCACCACCAGGGTATCGACCTTCAGCTCGATCTCCCCGGTGGGCAGCTTGGGGTTGATGGTGCCGGCTTCGCGCATCACCACGGTGCCGGTCACGGTGATCACGCTTTCCGGGCGCACGGCCTCGGCCGCGGCGAAGGCCGGGGAGCCCGCGGGGAACACGCATTGCGTCAGGCCGTAATGGTCGCGCAGATCGATGAACAGCAGCCCGCCGTGGTCGCGCTTGGCATGTACCCAGCCGGACAAACGGGCGGGCTGACCAGCATCGGCGGCACGCAGCGCGCCGTTGGTGTGAGTACGATAAGCGTGCATGAGGTGCTTCTATCCCAGGGAATGGCGTGGCGGCGGAGACAAGCCCCGGCCCGTTCGGCAAGTCAAGCCGAACATCGCTCACCCCAGCGCTGCGCTGGTCCGCACGTCCGCAAAAACGCGCCCCTTCCGCGACGGAAAGGGGCGCGGTCCCGCGCGTCCTTACTCCGCCGCCTGCCGCGCCGCCTGCGCATTCGCCCAGGCGCGGCTGACCGGCATATCGGCTTCGAACGGGCTTTTCAGGTCCAGTTCCTTCGCCGTCTCCCGCAGCGCCGGCATCACTTCCTGACCCAGCAGACGGATCGAGGTGCGGGCATCCGGCTGGCTCATGCGGCCTTCATTGCCCCAGAACGCCATGATGCCCGGGCGGGTTTCGCGCATGATGGTGCGCAGCGATTTCACCACCTGCTCTGGTGTGCCGGCGACGATCTGCAAGTCGGCGACCTGTTGCTCGAAGGTTTTGCGCGGGCGCGACGGCGAGGCGCTTTGCCCGGCCACGAACTCCACGAAGGTCTGGCGCGAAGACGGGGAGAAGTAGCCCGAGGGCGAGGCCCAGACCGGCTTCAGGCGGCCGGTGAACTCGCCGTCCATCCAGAGGAACTGGCGGGCGCTTTCGAGGGCCTTTTCTTCCGTCTCCGCGACATGGCAGCGGATCAGGTAGCCGCGATTTTCCGGACCGGGCGTGTAGCCGACTTCAGCGGCGGCGGCGTCGTAGCGGGCCCAGATCTTCTTGGTGTCCTCGATGGACGTGTTCAGCGCGATATACGGATAGCCGTTCTGCGCCGCCCAGACGATGGTTTCGTGGCTGATGACGCCGGGGATCCAGATGCGCGGATGCGGCTGCTGCAGCGGCAGCGCCCAGGGGTTCACGACGCGCTGGTGGAAATGCTTGCCCTCCCACCGGAACGGGCCGGGGACGGTCCAGGCTTTGACGATCAGGTCGTGCGCTTCCTGGAAGCGTTCGCGGTTGTAGGCGGGGTTGGCATTGGTGGCCAGCTGCTCCTGCCCGCCGCCGCGCACGAAGCCCGATACCAGCCGCCCCTTGGAGATCATGTCGATCATCGCCAGTTCTTCGGCGAGCCGGACGGGGTTGTCGTTCAGCGGCAGCGGGTTGCCGAGCAGAACGATCTTCACCCGCTTGGTCATGCCGGCGAGCAGGGAGGCGAAGATGTTGGCCTTGGCCTGCATGCAGAACGGGGCATTGTGATGCTCGTTCAGCATGATGCCGTCTACGCCCATTTCCTCGGCATAGACGTAGTTTTCGAGGAACTCGTTATACAGCCGGCTGCCGGCGACGGGATCGAAATGCTTGTTCGACATCAGCAGGGAGGTGAACCCGATCTCCAGGCCGGCGTCGGCCGGATAGTCCTTCATCGGCTGTTCGGTGAAATACATCAGATGCATGGACGTGCTCCCTATGCGGATGCGAGGAACGGCAGGATCGCCTGGGCAAACGCGTCCGGCTGCTCCAGCTCGATCAGGTGCCCGGCGTTGGCGATGGTGGTGCGGGTCGCGTTCGGCAGGCTGGCGGCGTAGACGGCCCCGGCGCTGGTCGGCACGATGCGGTCATCGTCGCCCCAGACGATCAGGGTTTTGGCCTGCACGCCGCGCAGCAGCTCCGGCAGCGCCGCGTTGAACATGTAGGGCTTCCAGGCGACGCGGAACGACATTTCGCGGCAGAGGTCCCACAGCACCAGCTGTTCCGAGCTGGGCCGCGCGCCGTAGATGCGATCGAACACCGCGACGTCGTGCAGGCCTTCCTTGACGTATTCGATGTAGCTGACCAGCGCCTGGTCGAAGATATCGCCTTCGGGCGGCTTGATCCCCATGGCACCGGCCAGCACCAGCTTCTTGGTGTCATGCGGCGCGAAAGTCGCCATCTCCGCCGCGATCCAGCCGCCGAAGCCGAGGCCGATCAGCGTGGCGGATTGGAGGCCGAGGGTACCGATCAGGGCGCGGTAGACGACGGCCAGGTCCCGGGTGGCGCGGACCCAGTCCGGGCGGATGGAGGCGCCGAAGCCCGGATGGTTGGGGATGATCACCTCATGCTTGGCGGCCAGGGCGTCGTAGAACGCCAGATGCTCGGGCGTTCCGATATCGCGGTGCAGGATGATCACGGGCGATCCCGCGCCCCCGCGGGTCACAACCACATCGGTGCCGCAGGCGGGCACGACGCTGCTGGTCCATTGGATCGTCATCCATATCCCCCCATTGGTTTCGTCTTAGGGCAGCCGCCCCAACCACTGACTCATTTCCATTACGCGTCATGGCCCGGCTTGTCCGGGCCACCGCCGCCGCACCGCGTCGCGATAGTTGGCCCGGACAAGCCGGGCCATGACGGTTTAAGCGGACGGCGATCCGTTAAAGGCAAAGGCCATCGGCGTCACTCTGCGTCGGCGGACGGCGTTACGCAAATTTCAGGGCCGTCATCGCGCTCGTGCGACCGAGCCGATGGGCAGGCATAGTCGAACCCCCGCACCTCAGCGACGACGTGCGGGGGTTCGAAGGCGATCAAGGCCCGTCCGTCAGGATGGACCAGAGGTTATCCGCGCCCTTGCCGCACAGAATGGTCCCGACTTTCGCCGCCCATTCGGGATCCGACCCGAATTCCTCCCGCCAGGACCAAAGCCGGCGGGTGGCGAGTTGCAGCGAATACTCCTTGGTGAAGCCGATGGCGCCGTGGACCTGGTGCGCCAGTTCGCAGGCCAGTGTGGCGGCTTCGCCGACCCGGGTCTTGGCGATGGCGATCTGGAGTTCCTCGTAGTCGCCGTCGCCGGACGACAAGGCCTCGATCCCCAGATTGGACGCAGCCACCGCGACCGCCGTTTGTTCCGCCAGCACCGCGAGATTCTGCTGCACCGCCTGGAACTTGGAGATCGGGCGGCCGAACTGCACACGTTCCTGGGCATAGGTGACGGCGAGGTCCATCGCCCGCTCCAACGCGCCCGACATCATCGTCGCGCGGGCCAGCGCGCCGCGGCGATACAGCCCGGCGCGGGAGACGCCGTCCGGCAAAGACGCTGCCGCATCGGCTTCGACATGGAAGCCGTCGAACATCAGCGTGTCGCGGGATTCATTGGCAATGTTCTTGCCCTTTTCGGCGGCTGGCGCGGCCGCGGCATCGAGCACCACCGCCATTTCGCCGTCCGGCCCATCGGCGATCAGCACGATCTGCTGCACGAAACTGGCATAGGGCAGGCGGCTGGCGGTGCCCGTCAGGCTCCAGCCATTGCCATCGCGTGCCAGGGTCAACCGATCGCCCGACCGCACTGGCCCGACGGTCATTGGGCCATCGCCGATATCGAGCCCGGCCGAGGACGCGACCCAGCCGGCGAGCATGGTCTCCGCCAGCGGAATCGGCGCCGAGAACCGCCCCGCCACCCTCAGCGCCGCATACAAATCGGCCCATTCCGCATCCGCACCGCCCGCGGATTCCGGCAACGCCGCCAGCGGCACGCCGGTTTCGCTGACCGCCTGCCAGAGGTCGGCGGCGAACACGCCGGTTTCGGCGGCATCGACGACCTGTTTGGTGCACTTGTCCTCAAACAAACGCCCCATGCTTTCCAGGAGCATCCTGGTCTCGTCACGAATTGCCATGATGCGTCTCCCTCAGCGCAGACCAAGACCGCGGGCGATGATCCCGCGCAGGATTTCGCGTGTGCCGCCCTGGATCGACAGGCGCGGCGCGTTCATCGTCACGCGCGCGATCATCGATGCGTACAGATCGATCGCCTGTAGCTCGGTCTCCATCGGGAACAACTGCCGGGCGATGACCGGAATATCCTGCTCGTAGCGGGTGCCGAGGTCCTTCACGACCGCGGATTCGTTGTTCGGCTGCAGGCCCTCCATCAGCATGCCGGCGATCGAGACCGACATGCTGCGCAGCGTCGCCAGCTGGGAAATCAGCTTGCCCAACGCCACCGCCGTCGCCTTGTCCGGGTTCGGCCCGGCCATGCGGATCATCTGTTGCAGCATCTGGAAGAACACCAGGAAGCGGTCGGGCGCGCTGCGCTCGAACGCGAGTTCGCTGGTGAGCTGGTTCCAGCCATTGCCTTCCTTGCCCAGCAGCAGATGGTCGGGGACGAAGACGTCGGTCAGGAAGATCTCGTTGAAATGGTGTTCCCCCAGCAGGTTGATGACCGGGCGGATTTCGATGCCGGGGGTTTTCAGGTCCAGCAGGAACTGGGTCGCGCCGGCATGGCGATCCGTCACCTCCACATCGTTCTGCGCCATCTTGCAGAACAGGATCGCGAAGTCGGCGCGATGCGCGTTGGAGGTCCAGAGCTTGGTGCCGTTGATCCGGTAGCCGCCATCGACCTTCACCGCGCGGGTGCGGGTGCCGGCGACGTCGGATCCGGCGTTGGGCTCGCTCATGCCAATGCAGAACGTCAGTTCGCCGGCGGCGATCTTCGGGCAGAAATACATTTTCTGCTCTTCGGTGCCGAAGCGCAGAATATTCGGGCCGCTCTGGCGGTCGCCGGTATAATGGGCGGACAGCGGCGCGCCGGCGACGAGCATTTCCTCGATCACGACATAGCGTTCGAACGAGGTGCGTTCGGAGCCGCCATATTGTTTCGGCCAGGTCATGCCGATCCAGCCTTTTTTGCCCATGGCGCGGGAGAATTCGCGGTTGTGCTCGCCGCGGGTGAAACCCATGACGGCTTTGTGTTCCTGAATGAATTCCCGCACCTCGCCACGCAATTTGATGGCCTCGGGCGGCAGTTGTACCGGATCGAACCGGAACATGGGCGTTGCCATGGGTGTTTCCCCTTACCAGTTGGTATCGAAACCCGCGAAGGTGTGCGGGATGCGTTTGATGTCGGTGACGACGTCGCGGGCCAGTCCGACCGGGGTTCCGGCCGGGAAGTGGATGTCCACCGAATCCGCGACACCGCCGAAGCGCTGCGCGACGGCGGCGGGTAGTTCGGCGAACGTGCCGCAGGCGGCGAAGATGCGCACCGTGTCGTCGGAGATTTCGGCGCCCATTTCGTTCCACCGCCCCTCCACCGACATGCGGTGCAGTTTCAGGCCGAGGTCGCGCAGCCCGTGCAGTTCCAGAATGGGCAGATAGGTCCGGGTCGATCCGTAGAAACCAATCCGGCGGCGCGCCTTTTCCATTTCGGCGGCGACGGTCGCCTCGTCCGGGCCGGTGCAGACGAAGCCGCCGCCATGGATGTCGAAATGGGCGCGGGATCGGCCGCTGCGGCGCATGCCCTCCATCATCTGCGGCATGCAGACCTGTTCGAGATAGAGGCGCGAGCAGATCGGATGCAGCCGCACCCCGTCGGCCACCTGACCGGCGACGCGCAGCATCGCTTCGCCGACGGCGGCGATGGTCACGGGCACCATTGGCAGGCCCGTCGGCTCCGGCGAGAAGTCGGGTGTCATCAAGGTCAGCTTGTAGTGCGGGCTGTCGAAATTCAGCTTGCTACGGGTTTCCCAGGCCTGCCAGATCGCCCGCAGCGCCAGCACGTAATCGCGCATGCGCGGGGCGGGGGCGGTCCAGGGAATGCCGAAGCGGCGCTCGTTATGGCCCTTCACCTGGCTGCCGAGGCCCAACACGAAACGGCCGTTGGAATTGGCGTGCAGGTCCCAGGCCTGGCTGGCCAGCACGGTCGGGCTGCGCGGAAAGGCAACGACGACGGAGGGGGTCAGTTCAACCTTGGTCGTTTCCATCGCGGCCAGCGCCAGCGGGGTCATGACATCGTGGCCGAGCTCCACCGTCATCAGCGCGTCGAAGCCGGCGGCCTCGGCCTCCCGGGCGGCTTGCGGGACCTCGCGCCAGTGGCGCTGCGGCAGGATCGTATAAATGCGCATTTCGTTACACCATTGTCAGGCCGCCGGAGACGCTGATCGCCTGTCCGGTCATGTAAGCGGCATCGTCGGAGAGCAGGAAGGCGATCATCCCGGCGTAGTCGTCGGGCTGGCCGATACGGCGGAGCGGAATGGCCTTGGCCAGCGCGTCGCCGAGATTGGTGCCGTTGGTGAAATTCTCGAACAGCGGCGTGTCGGTCGGGCCCGGGCAGAGCGCGTTCAGCGTCACGCCCTTGCGCGCCAGTTCCCGCGCCATGGTTTTGGTGAAGGCGATCATGCCGCCCTTACAGGCGGAGTAGACGGCTTCCCCCGAGGAACCAACCCGCCCGGCGTCGGAGGCAACGTTGACCACCCGGCCCGACCCGCGTGCGGCCATGCCGCGCACCACCACATGGTGCATCACCAACGGGCCGCGCAGGTTGATATTGATCACCTTATCCCAGAAGTCTTCATCCGTATCGAGGAACGGGATCGGCGTATCCCAGCCGGCGACATTGGCGAGGCCATCGGTGGGGCCGCGGGCTTGTTCGAACGCCTCCATCGCGGCTGTCACCTGGGCGCGGTTGGCGATGTCGACCTTAAACGCCATGGCCTGACCGCCGGCGCAGAGGGCGGCGGTTTCCTGGGCGCCGGCCTCGTTGAGGTCGAAGATGCCGACGATGCAGCCCTCTTCCGCCAGCCGTAAGGCGGCGGTGCGCCCGATACCGCTGGCGCCGCCGGTGAGGATGATGCGTTTGCCGCTTAATCCGCGCATGGTGTTTTGTTTCCTCCCGTCATTGCGGGTTTTTCCTTTTACCCCCGTCATCCCCGGGCTTGTCCCGGGGACCAAGGTTTCCGCCTCT
>CAIXEA010000040.1 GCA_903918315.1 uncultured Acetobacteraceae bacterium | reverse complement strand
TTCCTGACAGGTGTTCGGAGACCTTCCTGACACATTTTAGGGTCTCGGTGTGAAGGAGCACCGCGATGCCTTGGAAGTCGGGAACGGTCATGGACAGCCGTCTGGAGTTTGTTCGTTTGGTTGAGCAGGGCGATCTGAGTGTATCGGAGCTGTGCCGTCGCTTTGGCATCAGCCGCCAGA
This sequence comes from uncultured Acetobacteraceae bacterium, assembly GCA_903918315.1. Taxonomy (GTDB): domain Bacteria; phylum Pseudomonadota; class Alphaproteobacteria; order Acetobacterales; family Acetobacteraceae; genus Rhodopila. Next base: position 74,175 of record CAIXEA010000040.1, on the reverse strand, counting down.
CCGGCCACCTCTACCTCCGGCGTTATCGCGAAGAAGGCCCGGACGGTCTGAAGGACCGCTCGAGCCGGCCGCACACCAGTCCAGGGCGCAGCGCGGCGGCGATGGAGACCCGGATCGTGGCGCTGCGTGAGGCTCATCCGCGCTGGGGTGGTCGCAAACTGGCCCGGCGTTTGACGGATCTCGGCATCGACGGGGTGCCGTCCCCCTCGACAGTGACCGAGGTGCTGCGCCGGCACGGCAAGCTGGACCCGGCCGAGGCGCTCAAGCACCGCGCGTTCGAGCGTTTCGAGCGATCAGCGCCGAACGATCTCTGGCAGATGGACTTCAAGGGCCATTTCGCGACGGATCGCGGTCGATGCCATCCATTGACGGTGTTGGACGACCACAGCCGATATTCCCTGGGTCTGATCGCCTGCGCCGACGAGACCGATGCGACGGTTCGCCGCCATCTGACCACGCTGTTCCGCCGCCACGGCCTGCCGCGGGAGATGCTCGCCGACAACGGCTCGCCGTGGGGCGGAAGCGGTGCGACGGGCTATACGGCGCTCGAGGTCTGGCTGCTGCGTGTCGGCGTGCGGCTGTATCACGGACGGGCGTATCATCCGCAGACCCAGGGCAAAGAAGAGCGGTTCCATCGCACGCTGGACATCGAAGTGCTGCAGACCCGCCGCTTGGCCGACCTGACCGCCTGCCAACAGGCGTTCGATACCTGGCGCCCGATCTATAACGAAGAACGCCCGCATGAGGGGCTGGCGATGGCGGTTCCGGCCAGCCGCTACCGGCCGAGCCCGATCGCCTTTCCCGAGCATCTCCCCGAGCCGCAATACCATACCAGCGATGTGATCCGCCGGGTCCACCACGACGGCGCCACGCGCTTCCAGGGAAGGCGCGTGAAGCTGCCGCAGGCGTTCGCAGGCCTCGATGTCGCCTTCCGGGCCACACCGGCGGACGGGCTCTGGAACGTCTATTTCGCCCGTTTTCTGATCGCGGAGGTCGACCTCCGCGATCAGAAAACGAAAAAAGCAACCGTCAGGAAGGTCTCCGAACACCTGTCAGGACTGTCCCCGGTCTAAACAACAAGCCGGGCCATGACGGGTAACGAGCGTTTGGGATCGCTCCGGACTTTTTACCCGTACTCCCGCCAGTCGCCAACGGCGGGACGATCGAGGCCAAGGTTCTCTCGCAGGGTCGGGCCGGCGTAGTCGAGGTGGAACAGGCCACGCCGTTGCAGTTCCGGCACCACCAGGCGGCTGAACTCTTCGTAGGATCCGGGGACATGGGCGGCGGCGATGACGAAGCCGTCGCAGGCGCGGGTGGCGAACCATTCCTCCATCCCGTCGGCCACGTCCTTGGGGCTGCCGATGAAGCGGGGATGGTCGTGGAACGTGCCGCGGCGGGTGATGTTGATGAAGTCGCGCGGTGAGGGCATCCGGTTGCCGAGTTCGCGGCGCATGCGGTCGCGCATGCCCTGCACGCCGGTCCAGCTATCCATTTCCTCCTGCGTGAAGGGCTGGTCGATGGGCTGCCTGGAGAAATCGAAGTTCAGCACTTCTGACAGCAGCGACAGACTGTCGATTTCCTTGGGCAGCTTGTCGATCAGGGCGACCTTGTCCTCGGCTTCGGCGCGGGTTTCGGCGACGACCGGGTAGACGCCGGCGCAGACGCGGACTTGTTCGGGGTCGCGGCCGGCGGCGGTGACCTTGGTCTTGAAGGCCGCGTAATCCCGCCGCGCCTGTTCGATGCCGTGATAGGCCACGAACACGCATTCCGCCCAGCGCGCGGCGAAGGTGGTGCCTCGGCCGCTTTGCCCGGCCTGGATGATGACGGGATGGCCTTGTTTGGAACGCGGCACGGTGAACGGGCCGCGGGACTGGAAGAACTCGCCCTTGTAATCCAGGCGGTGGACTTTCTCGGGATGGGCGAACAGGCCGGTGGCCTTGTCGGCGACGATGGCGCCATCCTCCCACGCGTCCCAATGGCCTTGCACAACTTCCATGAACTCATCGGCACGGTCGTAGCGGCGGTCGTGATGCTGATGCGAGTCGTGGCCCATGTTGCGGGCCTCCCCATCATTCATGGAGGTCACGACGTTCCAGGCGGCCCGGCCCTCGGTCATCAGATCGAGCGTGGCGAAGACCCGGGCGACATGGAAAGGTTCGAAATAGGTGGTCGAGAAGGTGGAGCCGAGGCCCAGCCGGGTGGTCGCCATGCCCATCACCGTCAGGATGGTGATCGGGTCCATTTTCACGCAGCGGATGCCATTGGCGACGGTATGGGCGTGGTCGCCGCCGAACAGGTCGGGCATCGCCAGGCGGTCATCGAAGAAGCCGAGGTGGAATTTTCCCGCTTCCAGCGCGCGGGCGATGCGGCGGTAATATTCGGCGCTGGTGAAGTCCTGCGCGGCGTCGGGATGGCGCCAGGAGCCCACGAAATTGGTGCAGTTCTGGGCTTGCAGGAAGCCCACCAGGGTCATTTGCCGCATCGACGTTTCTCCTGAAATCAGTCCCCGGCAGCTTAGGTCCGGGCGGCGGATCAGGACAACCGGCGCAGCATGAATCGGGCGGTGGGGCCGTAGCTGGCGACCCGTGGCGTCATCGCATCGATCGGGGCGAATCCCAGCCGCTGCCAGAACCCGGCCGAACCGCTGACCGCGACCAGCGACAGGGTCACGAAGCCCCGCCCCCGCGCCTGTTCGGCCAGATGGGCGATGGCGGCGGCACCGGCGCCGCTGCCGCGCGCCTGGGCCAGCACAGCGAGGTCGTGGATAAAATAGCTATCGGGATGCGCCGGCAGCGCGCCCAGCAGGGTGTTCAATTTCGGCGGGTGGTCCAGCAGGCCAGGATGGCTGATGGCATAGCCGGCGATCCCGGCCCCCGCCCGCAGCACCAGGCAGCCGGCGGGATAGAGGCGCAGCCGTTCCTGGAAGACCGCATCGTCCTCGGGGTAGTCCGGATGCACGCGGGCACCCACCGCCTCCACATCGGGCAGATCGTCCGGCGCCATCGGGCACCAAAGCGGGGTCGTCGTCCGTGCCATCGCCGGGCTTATAGGGAAACCCGGCGATGGGCGTCCATCAGAGGCTGATTCGGAGGCCCCCGCCGACATGCACGCGCGTGTCGCCGCCATCCAGGCCGCTGACGCTGTTCACGAAGGCCTCGATCCGGATGATGTCGGTCAGGCGGTAGCTGATGCGGGCGCTGTCCTCGATCCAGCTCGGATTGCGCAGCGCGGGACGGAGGGTTCCGACGCCGGCGACGGTGGCGACGAGGCTGGACGAATAGTCGAAGGCCCGCGCCCCGGCGACGGCGATGGTGGCATCGAATGTCGGGGAGAAGGCATGCGTCCATTGGCCCCGCACCTTGCCGACGGTCATCCGGTCCTGACCGGACGACACCGTGGCATTGAACGGATTGCCCGCCGAAATGGCCTCGGCATAGGCGGCGGTGTCGAGGGTCTGGCGGCCGATTTCGCCGGAGAATGCGAGTTCATCGGCCGGCGTGACGTTGAAGGCCAGGCCGGCGCGGCCGAAGACGTAGGATTGCTCACCCGACGTGCTGCCGGTCCCGACCGCCATGCCGGCGCCGTTGGTATAGGCGCGGCTGAACTGATAGGTGCCGGACGGCGCGTACCAGCCGCCCACTTCGGCGAAGGGGTGCAATGTCTAGCTGAGATCATGCACATAGCGCACCGACGCCGCGATCAGCACGGCATCGTTCATGTTGGCGTTGGTATACGACTCGCTGGCGACCGACAGGCCGAGGGTGACGCTGAAGCCGCCGCCGAGCGATTTGCGGCCCGACGCCCCGCCGCTGGCGGAACCGACGGCGGCGAAAATGCCGGCATCATCGCCGCCGCCGCCGGTGATCGGGCCGTTATCACCAAGCAGCGGCGCGGCGAAGCCATGTTCCTGCTCCATGATCGCGTTGCGGCCGAGGCCGAGCATATTGACCGAGTTCACGATGGAGGCGGGCGTGGTCATGCCACCGATGGGGCCGGCGTTGCCGTCGCTGTATCGCACGAGGTAAGCCTCGGAATGGTGTGTGGAATCCGTTCCGTAGCCGACGATGATCTGACCATCGGGCGTGATCGCGTTGGCGCTGTTGAGCGTCCAGCCGCCGAGATTGACGCCAACATTTTTCAACAGAACATTCAGGCTCTGGATTCCCGTCGCCTGCGTCCAACGAAACGCCTCATACACATTCGTGGCATTGCTGGATGAACCGACAACGATCGAGCCGTCCGCGTTGGTGGCATTGGCGTAGCCGTAATGGGTGGTGCCGCCACCGCCGATGAGACCGAGGCCGACGATGCCGCCGCTTTGGGTCCATCGGAAGGGTTGGGTCGCATTGCTGGCATCGGAGCTGTAGCCGACGATCACCGTGCCGTCCTGGCTGATTCCGTATGCGGAGCTGTAGGGTGACGACCCGCCACCGCCGACGAAACCCAGGCCCGTCATGCCGGTGGCCTGGGTCCAGCGGATCGCCTCATATTGATTGGTGGCGTAATAGCTGTTGCCAACGACGATCGTGCCGTCACCGCTGACGCCGCTCGCCGCGCTGTTTGGCGAGGCGATGCTGCTATTGAGGAAGCCCAGTCCGACCGTCCCGCCGGCCTGCGTCCAGCGGAAGGCCTGTTCGTAGTTTCCGGAATAGGTGCTCGATCCGACGACGACGGAGCCATCCGTGCTGACGCCGGTCGCGGCACTGTATCTGTAGCCGCTGTTGCCGACGAAGCCGAGGCCGACCATGCCGGTGGCCTGGGTCCAACGGAAGGCCTGACCGCCATTGGTGCCGTCGGTGCTTTCGCCCACGATCACGGTGCCGTCGGCGCTGACGGCCTGGGCGATGCTGTTGGTCTGAACGACGCCTGGAACGCCAGCGCCCAGCACGCCCAACGCGACCATCCCGCCGGCCGGGGTCCAGCGAAAGCCCTCATAAGCGATTGGCGGGGTCAGACTGGCGTAGCCGACGACGACGCCGCCATCGGCGCTGACGCCGAAGGCGTAGCTATTGGGCGGAACATTCGAGTCGGTGCTGGTGAGGAAGCCGAGCCCCTGGGGGCTGGTGCCGCTGGGCTGCGCGAAGGCGGCCGGGCAACCCATGGCCAGGGCGGCCAGGGCGACGCCGCCCAGAAGCTGCCTGACGCGACTCCTCCCCGCTGGGATCTGATCACTGGCCTGGATGATGGCGCCTGAGATGGGATTCAACATGTTCCGCTCCTTAAATTATAGGATTGATTGGTCTGTTTTTGTGTCAAAATCAAGCATTTTACATCCGGAATCACATTCATCGTGGCCAATACCGCGATACACCCGATTTTATACCGGAATTCGAATATGCCTTGGATTATAAATCCGTTATATCATCCGCTTTGGCCTTTGACCTTTCAAACACCGCTTCAACCGTCATGGCTCGGACAGACCCTACTGGATTCACACATCGCGGGAACGAAAATTCGAAAACCAAACAAAGGGACTTCTAACACGTCATGGCCCGGCTTGTCCGGGCCACCGCCGCCCGCATAGTGCCGCGATAGGTAGCCCGGACAAGCCGGGCTATGACGGTGTAGAGCAGTGCCAGCAAAAATCGTTCCCGCGATGTGTGAATCCAGTAGGGACAGGCCGGTCCGTGACGGATGTGGCGGGTGGATAGTTTCGCCTTCCGGTATTGTTATAGAGATAAATTGTATCGTCCCTGTGTCGCGGAAAAAATGTTTTGTATCGTTTGTATCGCCAAAATCCGGACCAACGGCCCGCGCGGCTTCCCTTTTTGCAGCCTGGCAGGCACTCTGGGCCGACAAAAGCAGGACGGAAGCCATGAACGCCCCCATGAACAGCTTGGGCAACGCCCAGTATCGCCATATCGCCACCCATCGCATCGCCGGTTCCCTCGGGGCCGAAGTCAGTGGCGTCGATCTGTCCCAGGACCTGCCGGACGCGGTCCTGGCGGAGGTCCGCGCCGCCCTGCTGGCGCATCAGGTCATCGCCTTCCGCGACCAGACCATCACCCCCGACCAGCAGCTCACCTTCGCCCGCCGCTGGGGCGAGATTCACCTGCATCCCTTCATGAAGGGCATGCCCAGCCACCCCGAAATCCTGGCGATCATCAAGCGCCCGACCGACAAGAAGAACTTCGGCGGGTCGTGGCATACCGATCAGATGTTTTCCCCCAATCCCGCCATGGGCACGATGCTTTATGCGCTGGAGGTGCCGGAGGCCGGGGGCGATACGCTGTTCACCAACCAATACCTCGCTTACGAATCCCTGTCGGATGGGATGAAGGCGATGGCCGACACGCTCCGCACCGTGTGTGTCGGCGACAACTTCAAACAGATGGACGGGCGGTCGCGGGTGGACCGCTACGCCGGGCAAATGTCGGAGATGACCGTCAAGGACCCCGGCAATGTGCAGACCACCAGCATCCACCCGCTGGTGCGCACACATCCCGAAACCGGCCGCAAGGCGTTGTATGTCGGCAATCACGTGCAACGCTTCGACGGCTTCACGGATGCCGAGAGCGAGCCGTTGCTCAATTTCTTCATGCAGCATTCGACCCGGCCGGAATTCACCATGCGCTTTCGCTGGCAGAAGGGGACGCTGCTGTTATGGGATAACCGCTGCGTGCAGCATTTCGCGATCAACGATTACGATGGCGACACGCGGGTGATGCACCGCATCACCATCTGTGGTGACAAACCGTTCTGATTTCAGGTCTATTTTGTTAAAGACTGGCCAGCCAGGTCAGTAACCGGGCCTGGTCCTCCGCCGGCAACCGGCGGAACGCCGCCGCGCTGCGGTCTGCCTCCCCACCATAGGCGGTGATCGCGGCGCGCAGCGTGGTCGCGCGGCCATCATGCAAATAGCGAATGCGATCCTTCAGACCCCAGAGCGGGGTGGTCCGCCAGTCCCGGCCGCGCGCCGCGGCCTGCACCATGCCGTCATCCAGCGCCGGCCCCATGTCATGCAGCAGCATGTCTGAATAGGGCCGGATAAGGGCTGAACCCGACCGCATCTCCGGCGTGTGGCAGGCGGCGCAGCCGGTGCTCGCGAACACCGTGGCGCCCCCCGTCGCCGAACCGTCAGCCGATGACACGTCCGGTGGCGGCCCATCCGGCGGCGGTAACGACGCGACATAGGCCGTCAGCGCCCGCAGCACGCCACCATCATCGCGCGGGGAGGCCTTCACAGCGCAGCCCACCGGGATCGCCACCGCATCGGTCGGGGCGAGCGGATTTGTGATCCCCAGCTCATTGCGCATCGCATCGGCGACGAACTGCGCCAGCGAGGCCGATTGCGCCTTCCACCCCAGGCGCCCCACCCGTTCCCGGCCCTTGGCGTCGCGCACCAGATTGACCCGCCCGGCGATCCCATCCGCCCCCGCCGCCTGGGCGGCGGCGCGGGCACGGATGTCGTCATCGGCGACCGCCTCCAACGCCGCCTCCCCGAACAATGGTGGCGCGTTGCGCAGGGACACCAGATTGGCCTCGGGGGGCATGCCCGATGGAATCGCGCAGCTCACCCCGAGTTCCGCGACCGAGCGCCGGCGTGCCACCGGGCCGCCCCGGTCCAGCATCGGGTCGAAATGCCCGGCCTCGAAGCGGCCGATGCGCAGGACGGGGCCGATGCCTTCGGGTCCCATGCCGCCCATCACCGGAAAGGCGTGGCACTCGATGCAGGATTGTTTGTCGAACAAGAGCCCCAGGCCGGTTTCAGGGGTGAAGGTCGCGGCGAACAGGGCGGCGCCGCGCTCCACCATCTCCGGTCGGGGCGTGGGCGGCAGCAGGGTTGCGGTCCCGCCGGCGCCGAAGGCGGGGATTTCAACCACGGCACCGGATGTGGCCTCAAAGCCTGGCACGCCACCGCTGATGGTCAGCCAGACTCGTTTGGCATCCCGTGACACGCCGATCCCGTTAAGGCGGCGGGGGCCGATGGGTTGCCCGGCGATGGTGATCTGGCGGATGGCGACGACGCGCCCGGTCTGCGTCATCCGTACCACGGTCCCGTTGCCGCGATTGACCACATAGAGATCGGACGCGCCGGCCATCACGGTGTTGCTGGAAAATCCGGGGCTCCCGACCTCCGGCACCACGGGGGCGAGGTCAACCGGCGTGCTGAGGGCCGGATCGGTGAAGCGCCGGATGGCATCGACCCGGAACACCTTGCCGTCATCGGCCAGTTTCACCGCGACGATCGCGTTCGCCGTCGGGTCGGAGACATAGACGATCCGATCCGGCACCCAGTTAAACACGATACCCGCCCGCGTCACCAACGCCGTATCGGCCGCCTCCGGCGCCGGCAACCTGATCGGCGTCATCGTGCCTGGCGGCGCGAGACCATCCAGCCCCTGCTCGGTATGCGCCTGCGTGATGGCCCCGTCCGCCGTCAAAAGCGCGAACACCGCGCGCTTGCTGCCGTCGGAGGACATGCCCAGCAGCGTATTGCCGATGGCACCATCGCGCAGGCCGCCGTCGATCAGCTGCGGCGCACGCCCGGTCTTGTCGCCCGCGAAGACGCCACCGATCATCTTGCCCGGCGCCCCCGCGAGCGGCACGCCATTGGGGTCTTCGATCGAATCGGTTCCCGTCGCCCCGCCCGGCGCATTGGCGAACCACAGGCGGCCAAACCCATTATTGATCGAAATGCCCAACGGATTGCTGACCGGCGGCCGATCGGCTGTGACGGCGGCGGGGTTGTTGACACCATTGAGGAAGGCCGGGCTCTGGGCGGTGAACAATTGCACCCGGCCGTCCTGCGCGCTGGCCTGGGTGCCAGACGCGGCGAAGGCCGGGGGGATGACGATCACCGCCTCTCCGGCCGGATCGAGCGACAGAACCGCGCCCTCCGGTTCGGCCGCCACGGCCTTCGGTGCGCCGAAATTGGAGCGGCTGGTGACCACGATGCGGTCAGGGTCGAGGATGCGGCCGCGCTCGGTAAACGCGGCGAAGGCCGGCTTGTCGCGGATGGGCCCGCCGGGGTGGAAATAGCCGATGGGCGCCACCGCGCCCGCTCCGGGAAGCCCGACCGCGACGATCCGCGCGGCGGCGACTGTGGATGCGGGGGCGTTGTCCGCCCAGGCGGGGCTGGCGGCCCCCGCGGCCATGAGGGTGAGCAGACGGGCTGCCCGCCCGATTATCGATTTTGGCCGCGAGCCTCCTTCGGCACTGGGTAATGACATCGTTCCCTCCCGCCTGAATGAAGCCGTATCATCCCACGGGCCTGTATCGTCACGATGTCATCACGAAATCGAATTGTATCGTCTGTATCGCCGTGTCTGGGTTACCCCGCATCCGCCGAAATCAAATCTCCGAACAACACCCAATGATCGCCCTCGAACCGCGCCAGTTGTTCGGCCCGGATGGGGTAGAAATTGGTGGGGCTGGTGTTCACTTTGATCCCAGGTAGCAGCAAGGGGATTCGCAGGTCTTTGATATTCGCGGCCTGCCGCATGACGTTTTCGCGGCTCAGATCGTCACCGCAGGCTTTCAGAACGTGCACCAGGCCTTGCACGCTGACGTAGCTGGACACATTCGACCCCTCCAGTTGATTGCCGGTCGGGTTCCATTTGTCCATGAAGGCCTTCCACTCCAGATACTCCGGATCGGTGGCCCAGCGCGGGTCGGTCACGTCCTTGAGGAACTGGGCGGTGATGATCCCCTGTCCGTTCTCGATCCCCGCCGGGCGCATCACCGCGCCCACCGAGGCCGCCACGCTCACCAGATAGTGGATAGGCTTCCAGCCGATCTCCGGCACTTTCTTGATGGCCTGGGCGGCGAATTTCGGGGTGGTGATGTTCATGAACACCGTGGCCCCGGAACTCTTGAGCTGCAGGATCTGGGAATCGATGGTCGGGTCGGTCACCTCATAGGTCGCATCGGCGACGATCATCTTCTCCCAGTTCGGGCCGAGGCCTTCCTTGAAGCCGCTGAGGTAGTCGTTGCCCATGTCGTCGTTCTGGCGCAGCACCGCGATTTTGGGGTCTTTGACATTGGCGGTGATGTGCTTGCCGAAGATCTTGCACTCCGTGTGGTAGTCGGGCTGCCAGCCCATCGTCCAGGGGAAGTTCTTGGGATCGCCCCATTTGGACGCGCCGGTCGCCAGGAACAGGTGCGGCACCTTCTTCTGGTTCATGTATTTCTGGATGGCGGTGTTGGTCTGGGTGCCCAAGGGGTAGAACAGCAGCAGCACCTGATCGCGTTCGACCAGCTGGCGCGCCAGTTCCATGGTCTTGGGCGGGCTGTAGCCGTCGTCCAGCGAGATGAAGTTGATCTTGCGGCCATTGATGCCGCCCTGGGTTTCATTAAGCATCCGGAAATAGGCCGCATGCAGCCGCCCGGCCACGCCATAGGCCGAGGCATTACCGCTATAGGGCATGGTCTGGCCGATCTTGATTTCGGTATCGGTGACACCGGGGCCGTATTTCTTTTCGGCCCGCGCGGAACCGGCCAAAGCCACCGAGGCCGCGGACGCCAGTGCTGTTCTTCTCGTGATCATGGCATTTCCTCTCATTATGATTGGCGCGAACCCCGCCCCAGCCGGGCGCGCAGGACGGCCAGGCCGCCGGCGATGCCGTTGGGCAGGAAGAACATCAGCAGCAGCAGCAGCGTCCCGTAGATCGCCCAGGCCGGCACGTCGTAGCGCAGCGAGAACGTGTCCTTCATCCAGTCGGAAATCGACTGTGACGAGTTCTGCACCACCACGATGAAGGCCCCGCCGATGACGCAGCCCGGCAGGGATGCGATGCCACCGACGACCAGCCCGACCAGGAAAGAGATCGAGAGCTGCAAGGTGAAACTGTCCGGCGCGACATAGGCGATGGTGATCGCCGACAACGCGCCCGCGACCCCGGTGATGCCGGCGCTGATGCCGAACGTGACCGTTTTATAAAGCCCGGTGTCGATCCCCATGGTGCCCGCGGCCATGCCATGGTCCCGGATAGCCATGATCGCCCGCCCGCTGCGCCCCCGCAGCAGGTTGAAGACCCCCCAGAACACCACCATCGCCACAACCAGACACAGGTAATACAGATACTGGTCTGCGCTGAGCGGGATACCAAAGGGCGGGTCCGGCTTGTCCAGCAGCAAGCCCCCGACCCCGCCGGTCCAGCCGGCGATGGCCTTGTATTTCAGCAGTTGCGGCACCGCGATCGCCAGGGTGAAGGTGGCGAGCGCGAGGTAATGACCCTCCAGCTTCAAGGCCGGAAACCCGAACAGGAATCCGGCCCCAAAACACACCCCGGCCGCGATCGGCAGCGTCAGCCAATAGGGCACGCCACCGAAATTCATCAGGATGGCGGCGGTATAGGCGCCGACGGCGAAGAAGGCGCTGTGCCCGAGGGAGATCTGGCCGTTGAACCCGATCAGCAGATTCAGGCCAAGCACGGCGATCGCATAGATCAGCATCGACTGACCCATGAACATGTAATAATCGAAGCTCGGACTGTCGGTCACGAAGCCCGCCAGCGGCAACGCCGCCAGCAGCACCCAGAAGAACATGGCAACCTTGCCGATCCCGGCCTTGGTCGCCCAGCTTTGTGCCATCGCCGCCATGGTCTACACCCGCTTCACGATGACGCGGCCGAAGATGCCGGCCGGTTTCAACAGCAGCACGCCCACCACCATGATCAGCGCGAAGCTGAGCTTCAGCTCGTTGCCGATGATGTAGCTGCCGACAAGGTTTTCCAGCACACCGACGATGAACCCCCCGGCCACCGCGCCCAGCGGGTTGGCGATGCCGCCGACGAGGGCGCCGGCGAAGCCGTAGACCAGGATCCCCGTCATCATATTCGGGTCCAGGAACACGATCGGCGCCACCAGCATGCCCGCGATCGCCCCGATGGCGGAGGCGAGGCCCCAACCGAGCGCCAGCATCCACGACACCCGCACGCCCATCAGCCGGGCGGAGGTTGCGTTCTGCGCCGCCGCCCGCATGGCCAGGCCCAGCGTGGTGAAGCGGAAGAACACCGTCAGCAGGCACAGCATCAGCAACGTCACCGTCACGACACCGATCTGTTGCACGCTCACCAGGCCGTTGCCGAACACGTCCCGCTGCGGAAAGGGCGAGGGGAATTGCTTGATCGTGAAACTCCAGATCATGCCGGCCAGGGCGTTGAAGATCGATAGCAGCGCGATGAAGCAGACCACCAGCGCCAGGACGGGGGCGGTCTCAAGGGGTTTGAGGATGACCCGCTGAATGAACAACCCGCTGGCGAAGGCGATCAGGATGGTGGCCCCGAAGGCCACCCAATACGACACGCCCGCATCGATCATTGCCCAGGCCAGGTAGGTGGCGAACATCGCCATTTCCCCCTGCGCGAAATTGATGTGATCGGTGGACACGTAGATCATCACCAGGCCGAGCGCGACGCAGGCATAGATCGCCCCGTTCGTCAGGCCGGCGGCGATCTGCTGGATGAAAAAGTCCATGCGGCCCCCTAATACCCAAGATACGCTTTGCGCAGCGTTTCGTCGTTTTTGACCATCTCCGACGGGCCCGACATCACCACCCGCCCGGTTTCCAGCAGATAGACGTGATCGGCCAGTTCCAGTGCCAGGGCGGCATTCTGCTCGACGATCAGCATGGACACTTTTTCCTCCTCGTTGATGCGGCGCAGGATGCGGAAGATCTCCTGCACGATCAGCGGCGCGAGGCCGAAGGACGGCTCATCGAGCAGCATCAGCCGTGGCGCCAGCATCAGCGCGCGGGCGACGGCGAGCATCTGCTGCTCCCCGCCCGAGAGCGTGCCGGCCTGCTGGTGGATGCGTTCCTTCAGCCGGGGGAAGTAGGTGAACACCTTCTCCATATCGCGTTCGGCGGCCTTGCGATCGCGGCGGATGTGGAAGGCGAGACGGAGGTTTTCTTCGACCGTCAGGGCCACGAAGGTGCCGCGGCCTTCCGGCACATGGGCGACGCCCATGCGGACGATGTCTTCGGTGGTGCGGCGGCTGATGTCGGTGCCGTCCATGATGGTGGTGCCGGCGCGGCGGATCATGTTGCAGATCCCGCGCAGGCTGGTGGTCTTGCCGGCGCCATTGGCGCCCAGCAAAGCGGTGACGCCGCCTTGTTCGATGGTCAGGTCAAGATCGAACAGGGCTCGGATCTGACCGTACCAGGCGCTCAGACCTTTGATTTCCAGCAGCGCGGCCATCAGGCGCCGGTCCCGAGATAGGCGCGGATGACCTCCGGGTGGCGTTTGACTTCATCGGGCGTGCCTTCGGCGATCTTCTTGCCGAAATTGATGGTCACGACCTTGTCGGACACCGACATCACCAGGCTCATATGATGCTCCACCAGCAGCACGGTCACGCCGAGCGTATCGCGCACCCGGCGGATCTGGGTTTCCAGGGTGCTGACCTCTTCGTGGTTCAGCCCGGCGGCTGGCTCATCGAGCAGCAGCAGCTTCGGTTCGGCGGCCAGGCCGCGCGCGAGTTCCACCCGCTTGCGGATGGGGAACGGCAGGCCGCCGGCTGGCCAATGGGTGAAGGCGCCCAGTTCCATGAAGGCGATCAGCTCCATGGCGCGTTCGCGCGCGGCCTTCTGTTCCGCCACCACGGAGGGCAGGCGCAGGGCATTGGCGAGGAAGCTGGAATGGGTTGGGCTGTGGCGGCCGACCATGACGTTTTCCAGCACGGTCAGCCGGTCGAACAGCGCGACGTTCTGGAATGTGCGGCCGATTCCGATATTGGGAATGCGGTGGCGCGGGGTGGCGAGGACGGATGCGCCCTCAAACAGGATTTCCCCGGCGCTCGGCTGGTACAGCCGGCTGAGGCAGTTGAACAGCGTGGTTTTCCCGGCGCCGTTCGGGCCGATCAGGCCGGCGATCTGACCTTGGGCGACGTCGAAGCTGACGTCGTCGAGTGCCACTACGCCCCCAAACCGAACCGAAACGCCCCGCACGCTGAGCAGCGGTGTCGCGTCCTTGTGCATTGCGCTCCCTGTTGGCAGTCACAGGGCCGTTAACCGGCCCTTCTGTTTGCCTGGGGGATAGAGTGCGCAAGCGCGGGGGTTCGCGCAATGGGGATTCGAGGTGTTCGTTAAGCCCGCATCTCCCGCCCGGTCTGACGCATCAGGATCGCGGTGTGGGCGCCGGTCACGGCTTGATGATAGGCAACCGCGCTGGGCGACATATCCGCGTCCGGGCGCTGTTCCAGCGCGAAATGGCCGTAACGGTCGGTGCCGCGCACCAGGGTGGCGCTGTCATGCGCGCCGGCGATCTGACGGACCGAGGTCGGGATGTAGCGGATGGCGAAGCCGATGCGGCGCTTGCCGGACGGATTGGGGTCCGAGCCGTGGATGAGCCGCACGTGATGCAGCGACATTTCCCCGGCCATCAGTTCCAGGGTCACCGCGTCGGCCTCATTCACATCCACCATGATCTCCTGCCCGCGGCTCAGCAGATTGTCCTTGCGGAAGGTGTCGCGGTGCGGGATCTGGTCCAGCCTATGCGTGCCGGGCATGACCCGCATGGCGCCGTTTTCGGACGTGCTGTCGGAGAATGCGATCCAGGCCGTCATCACGTCGGCGGGGTCGAGGCCCCAATAGGTCGAATCCTGATGCCAGGACACGAAGCCGGGGTCGCGGGTTTCCTTGATGAAGAAGCTGCTGCCCCAGCACAGCAGGTCCGGGCCGAGCACGTCTTCGACCGCGTCGAGAATGGCGGGATGGCGGATCAGGTCGTTCAGCCAGGTGAACAGCAGATGCGATTTCTGCCGCAGCCGCCCGGCCAGAGGCCCCGCCCCGGCCTCGAAGCTTTCCAGCTTCGTGCGCAGACCCAAGGCCTCCGCCGTCGACATCACCCGGATCGGTGCGTAGTAGCCTTGCTCGTTGTACTGCCGGACAGCCGCTTCGCTGAGAACCCTGGTCATGGCGCTTCCCTCCTGATTGGGACGGAGGGCAGCAACCGGCCACGCCCCTGTCAAGGGCGGGGATCGTTCCCCGTCAGTTATCCTTGGTCGTGGAGGCTTTCCTGGGGGTGGCCTTGCTGGTCGTTGCCGCCTTTTTGGCCACCGGCGCCTTTTTGACCGAGGCCGCCTTGCTGGCCACCACGCTGTGCTTGTGCGCGGACGACGTGGCGGCGGCAACCGCCTTGCCCCCCTTCTTCTGGGCGATCACCTGGGTCACCACCGACTGCGTCGGACGCATCGGCGACACAACCTGATCACGCAACGGCTCCATCGCCGCCGAGAACTCCACCTGCAATTCGATCGGCACATCATGCCGCGTCATGGCGCGGCGCAGGTCCTGCACCGTGGCGTTGAACTCCGCGTCGGAAATCCCCATCCCGGCATGGGAGTCATGCAGCGCGCTGGCGGCCGGATGGCACGGGCCACCCGTGGCGGCGCAGAGCTGCTCGACCATCGCGGCTTTGAACCGCGCCATGTCGCCCACCACGAACCGCCGGTTGATGCGCGCATCGCCCGCCACGATCTGGGGGAAATCGTCCACCACCGCCGTTAGCACCGGCTTGCCGCCGATGCGGTCAAACAGCGGTGGCGGCGTGGCCGGCGCGCCGGACTTGCTGGCGTCGCCAAACCCCGTGCACCCCGCCAATCCCAGAAGAACGGCGGATGCGGCGGCCAGCGGCCAGTGACGAATGGCAATGCGCATGGGACTTCCTCGTATCGGCGGGTCTACAAACTGTCTCACGGGGGCAGCCGGGCCGGATTAGTCGGCCCAATAAGCGAGTCGGGGCGGCGGTTTATAGGAGCATCGGAGAGTCGCGTGAACCAGCCACCCACCATCGTCATCTTCGGCGCCGCGGTGCGTCCGGACGGGCAACCCAGCGCGACCTTGCGCCGCCGGGTGGCGGCCGCCACGCGGTTCGCCCGGCGGTTTCCGGCCGGCCAGTTCATCCCAACCGGCGGCGTCGGCCGGTTCGGACCGTCGGAGGCCTCGGTCATGGCGGACCAGTTGCGGCAGGCGGTCCTATCGGGGTGGTCGATCCGCCTGGAGGACACCGCGACCGACACGCTGTCATCGATCCGCGCGGTGCGCCGCATGCTGCGGCCCGGCGCGCCGGTCTACGCCGCCACCAGCGCCTACCACCTGCCCCGCTGCCTACTGCTGTTCTGGCTGGCCGGCATCGCGGCGCGGCCCTGCCCGCCGCCGCCCGAACCCGCCGCCGCGCGGTGGCGCCGCCGTTGGTACTGGCGCCTGCGGGAGGTTCCGGCGATCCCGTATGACGCGGCTCTGGTGCTGTGGCTGCGGCTGCTGGGCCGGCTGTAGAGCGGGATAACCGCGGGCAGACTCACCGAAGGTCCGAAACCCGCTCCGGCTTCACCCCAACAGATCCGCCTGGAACCGGTCGCGCCAGCGTTCCAGGCTGTTTTCCCGCATCACCTTGATCATCGCCGCGTGGCGTTCCTGGCGTTCCTCCAACCGCATCGCGAAGGCTTGGTCCATCGCGGCGGCGAGGCCTTCCTGGTCGTAGGGGTTCACCACCAAGGCCGCCTGCAATTCGTTCGCGGCGCCGGCGAATTGGGACAGGATCAGCACCCCGGGTTCGGCCGGGTCCTGCGCGGCCACGTATTCCTTGGCCACGAGGTTCATCCCGTCGCGCAGCGGGGTCACCAGGCAGGCCTGCGCCTCGGCATAGAGCGGCATGAGCACATTGCGCGGGAAGCTTTTGTTCAGATAGCGCAGCGGCACCCAATCGACTTCAGCGAAGCGGCCGTTGATGCGGCCGGCCTCGCCCTCCAGCTCCCGCCGGATGGCCTGATAGGTCTCGATGTCTGATCGCGATGGCGGGGCGATCTGCATGAAGGTCACGTTGTTATGCCAGGTCGGGTAATCCTGCAGAAACCGCTCGTAGGCGGCGAAGCGCTGACGCAGGCCTTTGGAGTAGTCCAGGCGATCGACGCTCAGAATCAGCCAATCCAGCAGCGTCGCCCGCAGCCTTGTGGCGACGCGGCGGTTGGCGGCGAGTTCGGCCTGCGCCCGCACCTCCTCGACATGCACGCCGATGGGATAGACCCCGGTCTTGACCACGCGGTCGAACACCGACACCGCGCCATCGCCCAGCGGCGTGCCGCCGGCATGGCGGATCACATAATCGAGGAACGCTGCCTGATCCTGCTCGGTCTGGAACCCCAGCAGATCGTATTGGCACATGGAACGAATGACCTCCGCATGGCAGGGGATGGTCATGAACACGCCCGGCCCGGGGAAGGGAATATGGAGGAAAAGGCCGATGCGGTTTTTCACCCCCAGGGCCCGCAACGAATCCGCGAAGCACAGCAGGTGGTAATCATGCGCCCAGATCAGGTCGTCGGGCTTGATCAGCTTCTCGACCGAGCGGGCGAACAGTTCGTTCACGCGCTTATAGCCGGCGAATTCCGCCCGGTCGTAGGTGCCGAGCCCGATCTGATAATGCAATGTTGGCCAGAGGGTGCCGTTGGCGAAGCCGCGGTAGAACTGGTCGTAATCCTGCCGCGACAGATCGATCGTGAACAGGGTGATGGGACCGACCTGCCGGGCGGGATTGGGTTCGGATTCGGTGGTGACGTTGCCGCTCCAGCCGAACCAGATGCCGCCATGGCCCTTCAAAGCATCCAGCACCCCCGCGGCGAGGCCGCCGGCGGTGGCTTCACCCTCTTGAATGGGGGCGACCCGATTGGAAACAACGACCAGACGTGACATCGGATTCCCGCGTTGTGGCGCGGACCGACCCTAAGCCGGAGTGCGCCCTGGGTCTATGTGGGGCAGGCCTGCTTCGGCATCGCCCTTGATCTGATGCCAGCCGCCTGCCGATCACACCGTGGCTCAAACCGTCATGGCCCGGCTTGTCGCTACTGGATTCACACATCGCGGGAACGATTTTTGCCAGCGCCGCTCTACACCGTCATGGCCCGGCTTGTCCGGGCTACCTATCGCGGCATGGTGCGGGCGGCGGTGGCCCGGACAAGCCGGGCCATGACGTATTAGAAGTCCCTTTGTTTGGCTTATGAATTTTCGTTGCCATGATGTGTGAACACGGTAGGGCTTGTCCGGGCCATGACGAATAGGGCCGGCGTGTATCGTTTTGGCGGAAAGCCCCGCTATGCGTCCCCGCCCCATAGCCGCCGCATGCGCAGACTCGCGTCCGTGTCGATAATCGGTGCCAGCGCCTTCGCGATCGCCATCAGCCGCGCATCCGAGAGGCGCTTGCCGACGAGGGTCACACCCACCGGCAGATCATGCGGGCCGAAGCCGCTGGGAATGCCGACATTGGGCACATGCAGCAGGGTCCACATGCGGTTGAAGATCGCATTCCCCGTGGTGTGCAGGCCCATCGGCGCCTCCCCGGGGGAGGAGGGGGTCAGCACCACATCCAGATCCGCCCCGAATAAGCCGTCGAACACCGGTCGGCATGAATCCGCCAGGGCATAGGCCGCCAGCAGCGCCTCCGGCGTGGTGCCGATGACGTTGTCCACCTTGGCGCGCAAGTCGGGGGCCAGGATGGCGTGGGCGTTGACATATTCGGGCAGGAAGGACACCGCGCCCTCGGCATTGACGATGATGTTCTGGGCTTCGATCAGGCGGTTGAAGGGATCGGGCAGCACCAGCTCGTCCACGATCGCGCCCGCGGCGGCCAGGCGCCGCGCGGCCGCCATCAACGCCGTTTCGCCACCCGGCTCGATCGCAGGCCAGGCCGGGCTGCGGCACAGGCCCACCCGCAGCCCCTTGACCGCGACCGGGGCCGTGTCCTGTTCGATCCGGAAGGCGCGGCCCATCAGAATAAGGTCGTCGACGCACCGCCCATACCAGCCGACGGTATCGAGCGTCATCGACGACATCCGCGCCCCTTCCCGGCTGACCAGCCCCCAGCTCGGCTTCAGGCCATAGATCCCGTTGAACGATGCCGGCCGGATTTGCGACCCGCCGGTCTGCGTCCCAAAGGCCAGCGGCACCTGGTAATCGCCGACCGCGGCGCCGGAGCCGGATGAGGATCCGCCGGGCGTATGGGCGGGGTTGTAGGGGTTGCGGGTCACCGCCTTGCGCCCGCCGGAGGCGAACTCCACCGTATCGGTCTTGCCGAAAATCAGCGCCCCGTTGCCGCGTACGACGCCCACGCAGGCCGCGTCCCGCCCCACCCGCATCCCATCATAAATCGGCGAATTCTGCGTCGTCGGATAATCCACCGTATCAATGACGTCCTTCACCCCGATCGGCAGGCCGTGCAGCGGCCCCTTGGGTCCCAGCTTGTCCAATTCCCGCGCCCGGCGGACCACGTGATCCGGGTCGAGCCAGAGCCAGGCCTTCACCGCCGCGTCCCGGGCGGCGACACGCGCGAGGCAGGACCGCGCCAGTTCCTCACACGACAACTGCTTCGAGGCGATCAGCCCGGCGGCCTCGGACGCCGTCATGGCCGCGGGTTCGGTTGCGTACGACATCGGGGTTTTCCTCTCGATTAGAACAGCAGGCCCTTCTTCAGCATGCCGTGCACGCCTTTTTCGCCGTTCACCGTCTGCGTGACGTGGAAGTCTACCGCCAGGGAGCAGAAGGAATAGGCCTGTTCCCGGGAGAGATTGGACCGCTGGCAGATGAAGGCGATCATCTCCCGCAGTGCCTGTTTCATGGCCTGGTCCAGGTCCTCATGCATCCCCATGGTGATGTAATGCGTCGGGGTTTCCGCCCGCGGCTGCACCTGACCGGTATTCTTATGCAGCACGAAGGTGAAGGTTCCGGTCAGGCACATTTCCAGCGCGGTGACGCAGACCTCCCCATCGCCCTGCACCCCGTGGCCATCGCCGACGGAGAAATTCGCGCCGGGCACCCAGACCGGCAGAAACAGCGTCGAACCGGCGGTGAGTTCCTTGTTGTCGAGATTGCCGCCATGGATGCGCGGCTCTTTGGAGGCGATGCGGCCGAAGGCGGGCGGGGGTGCGACGCCCATCACGCCGAAGAACGGCGCCAGCGGCAATTCCGTGCCCCAGGGCAAGGCGCAGGTCCGCTTTTCGCGATCGACCGGGATATGCATGAGGGTGAATGCGTGAAAATCCTCCGGCAGGGTGCCGGCCAGCGGGCGGATCAGGTTGTAACCCCAGTTCGCCCCCGGCTCGATCTTGTCGATGCGGATTTCCAGCGTATCGCCGGGCATCGCGCCGGCCACCGCGATCGGGCCGGTGACGATATGACCGGCCTTCGATTCCGGATTGGCGGCCAGGATGGCCAGCAATTCCGGCGGTGATTCGAGGCCTGAATCCGCCGCCGGCAACACTTCATCACGGCCGGACACGCATTGAACTTCGACGGTGTCGCCGGACTCCACATGGTAGACGGCCGGAAACACCGCGTCGAACACGCCGAGGCGAACGGTATCCGGGGCCGCGCGCAGGGTATGGAATGCCATGATCGTCACCTTTCCGATTAAAACCAAATGCCATAAACGTTGCCCGAACGGCCTTCTCTATGCGCCATGGCCCGGATTGTGCCGCGAGCGGTGGCCCGGACAAGCCGGGCCATGACGAGTATGGGATGAACGTCACATTTCCCAATCGGCCTTCTCTGTTCGTCATGGCATGAACGTCATCTCTCCCGATTAAAACCAAATGCCTTAAACGTTGCCTGATCGACCTTCGTTATTCGTCATGGCCCGGCTCGTCCGGGCCAACTCTCGCGGCACATGCCGGGGTATGACGCGTAGCGAAGGCCGATCAGGCCTCCCCCACCATCGCCGGCCGGCGCGCGCGGAAGCCGGTTTCTTTTTCGAACGCGTCCGCCACCTGGAAGACCGTCGCCTCCTGGAACGGCTTGCCCACGATCTGCAACGAGACCGGCAGGCCATTCGGACCAAATCCGGAACAGACAGACATCGCCGGATAGCCCGCCACGTTGAAGGGGATCGTGATGCTGGGCCGATCGAAGACGTCCCAGCGGGGGATGGCGTCCATTTTGGGGGCCTCACCGAAGGCCGCCGCCGTCAGCACCACATCAAGCTCCGCCATCGCCACCCGCAGTTCCGCGCGCAATTCGCGGCGCCGGCGCACCGCCTGAACATAATCCACCCCCGACACCATCGCGCCCAGCATCAGCCGCCGTTGCACGCGCTCACTGAATTCGCCCAGCCGGGTGCGGGCCCATTCCTCATAGGCGGCGGCGCGCTCGGTCATGGAGATCAAACTGCCGCAGGCGTGCCAGTCCTGCATCGGGGAGACGGTGACATCGCTGATCACCGCGCCCATCGCCTGAAACACCGCGACCGCGTTGTCGATGCCCGCTTGGACCGCTGGCGAAACGGGAGAATCCGTTTCGTGAAAATGCCGCAGGACGCCGATCCGCACGCCCTTCAAACCCGTTCCCAGCAACGCCGAAAAATCCGGTACCAGCCGATCGGCGCTCGCGGGATCGGCTGGATCATAACCAGCGAGGGCTTGCAGCATGATGGCGCAGTCCTCCGCCGTCCAGGCCATCGGCCCGATCGTGTCGAGGCTGTATGCCGCCGGCGCCACCCCCGCCCGCGACACCAGCCCATAGGTCGGCTTGATCCCGGCAATGCCGCACAAAGCCGCCGGACCGCGGATCGAACCGCCGGTATCGGTGCCGATCCCGCAGAGGATCATGCCGGAGGCGACGGCAGCGCCGGTGCCGGAGGATGAACCGGCGGTGAAATGATCGGGGTTCCAGGGATTGCGGGCCGGCGGCGCGGGCAGATCGAAACTCGGCCCGCCATCGGCGAATTCATGGGTGGTGAGCTTGCCCATCAGCACCGTGCCGGCGGCGGCGAGGCTGCGCGCGCAGGCCGCGTCCGTGGTGGGCACATTGCCCGCGAGCAGGCGCGACTGGCAGGTCGTCGGGATCCCCGCGGTATCGACGATATCCTTGAGCCCCATGGGGATGCCGTGCAGCTTGCCGCGCGGCCCGTCCTTCATGATCGCGGCCTCCGCCGCGCGGGCATCGGCCAGCGCCCGCTCCTGCGTCGGCAGGATGAAGGCATGCAGCGCGCCGTCCATCCGCTGCATGCGATCCAGGCAGGCCTGGGTCAATTCGACCGGCGATAGTTTGCGGGCCGCGATCAGCGACGCGGCTTCGGCGATGGTGGGGATGGTCATGGCGCGTCCTCCCCGGTGAAAGCGAAGCCATGCGCGGGTTCGGCCATGTGCCCGCGGGGCTGGCGCACCCGCGCTTTCATTGCCGTCAGACCCTCATGAATCGTTTTCAGATCGGCTTTTTGCGCGTCGGTCAGCACCAGACCGGCGTTTTGCATGAGGTAATCGAGCGCATCGTCCGTCAAAGCCGCTGGCATGATCTGCACCCCTCCACGAGATAGGATGCGTGCGAAGGTGCAAACGATGTGCCAGCAAGAGCGGCCGATTTGACAGTGTGGGCGGCGCGGAAACGATCAGTGTGCGTTTTCTTTAGGCAAATACTGGCACATTATCCGTAGACCAGATTCGGTAACCACATGGCGATGCCGGGGAAGACGGACAGGATCACCACGGCCACCGCCATCAGCGCGACGAATGGCAGCGTGCCCCAGATGATCGCCCCCAGCCCGATATCGGGCGCGATGCGGTTGATGACGAAGATATTGAGCCCCACCGGCGGGTGGATCAGCCCCATTTCCATGACCACCGCCATCACGACCCCGAACCAGATCAGGTCGAACCCGGCGGCCTTCAGCGGCGGCAGCAGGATGGGGGCGGTCATCAGAATGATCGAGACCGGCGGCAGAAAGAAGCCCAGCACGACCACGAGCAGCAACATCGCCGTCAGCAGCAGCCATTTGGACAGTTGCAGCCCGACGATCCAGCCGGCGGCGGATTGCGAAATGTGCAGATAGCTCATGACATAGCTGTAGAGCAGGCTCATGCCGATAATCATCAGCAGCATCCCGCTCTCCCCCAGGGTGCCCAGGAAGATCGGCTTCAGGTCCGACAGGCCCCAGGCGCCATAGACGACCGCGATCAGCAGCAGCGCGAGGACGGCCCCGAGGCCGGCGGTTTCCGACGGGGTGGCGATCCCGCCATAGAGCGCGATCATCACGCCGCCGAGCAGAACCAGGAACGGCAACACGCGCGGCAGGGCCGCCAGTTTCTGGCTGAAGGTGAAGTGCTCGACCCGCAGCAGCTCGCTTTCACGCCCGGTGTCACGCCGGACGGCCAGCGCCCGCGTATGCTCCTTGGTCCAGTGCAGCATCGCATAGGCGGCGAACAGCACGACCAGCAGCACGCCGGGGCCGATGCCGGCCAGAAACAAGCGCCCCAGCGACTGTTCGGCGGCGACGGCATACAGGATCAGCACGATCGACGGCGGCAGCAGAATGCCCAGCGTGCCGCCCGCGGCCACCAGGCCGGCGGCGAAGCCGGGGGAGTAGCCGCGACGGCGCATCTCGGGGATGCCCGACGACCCGATGGCCGAGCAGGTAGCCGGGCTCGATCCCGCCATGGCCGCGAACAGGCCGCAGGCCAGCACGACCGCCACGCCCAGGCCGCCGGGGATCCGGTGCAGCCAGGTGTGCAGGGCGTCGTAGAGGTCCTTGCCGGCCCGGCTCTTCCGATGGCGGCGCCTTTGAGGATGAACAGCGGAATGGTCAGCAGCGTGATGCTGGCCAGTTCCTCATAAACGTTCTGCGCGATGGTATCGACGCTGGCCGCCGGCATGAACAGCACCATGAACAGCGTCGCGACACCGCCCAGGGCGAAGGCGATGGGGATGCCGGAAAACAGTGCCACGAGGGTCGCGCCGCCATAGAGCAGGCCGAGCTGAAGTGCGTTCATCGCCGTTGCGGCCCCATCAGCACCTGTAACAAAAGCTGCGCCGAAAGCAGCGCCATGCCGGCGGTCATGCTGCCATAGGGGATCCAGAGCGGCGGCCCCCAGGCGGAGGGGGAGGTCTGCCCCTCATCCAGCGCCTCGAACAGCAACTGCCCGCATTTCCATGCGAAATAGGCACAGAAGGCGAAAGCACAGGCATCCGCCAGCCAGCGCCGCACCGCATCGGCGCCGGGGGGCAGCAGATGCGCCAAAGCCTCAATCCCCACATGCCCGCGCCGCGCCTGGGTCCAGGCGGCGGAGGAGAACGTGGCGCCGATCAGCAGCAGCGCGGAAAACTCATCCTGCCAGTCGCTGGCGATTTTGAGGAAATAGCGGCCGATAACCTCCCAGGTCAGAACCAGGCCGGCCAGCCCGATGGCGATGCTGGAGACGACGGCCATCGCCGCGTTCAGCCCGGTCACGATGCGCTGCACCGCGCCCAACCCGCCTGACCGGGGGACATCCGTTGGCGCGGCGCCATCACTCAGGACCGCATCGGTCATGCCGGGACCGGGACCTTCTGCGCCAAGGCCAGCAAATCAGCGCAGGCGCCATTGCGTCCGGCGAAATCCTTCCACGCCGTCTCCCGCGCCACATCCTGCCATTTCTGCAGGGCCGCGGCATCGAACTGCTTCGTGGTGGCGCCGGCTTTGCCATATACGGCGCTCAGCTCGATATCATCGGCTTTGGCCGCCTCCAGCGCGAAGCTTTCGAGATTGGCAGCCGCTTTGGTGATGGCTTGCTGCTGGGCGGAGGGTAAGGCGTCGAAGATGGCCTTCGACATCAGCAGGGGTTCGAGCATGAACCAGAAACTGCCCTGGATGCCGGAGGTCACCGCCTTGCTGATTTCCTGCAGGCGGAAACTGATCAGGCTGGTGGACGACGTCACGGCCGCATCGAGCGAGCCGGTCTGCATCGCGGCGTAGATTTCGTTGGATGGGACGGAGGAGATGATGCCGCCGGCCTGCTTGAGCATCAGGTCCATCTCCCGCGAGCCACCGCGGACCTTCAGGCCCTTGACGTCATCGGGCGACACGATTGGCGCGGCGCGGGAGGCGACGCCCCCCGATTGCCAGATCCAGGTCAGGATTTTCACCCCGCGCTTTTCCAGCAATTCCGTCAGCGCCTTGCCGATGTCGGCGTTCTTCCAGGCCATGCCCTGCGCATAGTTGGTCACGAGGGAGGGCATCAGGCCGATATTGACCTCGGCGATTTCTCCGCCGGCATAAGCGAGCGGATACAAGGACAGGTCGAGCGCGCCCCGCCGGAGGGCGGAGAACTGCGCCACGGTCTTCATGAGGGACGAGTTCGGGTAGATTTCAAACTCCAGCTCACCGGCGGTTTCCTGACCGACGGCGACGGCCAGTTTGCGCACCAGCCGATCGCGAAAATCACCGTCCGTGGCGCTGCCACCGGGGAATTGATGGCTGATTTTCAGTACCGTCTTGGCGGCACGGGCGCGGCTGGCACCAAACACCGCGGGTGCGGCGAGCGCGCCGGTCAGCATCACGCGACGGGTCGTGAGCATGGATATCCCTCCTGCAAACCAAGTATTGAGGGCGCATTGCCACAGTTCGTGGCAATGCGGTAGCCCCGATTACAGCGGGGAGCGCGGTGGCCGCGGAGTCAGGGCCGCGCGATTGAAGCCTGGGTCAATCCCACTTGGCCATCCCGCGCAGGAAGCTCGACCCGGGGTTGGTGGCATCGAAGGCATGCAGCCCCAGCCCGTCCGCCAACCCGATGCAACTGAGCTTGCCGCGCACGGAATTGCCAGCCTCATCCAGCCGGGGGGAGAAGACGCCGATGCCGATCTGACGGTTGACGACGGCGATGATGCCGCCGCCGACGCCGCTTTTGGCGGGCAGACCGACCCGCGTCGCCCAGTCACCGGCGCCGTCGTACATGCCGCAGGTAAACATCACCGACAGCGTGTCGCGCACCGCGTCCATGCCGAACACGTCCTGTCTGGTGCAGGGATTGATGCCGAGATTGGCGAGCGTCGCGCCCATGACCGCGAGGTCGCGCGCGGTCACGCGGATCGAGCACTGGCGGAAATAGACGTCGAGCACCTCATCCACCGGCACGTCGAACACTTCCGCCGCGCGCAGCAGGTGCCCGATGGCGCGATTGCGATGCCCGGTTTCGCGTTCGGATTCGAACACCCGCTCATCCACATCCAGCGTGCGGCCGGCGGCGAGGCTGAACACCTCCAGCACCCGGTCGAAGGCGCCGGCGCCGAGGATCTGGCGCAGGCGGCCGGCGACGGCGATGGCGCCGGCATTGACCATGGGGTTGAACGGCCGATTGGTCCTCGCATCGAGGGTGATGGCGTTGAACGGATCCCCGCTCGGCTGCACGCCGACGGCGGCGTAGGTTTCGTCCCGGCCGACTTCGTCGAGCAGCATGGCGAAATTATAGGCTTTGGAGATGGACTGGATGGTGAAGGGGACATCCGCATCGCCGACGGCCACGACATCCCCGGCATGGGTGGCGACGGCGAGGCCGAACTGATCGGGTGGGACCTTGGCCAGTTCGGGGATGTAATTGGCGAGCGCACCGTCCTGATTGCCCTGATACTGAGCATAATGCTCCAGCAATAGGCTCTCGATCTCCTGCAAGGACTGGGATGTCGACGGGGTGGGGACAGCGATGGGGTGTTCCGGGGCGTGTGTCATGGTTTGGAATGCGTTCCCTTTTATCGTGTTCCGCGATCAGCGTCGCGCACGCAAGACCCGTGCCGTCATCCGATGGGCAGGGTAAAGCGCAGCCGCAAATGGTTGCGGCCATCCCGGCGTTCATAGGCGATGGCGGGGCAGAAGCGCCGGATCAGGGTCAGGCCGCGCCCGCCGACGGTGGCCTCCGCCAGACTACCGGCCAGGCGCGGCAAGGCGGCGGCGCTGGGATCGAATGCTTTGCCGTCATCCTCGATCATCAGGGTGACCCCGCCGGGTTCGGCGGCAAAGCGCAGCGCGATCGTGCCGTCCTGGCCCGGTGAGAAGCCGTGCATCACGACATTGGCCACCGCCTCTTCCAACACGACATGCATCGCGGACAGGATCTCGGGCGTCACCACGGTGGTGGCGACCGCATCGAGCCAGGGATAGACCAGGCGGAGGTCGTCGAACGCGGAGGTCAGGCACAGCGTTGTGCTGGGTTGTGAGTCAGGGCCGCCCATGAATCGCGCCGGCGGCCCGTCAAACCAGCGACACCGCGGCCAAGGCCTCGGCATCGGAATCAAACAGCGGTATCAAATCGTCTATCCCGCTGGAGCGGATCACGTCAGCCACCACATTGGGCGCGGTCAGGAGCGCGACGTGGCCGCGCTTGCCACGAATCATTTTCGCGCATTTCACGAGGCTTCGTAAACCCATCGACGCAATGAATTCGACGCCGGTCAGGTCGATGACCATGCATTGCGCCTTGGCTGCGACCGCCATCATGGCGGTGTCGATCGCCTGCACGGCGGAGATGTCGATCCGGCCGGATAGCACGACCCTTGTCACACCTGTTGCAAGTTCCTGAACATCGATAGGCATCTTGATCCTCATGGCCGATGCGCGTGATGCGCGCCTTGGGCCACTGTCTGGCAAGAATGATGCCACTGGCGGCCTCAACCCCGGCGCACGTTCCAGAACTTCGGCACCCCGCTCAAAACACCGGTCAGATCCGACCGCCAGGCCGCCGGCTGCAAAGTCACGCCGCCCGGCACCAGCGGCACCGTCGCCAAACATTCCAGCTGCAACAGCTCCGCGAACCGCCGCCGCTCCGCCGGGTCGGTGGCCAGCAGCGATTGCATGCGCAGGTCTTCATAGCGTTTGGAGTCGTACCAGCCGGACTCCGAGGCCGCCACGCCGCGTATGCGCGAGTTCACCAGCGGGGACGCCACCGACAGGCCCGGCACGTTCAACATATGGATGTGAAAGCCGCCGTTTTCCGGATTGTCCTTCTTGAGCACCCGCTGGGTCATGGTCGCCCAGTCCGTGCTCACATATTCCAGATTGATCCCGATCCGCTTCAGCAGGTCCGCCAGAACCTCACTGGCGGCTTTGACATTGGGGTAATCGCCGGGGGAGATCTGGACGATCTTCTCCCCCTTGTAGCCGGCGGCTTCCAACGCCTTCTTCGCCTGTTCCGGGGCCAAGGGAGTCTTGAGTTCGGCCAGGCCGGCCTCGGTCGCGTCGGGCAGGCCGGGCGGGTAGAAGCCGACACCGGGGCGCTGGAACTCGGCCTCCCCGCCCGCGACGGCGGCGACGAAATCGGTCTGATCGAGGGCGCGCAGGATCACCCGGCGCATCTCCGGGCGGTTGAACGGGGGCTGCAGATGGTTGAAGCGCACCATCATGTAGTTGCCCTCCGTCTCCAGCACGCCATAGCGCAGGTTGGGGTCGCGCCGGATCAGCGGAATCATGTCCTGGGAGGCATATTCCCACCAATCCTGCTCCCCCTTCTGCAAGGCGGTCAGGGCCGTGCCCTGGTCCGGCATGGTGGACCAGATCACGCGGTCGAAATGCACGATCTTCGGGCCGGTGCCACGATCGGGGGTGCCGTCGGGCCGGGGCACATAGCCCTCGAATTTGGCATAGACGTTGCGCACGCCCTGCATGCGCTCATTGGCGACATAGCGGAACGGGCCGCTGCCAATGATCTCCGGGATCGGTTTGAACGGGTCGAGGGCAGCGAACCGTTCCGGCATCATCGCCGGCATATAGGCGCCCGGCTTGCCCAAAGCGGCATCGAGCACCGGGAAGGGCTGCTTCAGGCGGAATTGGATGGTGCGGTCGTCCACCGCACTGATCTCATCACTCAGGGCCAGAACCTCCGCCCCCAGCACGTCACGCTTGCCCCAGCGGGTGATGCTGGCCACGCAATCGCGGGCGAGCACTTTCTCCCCATCGTGCCACGCCAGGCCGTCACGCAGCGTGATGCGCCAGCGCTTGCCGTCGTCCTCGATCGTGTGGCCCGCCGCCATCTGCGGCTTGGGCTGGAAGGCGGCATTGGTGCCGTACAGCTGATCGAACACCAGGCCGGCATGATTCCGGGTGATGTTGGTCATGCTGTAATGCGGATCGAGGAACACGAGGTCGATCTGCGGCATGAAGCGCAGTTCGCGGTCTTTCGTATTCACGGCCAAAGCGGGGGCGGGCAAGGCAGCGAGGGCGCTGGCCCCCTGCACGAAACGGCGGCGTCCGATGGCTGGCATGGCGTCAGTTCCTCCTGATCGCGAAGATGTCGGTTTTTTGCGCGGCGCTGGCAATGGGCTAGGTTGCAAGGCTGTATCAACGGGAGAAAACACCATGTCCGACGACGTCGTCACGCTTGAGGTTTCCGATTACGTCGCGGTCGCGACGCTCAACCGCCCGCCGGTGAACGCGATCAACGCCGAAATGCGCCACCGCCTGATCGAGATCTTCGATGAGGCCACCGACCGCCCCGACATCCGCGTGGTGGTGCTGACCGGGCAAGGCAAGATCTTCTCCGCCGGGGCCGATCTGAAGCAGCGCCCGGACGCGGGCAAGGCGGGCACCTATTGGCACCACAACCGCATCACGCGGGAGACGGGCAATGCCATCAAGGAATGTGCCAAGCCGGTGATCGCGGCCGTGAACGGCGCGGCGCT
This sequence comes from uncultured Acetobacteraceae bacterium, assembly GCA_903918315.1. GTDB lineage: Bacteria > Pseudomonadota > Alphaproteobacteria > Acetobacterales > Acetobacteraceae > Rhodopila. The sequence goes on along the minus strand of CAIXEA010000040.1, from coordinate 44,831 downwards.
CGGCGCCGGGTTCGGGCTGATGGCATCCTGCGACATCATGATGGCCTCGGAGACGGCCGTGTTCGGCATGCCCGAGATCGATGTCGGCCTGGCCGGCGGGGCGGCGATGCTGAACCAGTTCTTCAGCCGCTCCTTCACCCGCCGCCTGATGTTCACCGGCGATCGGCTGCCGGCGAGCGAGTTGTACCGGCTGGGCATCATCGACTCCGTCTGGGCCCCGGACGCCCTGCTGCCGGCGGCGCTGGCCATGGCGGGGCGGATCGCGTCGAAAAGCCCGATGGGGATCAAGCTGGCCAAGACGAGCTGCACCCTGGTGGAGCTGATGCCGCCGAAGGATGGCTACCGGTTCGAGCAGAACTTTACCTATGAACTGTCCAAGACCGAGGACGCGAAAGAGGCGCGGACGGCGCAGCTGGAGAAACGCAAGCCGGTGTTCAAAGGACGGTAAACGGGGGGCCGCTCAGGCCGGCCGATCAATGAGCCGGGCGGCTGGTTTCACACCCGCGCCAGCCACGCCCGCGCGATCGTCCGGCCCGGGACAAGGCGGACCAGCCCGACACCGCCGAACCCCAGCGCGAGCAAAGCCAGCGTCGCGGGTTCCGGGACGGACGTTGTTTCCCCTTGCAGGAATGTCGGCGCCGAGGCGGAGAAGGTGGTACCGGACGATGTCTGGATATTGATCGGATCGGACACGGTGATGGACCCGATGCCGTTGGTGCCAGCGTAGAGCTGCGCGACAAAATTCAGGGTCAGACCATCGGTGAAATTGAAATTGACCGTCCCCTCGGCGGTTTGGGTCGATGACCACGGGACATTGTTGACCGGGGCGTTGAAAACACCCGGCACCAGCGAATAGCCCGCGACCATGTTCGCCGAACCGGCCCCGATGGCGATGTAGGACGTGGCATAGACAGACCCGCTGGCGCTCAGGAGCCCCCCCATCGCGACCGTGCCGGACCCGTTGCCATGGAAGGTGAGGGTCGAAAAGATCTCCGCGATCGCCAGGGATGAGCCGAAGCCGGCGCTATCCTGTGACGCCGTCACCGTCAGGTCACCGGTAAAAAGATTGGCCACCGCGGTCGCCTGCGTGCCGGGATCCAGCGACGCAGTGCCAGCGGCGCTCAGAACCGGCACCGAACCGGCCTGCCCTGGGTTGGTCCCGACGTAGAATGATGTCGGCCCGGGCGTGCAGCATTGGCCACCCACGCCGCCCTCGACCAGCGCGCCGAACGCCGGCAGCGTCCCGACGGTCGAAGCCCGGGCCGAACCGGCCCCCGCGAGCATCAGGAGCGGCACCAGAAAATGAATCGGACGCATCATAACCCTCTCACGGCACCACCTGCGCCGGGATCATTTCGAGCTGTTGCGGCTGATGGAGTCAAGAGACCGCGCGGAACGCGGTAACGTTGGAAATCGGAATCCGGTCGATGTTATTTTGGTTTACGCAACAATTTCCAGGTCGAAGTGGCATAGGCGATCAACGTGCCCGCCGAATCCCGGGCGTCGGCACGCAGGAACCAGGTGCCGCCGCGGCGCAAGGCTTCGCCGCGGCAAACCACGCGGCCGCGTGTGGCGGCGTCGAGATACTGGATCTTCAACTCCAGCGTCGCGCCGGGGCTGGCCTGGTGATTGATCAGGTGCCCCATGCAGATATCCAGGGCCGTCGCCAGCACGCCGCCATGCAGGGTCGCACGGGGGTTGAGCATGAAATCCTCCACCTCGAACGCGACCTCACAGGCGTCGCCGGGATAGGTGATCTCCAGCCCGAGCAGGCGCGTCAGGAAGAAATCGCCGAACTCTTCCTTGGTGCCGGCACAGGCGCGTTGGAACGCGGCCAGGGCTTTGCCCTGGTCGACCTGACGTGTCATCGCAAAACTCCTATCGGCGCGGACCGGGCGCCATCACGCCGCTTGATGGCCTGACCGCCTCAGTGCCGCAAGGCTGATTGCGTGACGCGGTCAAAACGCGCCGCCCAGCCACTGGATCAGCCGCGCGGCCCCAGGCCAATCCGGTTGCTTTCGCAGCGCCGACAACAGCACAAGCCGATCGGCTGGATCACCGGAAAACACGGCGGCGGCGCTGCGCAGTTCCCCTCCCCGCACCCCCGTGAGGATGGGGATGTCCACGGTCAGCAGGGTCCCTCGCAGTTCGCCCGCCGGGCCCAGGACGGCCAGGCGCAGCAGGGCGATGATCAGCCGGTTCAAATGGCGGTCGCTGAAGCCGCCGCCCCCGCGCACCGTGCTGATCACGACGGACACCAAGGCGCCACGGACCGGCGCGGTCACGCCGGGCGCCGACATCAGATCGAGCAGCGCGCCGAAGGCCACCCCCCGCGCGAAGGCGGGGTTCGGGGTCACCGCTGCCAGATAGTCCACGAATGTAAAGCCAAAGGGTGAGGACGCGGCCGCATGCAGCAGGTCCAGCGCGCTGACGTCACCGGCGGCATGGCGCAGTGCCAGGCAGATCGAGGGCCGCTCCCAGCCGTCCCGGACGGCGATCGCCGGTGGCTCCGCCAGCAGGGCCGCAGGGGCGGGCGTGACACCGGTCACGGCGGCGAACACGATGACCGTCGTCCCGACCTCCAGCGCCACGGGCGTCCAGAGGCCCGGGATCGGCACGCCGGCGGCCGACGGGTTGTCGAATTGCGTGATCTGGGCCGCGAATCCCGCGCCCGGCCCGGCCGCGATCGCCCCTTTCAGAACGGCATCGATGACACCATCCAGGTGCACCGCGCGCGCCTCAAAGCCGCCGGGGCCGGGGTGCCAGGCGTCCGCATGCAAGGCGGTCAGGCGGATTGATACGATATGCGTCGCATGCAGGATAACGGATGGCGATGGGCTGGGCGTCGGGTCCATACGAATGGCTCCTCGCGGCTGCGCAGCCGCATTGCGGGGACGAACGAGCGGGAGAGCCAGGCAGCCGAGCAATCGCCGGCGCCTCAGCCGCTCCCCCATGATCATGTGCGGCAATCCAGAGCCCACATGGAGAGACCGGTCGGAAACCGCACCTCGACCGGAACCGTGGTCGAATCGACAGCGGCCGATGCCCGTTGCGGCAATCCGTCGGGTTGGAGTGTGATGGTCTTGGTGTTCACCGTCAGTGCGACCGCGGGCGGCGGGCCAAAGGACGTGTCAAATCCGACATGCCAGGTGTTGGTCTGAACGGTCGAATAGAGGTGGCAGGCCGCATCGGTGGTCGGACCCGGAACCCCGAACCGGTTGGTCCAAACGCAGAGATCGCAGGTGAAATCGACATTGAACGTAAACGTGGACAAGGGCACCAGCGGATCTGCCGGATGATGGGACGTCGCCGCGAAGCTGGGGCTGTCGAACATTTGCACCCGCCAGTCCTGACCGATCGCCAAAGCGTGCCCCGCGGCCGGCAGATCGGTCCGCACGACCGGAATTTTCGGACGAGGCGGCACCGCCCCTTCCGTCCCAACGGCTGTATGGCCGCCCGTGCCCGCGTCGGCAAACGGGCTGACATCGAGCACCCGAAGCGGCGTCGCAATGATCGACGGTGCCAGCGTGGACGCGTTGAAGGCCGCGGGCAGTCCAACCGGCATCGCACCAATGAAGCGCGTCACCATGTTCGCCTGCGTGACCGGTGGCGACAGCATCGCGATCGTGTTCAGCGCCATGATCGCCGTCGCGGTGTGCACAACGGGCGGATTGGCCTGCACGTATGTGGCGACCGAGTTCATTCCCGTCACATTGTTCACCCAGCCGGCGAAGACCTGATCGAGACCCGCGCGCCCGTTTCGCCCGCCCCCGATCAGGGTGATGACCGCGTCGTTGTGAACGCCGGAATTCGCCGGGTTCGCGAGCGCGACCGACTGCTCACCGGTTATGGCCCTGATGGATTTTCGCGGCGGCGGTCCCGCGGCCGTCACGCTTTCGATGACCCGGGCATTTTCGGGATGCGCGCGGCTGGCGTTCGAAAACCCCTGAACGCGCACGAGCACGAGATTGAGCATGATGAACGGCTCACGATCAATCCGCAATCCGGACGTCTTATCGTTAAAATCATGCGCTGCGTCGCCGTTGCAATCGACATAGGCGCAGACATTGAAAGTACCCACGGAATTCGCCAGAAGGGTTGCCGTCAACCCGCTGCCCGTGAGCGTCGGCTGCGCCGCCGGCGCGGGATTGAGGGTCAGGATCGCCGGCGCATCGCCCGCGCCGGCCGGCCGCGTGTCGCGGCGCGCGCTCCAGAGGACCGGCACGCCCGCTGGCGCGACCTGGACCGACAGTTTGACCGGCCGCGCCGCCAAAACCGAGTTCTCGATCAGGACCAGGGGCTGATTGAACCCGAGTTCTTCGTTGAAGGCGTTGGGGTCCGTCCCGGGGTCCCCGATGGTCACGGCATCATGGTCCGGGGTCACCGCGTTGTTGGCCCGGCTGGTCATCGGCGGGGTCGTCGGCACCTGCGCAACAAGCTTGCTGAACTGCACGACCGTCATGACCACATGGTCGATGTCGTCATCGAGGCCTTTGATGCCCAGACGATATCCGGTGTCGGACAGCGCGCCACTCACCCCGCGCCCTTCAGCGAAGAAGGCGAGCCCGGCCTTGGCCGTGGAGGCGGCGAATTCATGCGGATTGCCCAGGGCGGTCTCCGCCCCACCGGCGACTTCCAGATTGCCCGCGAACAATGCGACAGCACCGCCCGCGGGGGGCCGCGGTGTCAGCACGAAGGTTCCGCTGAAATTGTCCGGCTTGATCAGCTTGACCATCAACTTCGCCCGGCCATGAAAGCCGCCGACCTGAACATGCACGAACCGGCCGGGGTTGAGCTTGGCCGCGGCGGACAGGGGCGCCGGGTCGACGCCACGCGCCGTGCGGCTTTGGAAGATATCCAGCGTGGCCTCAACCACCGTGATGGTGGTCTTGGCCGGCCCCAGCTTGGTCTTGGTGCCACCGCTGAGGGTCAGCGTCAGCGTCAGGTCGTCTTCCTTATCGGTGCCGCTGACGCCTTCGACGAAAACGGTGAAGCCGTTCGTAAGCTCCGCCGCCGTGAAATCGCGGTTGGTGGGAATTTCATTCCCCGCCGTGAGCGCGTCGAAGAACCGCACGCTGCCGGTCCCGGTCAAGGCAACCGTGCCCTTGCCGTCGAAGGGCGCATCGATACGGAATACAAGCGGTTTTCGCGCCGGTTTGGTGTGCGGCTTCTTCGCGACCAGCAATAATTTTGCCTGGTCGATTTTCGGTGAAACCAGCGGCGCCTGATGCAGGCCCAGGGTGACGACCACCGACTCGCCATCGTGCAGGCTGCGGGTTGCCTCGACCAATTGGTTGAACGGCGTGCCACCCGGCAGGGGGCCGTAGTTGGCCTTTTCAGCGTGATAGCGGATCGGGGTTTCAACCGGCACATCGACCGGCCACACCAGGCCGCGGCCGTTCGACAACGGCATCGGGTTTCCGGTTCGGCCGTCGATTCCCACGCTGGCCAGCGGCAGCGGGGCGTTGGTGGTCAGGTCCATCACCTGCACCGTCAGCAAGGCGATGTTCCGGGTCAGCACCAGCCGGATCGCGGACCCATCGGCGTGGGCGGTTTCGACGACGCCGGCATCGCCCGGCGAGAAGGGGTTTCCGGGCGGGCCGAACCCATCCCTGCGGACCTTGATATCGAAATCGATCCGCGGATCGACCATCCCAAAATTGGCGCGCCCGGCATTACCGCCCGGGCGGGTGACATGGGTGCGCGGGTCATCGGGATCGGTCCGGAAATTCGTGACCTCAATCTCCACCCCGGCCAGGGGGTTCTTGAAGCCGTCCACAACCTCAATCAGCAGCGGGATCTTCGGCGGCCTGGGGGTTGCGACGACGGGCGTGACCACGGCGTCAGGCCTTGAACCGGTCGTTGGTCTTGACCAGCGGTTCGGCGTCCTTATGCGCGTCGCTGATCGCCTTTTTGGTCGGCCCATCCAGCACGCCCGGCCGATCCAGGGTGCTCGGCGGCAGTTTGGATGCGTAATCGCGCTGGAACGCCGCGATATCATCGGCCTGTTTCAGGCCCAGCACGTATCCGAGGTTGCTCAGCCGCTGCAGCGCCACCGCGTCGCTGTCATCATCGTCCGGCAGATCGACGAACACATCGAGCTCAAAATCAAACGTGGCGCCGGGCGCCGGATCGGGCGCGCTTGCGTCGTCGCTGGCCTTCGGGCGGCTCCATTTCACCGTGGCGGTCGCGGGGACCTTCAGATCATGGACCGTCACGATCGCACCGGCGTCGGCGCGTCCGGGGATGACACGCCGGCCGCTGGTGATCGTATAGGGCGCGAAGGGCAACGGCGCCGCGACTTCGTCGAACAGGCGGAGTTGATACATCCGCAGGATCTTTTCGCAGGGGGAGGGCCCGGCGATGCGCTGATAAAAGCGGCAGGCGAAGGTATCATCGGCCACCGTCGGATCGCTGACACCGGGCTGCGGCTCTTTGTGCTCCCGCCGCACGGCGCCCGCCGCCAGCCGGGTCGCTGCGTTGGCGAAGAATCGCTTGCGGCATTGGCCCGGCCCCTCCGACGCGCGTGGGCAAGGCCAGAGATCAGGATTGATCGTGCGGAGCGCGCTGAACAAAAACACCACCACCCGCCGATCGGGTGCGTTCGCGGCATCGCGCTGCGCCTTGGTGAGTTTGGTGCCGTCCTGCTTCGACAGGATAATCAGCGGATTAAATTCGCCGCACCCCTGGTAATCGGCCTTGCCACCCGGATCGGCGCCACGCCCCAGAAAATCGGCCTTGGTGACCGGCGTGGGATTGAGCAGGCGCAGGTAGTCCGGGGTCAAAGCCGCCGCCGACGGCCCCGATGGGCGCCCAAGCGCGCGGGCCATGCGCGCCGCGACGCCTTTGGCCGCCCAGTTGTCGCCGCCAAACGGCGTTTTCTCCAGCTCCAGCCAGACCGACGCATCGCCGGTCAGCACCCCATAAACCGCCTTGGCGCGGCGGCCGCTGAGGGTCTTGTTATACGCGTCCTCCCCCACCGGATCGGCATGGCCAAAGACGCTCAGCAACGGCGGTCCGCCGGTCAGGCTGGCATGGCGGGACCGCAACGCCGGCAAATGCCGGAAAATCTTCACTGCGTCGGGGATGATAAAGGAAGAGTCGAATTCGAACAGAATATCATTGAGGCTCAGACACGCGACGGGAACGATGTCGAGGCCGATGGTATTCGTGCGGTCCGCCAGGGTGGGGGCAACGAACGCCTTGGTCTGGCTCGGGGTATCGGGATGGCTGCTGACCTGTCCCTCCAGGCCGGATGCCAAAACGAACTCGGCGCCATCCGCATCGACCGCGTTGTCACTGGGCATGGCCGGACGGTCCCCTCATCAGCTGCCGAACAGATCGAGTAGTCTGGCGCGGGTGGCGTCGTCAGCCTGCCCGGTGATGGTCAAGGCGTGGTCACATTGAAACTCTTCAAGCGCCCAGCCCCATCGTTCGTTGTCGTGGTCGGGATCATCGGGATCGCCATGGTAATAGCCGAGCGTCGCCAGCCGCGCTTTCCACCCGGCCTCCGCTTCGATCGGATCGAGCATGCCGATGTCGAGCGGCAGCTCCAGTTCCAGGGAGGCGACCTTCAGCACGCCCTTGCGGGCATGCCGGGGCACCGCATGCTCGATCTTTCCGTCAGCGTCGGTGGTGAGGGCGAACGAAGCCCCCTCCACCTCCAGAACCACGGCCGTATTCGCGATCGGCTGGTTATCGAAATCAACAAGCACAAGGCGTAACCATAATTTATCCGTTACGACCCGGAACACGTGATGCGCGCCGGTCGGCTTGCCGATCTTCTTGTCCTGCTTGTCGGGCACGAACAATGTGTCACCCGGCAGCATCACCCCCGGATTGTCGCGCTGTTGGCGCAAATCGGCATTTTCCGTGGCATTCCAGACGGTCATCGCGTCGCGGAAACCGGCTTGATCCGCGATCAGGGACAGATACTCACCGGGTGCGATCACATGGGATGGCATCAGACCGGGAACCATTCTCGCGCATCGATGTCGGGAAAGGAGACCTGACAGGTTCCGGCCATGATGCCATCGACACGCGCCCGGCCGGCGTCGTCCAGAACGCTCTCGGTCTCGGTGAAATCGGGCAATCTCAGCCGGTACCGCGCGCCAGCGACCGGTTGGTCATCGTCGTCGCGCAACTCGATGCTGATCCAGGTTCGGGACTCCGAACAGCCGGCAATGACGGGCTGGTTTGGGAGAACAGCGCTCAACGCTTCCAACTGCGCGGATGTGATCCTCAGCATCGTTCCCACTCCGAACGCCGCAAGCCGCGCCATGACGAAGATGGCATATGGCAAAGGATAAGCGCTGGCTGGTCCATTTTGCAACATCGACCGGAGCGCTGGCCCCGGGACGCCGACCCAACCCTGGATTGGTCGGGTGGCGGAGAGACAGGGATTCGAACCCTGGGTACGTTTGCACGTACACACGCTTTCCAAGCGTGCGCCTTAAGCCACTCGGCCATCTCTCCAGCGACGGGGGCAGTGGATAGCAGCCCCCGCGCCGCTCGCAAACCCCAAAAGTTGATCGCTCCCGGTGCAGCCGAAACCGGCCTTGGTCTAACCGCCCTTGCAGCCCTGCGCTTCCACATACAGCGCGTAAACCGACTGACTCGCCGTCATGAACAGCCGGTTCCGCTTGCGGCCGCCAAAGCATAGATTGGCGCAGCGCTCCGGCAGCAGGATGCGGCCGATCAGGGTGCCGTCGGGGGCGAAGATGGCGACGCCATCCTGGCCCTCCCCGCCCGAGAAGCCGGCCCAGACATTGCCCTCGGTATCCACACGGATCCCATCCGCGTAGCCCGGAGTCGCGTCGAAGAACACGCGCCCGTTCACCGCCTTGCCATCCACGATGTCATAGACATGCGTGGTTTTGGGGCCAGAGGGCGTATCCACCACATAAAGCCGCGACTCGTCCGGGGAGAACGCCAGCCCGTTCGGGCGCAGCATATCCCCCACCGCGATGGTCAGCGCGCCGCTATCGGGATCAAGCCGGTAGACCCGATACGGCAGCCCGGGTTCCGCCTTGTCGCCCAGGTAATTGCCGCGGATGCCCGCGCCGTTGTCGCTGAACCAGATCGACCCGTCCGATTTCACCACCACATCATTCGGGCCCGTCAGCTGCACGCCCTCAAAATGCGAGGCCAGCACCGTCACCGTCCCATCATGTTCGGTCCGGGTCAGCGTGCGGCTGCCGAGCTCACAGGTGATCAGGCGACCCTGGCGATCGCGGGTATTGCCATCGGGGTAACCGGCGGGATTGCGCAGCGTGGCGACCTGGCCCGTGATCTCATCCCAGCGCAGCAGCGCGTTGTTGGGAATGTCGGAGAACAGCAGATACTGCCCATCCCCGTAATAAGCGGGGCCTTCGGTGAAGCGGAAACCGGTCGCGATACGCTCGATCGCGGCGTGGCCCAGCACCATGTGCTGGAAGCGTGGATCCAGGACGATGATGTCCGGATCGGGGTAACGGATGGGGCTGGAACGGTCCCAACGGCTTTGGCTCATGTCTCATCTCCTCCTGAGCGGATGGCCGGCAGTGGACACCGATCCGCGCCCGACGGCAAACTGAGGACCTCACTTCACGGAGGTTCCGGTCCATGGCGTTGTATGAAATGCGCACCTACACCCTGCATGTCGGCAAGATGGGGGAAGCGGTCAAACTCTATCAGCAATTCGGCTTCCCCGCCCTGCAGAAGGGCGGCCACGACGCCAAGCTCGTGGGCTATTTCCAGGCCGATACCGGCATGATCAACCAGCTCGTCCACATCTGGAAATTCGACGATGACGCCGATCGGCGGGCGCATTGGGCAGCGGTGTTCGCAAGCAGCGACTTCATCGATGGCTTCGCCGCGAAATTCCGCCCGCTGGTCGCCACCCAGGAAGTCAAACTTCTGACCGCCGCGCCCTGGGGCCCGCACCCGTAAGCGAACAATAACAGGAGGAAACAACCATGGGCCCCAGGCTCGTCGATTACCTGCTCTATGAGAAAGAGGATAACGGCATCCTCTGGATCAAGTTCAACCGGCCGGAGCGGATGAACGCCCTCGTCGGCACCGCCGAGGAAAACAGCACCGTCGCCAAAGTCGGCGAATATATGCGCGCCGGCGATGACGATCCGGATGTGCGGGTGATCGTGCTGACCGGCGTCGGGCGTGGCTTCTGCTCCGGCGCCAATCTCGGCTCCCGCAATGGGGGCGAAGACAAGGGAGAGAATTTCCCCGGCAATCGCGGCGCGCATGACGGGCCGGATGCGGCGCGGCAGCACTTCTTCCATGGCTTCACCGATCTGCATCGCGATATCTCGCTGATCCGCAAACCCACCATCGCCATGATCAACGGCGCCGCCGTCGGCTCCGGCATGGATATGGCGCTGCATTGCGATATCCGTATCGGCTGCGACAAAACCCGCTTCATCGCTTACCACAACGCCGGTCAGATCATCGAAAACGGCGGCTGCTATTACCTCCCCAAGATGATCGGCCTCGGCCGCGCGCTGGAGCTGGCCTATACCGGGGAGGTCAATGCCGAAACCGCCTACCGCTGGGGCATGCTGAACCACCTGGTACCGTCGGAGGAGCTGGAAGCCACCACCCGCGCGCTCTGCGCCCGGATGCTGACCATCCCGCCGCTGGTGCAGTGGATCAGCAAGCGCGTGATGCGCGCCGCGCAGGACAGCACGCTGGAACAGACGATGGTCCTGACCTCCAACGCCGGCGGCATCCTACAGCAGTCGGAAGACGCGGTCGAAGCGCGCCGTGCCTTCATTGAAAAGCGTAAAGGGGTGTTCAAGGGCCGTTAAAGCGGGGGCGGAGGCGTATGATGATCCAACATCGAACGATCAGGGTCCCATGCCAACCGGCGAAACCGTTGATTTGTGCTCCGTTCGTCATGGCCCGGCTCGTCCCTACGGGATTCACACATCGCGGGAACGATTTTAGCTAACGCTGCTCTACACCGTCATAGCCCGGCTTGTCCGGGCTACCTATCGCGGCATGGTGCTGGCGGCGATGGCCCGGACAAGCCGGGCCATGACGTGTTAGAAGTCCCTTTGTGTGGCTTACGAAGTTTCGTTTCCACTATGTGTGAACACGGTAGGGCTTGTCCGGGCCATGACAACGGACGGAATGACCAGAGGCCGAACCGCCAAAGGTCTGTATCCCGCGATCACGCTTTCAGCACGCCCCAGATCCGTTGCGCGGTGAAGGGCATCGGGGGTAACGGGCGGCCGCCCAGGGCATGGGCGACCGCGGCGGTGACCGCGCACAGGGCGCCGGTCGTGCCAGCCTCCCCAATGCCCTTCACGCCCAGCGGGTTAAAGGGCGAGGGGGTGTCGCAGGCGACGACCGCGTAATCGGGCAGCATATCCGCCCGCGGCAGCGCATAATCCATCAGGCTCGCCGCGATCGGCTGACCGTCGGAGGCGAGCACCGCTTCTTCGCACAGCGCCTCCCCGACGCCTTGGGCGATGCCGCCCTGAATCTGCGCCGCGGTCGCGATCGGATCGATCGTCACGCCAGCGTCATCAACCGCGAGATACCGCGCCAGGGTCACGACACCGGTGTCCGGATCGACCTCGACTTCCGCCACATGACAGCCGGAGGCGAAGGCGTTCGACGGCTGCACCCGCCCCGTCGCTGCCAGCGGTTCGGCCAGCAGGGCGACAATGGCGCAGACAAGGGTCCCGTCCGCCCGGCGCACGGCACCATCCGCGAGGGTCAGTTCCTCGGCCGCGCAATTGGCCCGCAGCGCCGCGAGGGCCCGCACGCGGCCCGCGATCTCATCCGCCGCGGCGGCGACCGCGCTGCCGGCGGCGATGGTGGTGCGGGATGCATAGCTCCCCGCGCCGCCCAGTTGGGTCCTGGGCTCGCTGGCCACCAAGGTCATGGCGGATTCATCAAGCCCCAGCCGACCACCGGCGATGCGCGCGAAGGTGGTGGGATGCGACTGTCCGGTTGATCCGGACACGGTCTCAATCCGCAAGGCCGCGGCGCCATCCGCGGCATGCAAGGTCAGGCGCGCTTCATCAGGGCCGGCACCGCCGCCGGATACCTCGATAAACAGCGCCATGCCCCGGCCGCGGATCTGACCGCGCCGGGTCGAGTCCGCCGCGCGCTGATCAAACCCGGACCAGTCCGCCCCATCGGCCGCGCGTTGCATCAACGCGGGGAAGTTCGCGCTGTCATATTGGATGCCCGAGGGCAGCGTATAGGGAAAGGCCGTCACGGGGATCGCATTGCGCGCCCGCAGGGTGAACGGATCCTCCCCCCGCCGCAGCGCCGCGATATCGGCCAGCCGCTCCATCAACAAGGCGACCTCGGGCCGGCCCGCGCCGCGATAGGGGCCGGTCGGCACCGCGTTGGTCAGCACCAGGCGAAAGGATGCCTGCAAATGCGGGATCGCGTAGCAACCGGTGATGGAAGCGAGCGGGTTGTGGATATTCGCGATCACCGACACCGGCGACACATAGGCACCGAGGTCCGCGTCATACGCGACCGCCAGCGCGGTCATGCGCCCGGCCGCATCCAGGGCCAGCCGCCCGCGCAGCCGCACCCCGCGCCCTTGCAGGTCGGTCAGGAAGCTTTCCGATCGCGTGCCGGCCCAGGCGATCGCCCGCCCGGTCAGCCGGGCCGCCAGCAACAAAGCGGGAATTTCCGGATAGACCACGGTCCGGGGGCCAAAACCGCCACCGACATCGCCGGTCAGGATGCGAAACCGCTCTGCCGGCAGGCCCATGAACGCGACCAGGTCGCGGCGAATTTCATTCACGCCCTGATGCGGCGTCCGAAGGATGTACTCGCCCGTCGCCGCGTCATAATCGGTGACGGCGCCCCGGGGTTCCATGATCGCGGGGGCGAGGCGGGGCAGCTCGATCTCCGTTTCCACGATCATGGCCGCCGCCTGCATCGCGGTGGCGACCGCGTCGGCCTGGCCCGCCTGATGCGCGAAGACGACATTGTCCGCGATATCCGGGTGGACCGCACGGCTCCCCGGTTCCAGCGCGGCGGTCAGGCCGATGACCGGCTCCATCGGTTCATAGATGATCGCGATCGCTTCCACCGCGTCCTGGGCCTGGGCCGAGGTTTCGGCGATGACCAGAGCGACCGCCTCCCCAACATGGTGGACGCGGTCGCGCGCCAGGGAGGGGCGATGCGGGGCCGGCACCGCGCCCCAGCGGCTGAGCACCGGGAAGCGGCCGAAGCCGGCCTGCGCGCAATCCGCCGCGGTCAGAATCCGCAGGATGCCCGGCATGGCCGCCGCTGCGCTGGTATCGACGGCTTGTATCCGCGCCGCCGCATGCGGGGAGCGCAGAAACGCAGCATGGGCGGCGCCGTGAAAGCGACCGCCCATGGTGGATTCATCGGCTGTATACTGCCCGCGCCCGGTGACCTTGCGGGCGCGTTCCGCCCGCATTTGGGTCATGGGCGGCGTCATCGCAATGGGCGGTGCCTATTCCGCCGGTAGCGGGTTGGCTGCGTTCATCTGTTCCAGGCTGACCCGCCGTGGCTCGATCCCCAGCACCACCACCACCACGGCGAGCGCGGCGAGCAGGCCGATCATCATGGTCGTCACGGCTTGCACACCGCCGGTGTCGAAGAGGGACACCACGATGAACGGGGTGATGATGGTGCCGCCGCGGCCGAACATGTTGCAGATACCGGCGGCCCGCAGGCGCACCTCGGTTGGGAACAGTTCCGGAACGTAGATGCCGAACAGCATGGAATACAGGATGAAGATGGGCGCGGTCAGCGCGAGGCCGCCGAATGGCAGCAGCGCCGGGTCTTTGATGCCCGGATAGAACCAGGCCACCCCGATGGCGAGCACGCACGCCAGCCCAACGGTCGGCTTGCGGCCGATGCGGTCAGCGGCGAAGGCGGCGCAGGCCCCGCCAATGGGCGCCCCAATGGCCATCACCAGCGCCAGCTTGAAGGAGCTGGTCATCGACATGCCCTGCCGAATGAAGAAGGACGGCAGCCAGGTGACATAGCCATGGATGATCGTGTTGATGATCATCAGCGCCAGGCTGCCCACGATCATGTGGCGCAAGAGCGGCGGGCGGAACAGCGCACCGAATGTCGCCGGCGGGCCCGCGGGCGGCAGCACGATTTCGGGCAGATCTTCCGTGCACTCGGCTTCGACCTGCTGGAGCATGGTCTCTGCCTCCAGATCGCGGCCGACGGCTTCCAGCCAGCGCGGGCTTTCCGGCAGGGACTTACGGATCCACCAAACCGCCAGACCGCCGATCCCACCGATGAAGAACATGATCCGCCAGCCATGGGTGGGGATCAGATAGGTGCTGAGAAGGATCGATACCGGCAGGCCAAGGGCGACGATCATTGCCATGATGCCCAGCCAGCGGCCGCGGGCGCGAGCGGGGATGAACTCGGTCAAGGTCGCGTAGCCGACGACGTTTTCCGCACCGAGGCCCAGGCCCATGAAGAAGCGCATGACGATCAGCGTTTCCATGTTCCAGGAAAAGCCCGCCGCGAGGGAGGCGAAGCCGAACAGCGCCAGATTGACCTGATAGGTGAAGCAGCGCCCGTAGCGGTCACCGACGAAGCCGGCGGTCACGCTTCCGATCATCATCCCGATGAAGGTGGATGACACGAACAGCGCATTTTGCTGCATGGTCGCGAAACCGGATTGCAGCGTCGCACCGAGCACGGCGCTCGCGAGATAGATGTCGAAGCCATCGAGAAACATCCCGATGCCGACGAGCGCGAAGACGCGGCGGTGGAAACGGGAAATGGGAAGCCGGTCTAGCCGTGCCCCGGCATGTACGCTTGGCATCTACTGGATCCCCATAGTACTGCGCCTTTGTCTTCCGGTGACCTGACCCCGATCGCATTATCGGCAACCCGAGCGCTTTCAGCCGATCATCAGATGCCACGTTTTTTGATACTCTTACAAGCCCCCAGAAGGAACAATGTAGCGAGATATCACCTCACAGAAAGATTTTTGTATTTGCGTGACAAAAATAAGACACCTCCCCACGGATCGCCGTCAGGCGCCTGTGGGGAGGTGTCCATGATCAGCCGCGCGGCTTGCGCATCCAAACTTCGACGCGCTGGTTCAACGGTCCGGTTGTCGCATCGAGATTGCAGGCCACCGCGGCGGCGGGTCCAACGCCGAGCGTGGCCGCGGGCTTGATGCCGGATGCGACGAGTCGTTCCTTCACCGCGTCCGCGCGTTCCCGAGACAGATTACGGTTCTCGGTATAGTCGCCGGTCACGCCGCTATAGCCAATGAGTACGAGGTCGGACTGGCTGTAGGGCGGCTGCTGCATCTGCGCGACAAGGCGCGCCAAGTCGGCCTCGGCGCGGGCGTCGAGGTTGTTTGTGCCGGCCTGGAAGTGGAAGGTCACCGTCAGACGATCCGCGCCCACGATCGCATTTTCGAACGCACGCACGTCGGAAGCGCGCACCCGGGTCCGCCCGCCATCCATGGCGTCGCGGACGGTGTCCAGACGATCCGACGCATAATTCGGGTCGGACACGCTCGGCTGCAGGTCGGCCAGGCCGGCCGCGGTGGCGGCAGCCTGCCCGGTCGGGCTGAGCGTCAGTTGCAGGAAGTCACGTGCGGCCGGCGAGAGCGGTCGGGCCGGGTTGATGTAGAAGTAGTGCTTGCGGGTGAGCGGGTATTCGTCGGTCTTGATCCGGAAGAGGCTCGGTTCGATGCCCGTGCCGCAATCGGTCGCCAGCGGCACCGGACGGGCGCTGCGCTTGGCCGAGAAGTCGATGAAGCTCACGCCGGCGGGATTACCGGCCACCGCATCCGAAACGTCTTCCATCATCAGGATGCGCGGGGCCGCCAAACGGGCAAACCCGTCCAGGCACTTCGCCGTGTCCTTGTTGCCCATGATGGTGGAGCAGAAGAAGTCGGCTGTCGCCAGCGTGGGTTCCGGGCTGTAGAGCCCGATCGGCAGGTTCGAGGGACCGCCAACCTGCGCCCAGCTTGTCGCGCGGCCGGAATACATGTCACGCAATTGTTGATAGGACAGGGCCGGGACGGGGTTCTTGCTGTTCACGATCACTGCCATGGCGCTCAGCGCGATGACGTTTTCGATGCCAGGCGCCGTCATCTGGGCATAGGTCGGGACGTTCGGCACGCCCTTCTTGCGCATGGCCTCCAGGTCGGCTTCCTGCACCGGGCGCGACGCGACCCAGAAATCGGTCTGGCCGCGCAGCATCGGCTCCAGCCCGTAGCCGGTTCCTTTCGACTGCACCTTGACCCGCATGCGGTGGGTGCTCTCCGCCCCTTCGGCGACGACTTCATATTCGTCGGGGTCGGAGCCGGCATCGACGCGGATGCCCGACAGTTTCAACTGCTTGGCCCAGGCCTGCGCCAGATTGAGCGCCATTTTACTGCCGATTGTGCTTGACCCGTTCAGCCGCACCGCAACTTCCTGCGTCGTATTCTTTGGCTGCGCCGAGGCGGGCGCGCCCGTCAGCGCGATCCCCGCCGCGACGGCGGCACCAAGGGCGATTTTGCTGACAGTGGAGCGGCCGCGCGGCGACTCGGCAGACCGGACGTAAGAATTGTGTGTCACGAGAACCTCTCTCCTTGGCTCGTCGGCTTCATCGGCTATCAGCCGCCGGGCCGCTGCATCGAATGGCAAAACAGGGTCGCACGCCTACTGGCGGATGGGAACCAAACGCCGTGCATCCGGGATCTTATCATGACACCGCACACGATTAAGGCTCATTTTCCGGGCATTGACCACCCCAGCCTGAATTGTGATGAATTCGAACTGAGGTGTCGCCAGCGGGGCATCGTCACAATACGGCGCTTCCGCCTGCGCCCCGCGCGTGACGAAATCGAGCTTGAACCCAAACGCGCTGTCCGCCGGGATCGCGGTCGCGTCCGCCACGACATAAGACATCTCCGCCGTGGCGCCTTCAGCGGGAACGCCGCTCACGACATCCATCTGACCCATGCCCTGATTGAGCGCATTGTTCGGACGGCTGGCATTGATATGACCGGTCTCGCTGAGGCGACCGCCGGGCTCAATGACGTTCAGGTCAAGCTGCACCGGGTCGCGCCAACGCAGGATCACCCGATAAAACTTGGAAAAATCCGGGACCGTCACTTTGCAGGTCACGGGCTGCATTTCGCTCATGTTGATGACGAAGGTGTTGTCCTGCGCCGTCAAAGCGAAGCCGGCCCGCACGCGGCCGTCGGCGCCGAATTTCTGGGTATACAGCTCATCGCCATATTCCACATCGATCTTGCGCCCGGCGCTGTTGGGCCGGCTGATTTCAATCAGAGCCCGCCCTTTCTGCTGCGTGACCCGCATCTGCGTATCGGCGCCAAGCGCGGACTGATTGTCGCAAGACACGGCATTTTGTGCCATCGCGGCGCCACTGAACACCATCAAACCCGCTGCCACGATCCAACTGGAAACATGAGCCTTGAGGGCGCTTCTAAGACAATCCCTGGACATGGTCTCTCCTGTATTGACCCGGCCCGCGGAGCGCGGGGACGTGAAATCCTGCCTGACAGTCGCCAACCTGGTCATTTTACCCATCCCATACGCTGAGGCGCGCCGCGAACCTGACGCGACGCATGGCGTGGCTTTTCCGCTACATCTGGTGTGTTCGTATCCGGCCGCGATTGACGCGCGCCTTGGGAATTCTCCAAACATGGATGGTCCACCAGATACTCACCCCTTCGCATCACTAAAAATCACTCCGGAGCCGAATTATTCGTCCGCCCCACCGAAAATGCAACACCTCATGTGATTGTGATCACAGACTCCTATTTTGACGCACCACCGACGGCAGCGCCCTCAATGGGCGAACAATGAACGAGGACACACAACCCCTGAGTGAGTTCATATTTGGGAAAACCGCCTCAGAGTCCATAGGCGAACCACAGACAGACGCGAAAAAGGTTCAAGATATCCAGGCTTACTCTTGGTCACAGCCAGGATCGCGGCCAAAATCATGGCCGGCACGGTGCGGGGTCACCGTCCGGCACGCCCAAAACGGCGGCCCATAACGGCGCGCCTGATGAGACGCGCCGTCATCAGAAAGTCATCAGACGTTGTTTATTTCGGCGCGGCGATCCGGGCCGCCAAACCAACCTCATTGATCTGCGCCGGTTCTTTCTTCATCATATCGTCCAGATACGCTTTCGTGGCCTGCTGCGCCCGTGCCTGGCGCAACGCATTGATCAGCGGCTCCCGCACCTGCTCGATCGGCAGGAAGGACGGCGGCTTGGTGCCCAGCAGCTTGATCACATGCCAGGCTTCCGCGCTGCGGACGGGGTCGCTGATCGCATTGTCCGGCATGCCGCGAACCGTGTCGCGCACCGCCTGAACAATCTGATCTTCCCGCACCCAACCCAGATCTCCGCCCTTATCGGCCGAATTCTTGTCTTGCGAGTTCTTCTTCGCGATCTCCGCGAAGTCAGCCTTCGGCTTACTCAGCTGGGACTTCAGGTCCGCGACTTTACGGCGCGCGTCGTCGTCAGCCTCCTTGGGGGCATTCGGCGGCACCAGGATCGCGATCTGGGCGACGTGATACTGCTTGGGAACCGCGAATTTGGCCTTGTTCGCCTCATAGGCGGCGGCAATATCGGACTCGCTCGGGAAATTCGGATCAATCTGGACACGAGATGCGAGCCATGCCTGCATCAGAATGGTGTCGCGGGCATCGTTCACACGGGCCTGCACCTCTGGCTTCTGTTCCCAATTCGCGGCCTTGGCCTCATTGATCAGCGCCTGGCGCACCAGCCGTTCGCGCACGAACTCCGCGAGCGCCGCGGGATTGGCCAGCAGTTGATCGCGCGCGACCGGATCGGCGTAGCGCAGCGCTTCCCGCAGATCGTTCGGGGTCAGTTGGATGTCGCCACGACGGGCCACCACGTCCCCGCTGGGTGGCGCGGCATCGGCAGCGCCCACAATCAGGCCCCCAATCAAAAGCGCTGCGAGGCGCGGCATAGTACGACGCATACGATGTCTCCTGTTCATGCGGCCAGGCCGCTGTCGTGGGGTTTAACCGGCAACGAAGCCGAGCGCGAGTCGGGCCAGTGCCTCCGGCGCCTGTAGATGGGGGAAATGGCCCGCATCCGTCAGTATTTCGAAGCCCGCGCCCGATATCAAATCGGTAACCTGACGACCCACCGGGGGCGGCCAGAGAAAATCATGCGCCCCGGAGGTCACCAGACTGGGCACCGCGATACGGCCCCAGTCGGCCGCCGACAGCACCAGACGCGCCAGAGCCAGCGACAATTCGGCATAGCCGACAGGATCATTGGCGAGATAGATGGCGCGGTAGGAGGCCCGCGCGGCAGCGTGGGAGGCCGGAAATGAATTCGCCAGACTCGACTCAACCACAGCCCGCATGCCGGCCGTGCGGACGACGCCGGCGCGCTCGGACAGGTACTGGCGCGTCGGACCCGCCATGTCCGGGGCAACGGCGCACATCATCAGGCGCCGGACGCAGCCGGGATGATGGATCGCCAGCAGCGCGCCGGCCAGGGAGCCCAGGGCCGCGCCGATGACATCCACCGGCGGCAAGGCCAAAGTCCGCAGGAACGCCGCCAGATCAACCGCAACCTCCGCCATGGTGAAGGCGCCCGCCGGCTTCTCGGTCCGGCCGGCGCAGCGCATGTCCACGGCGATGACCCGCCGCCGCGCCGCCAGCAAGGGTATGACCCGCGACCAGCTCTCACTGCTGCCACCCAATTCATGCAGCAGCAGGATCGGCGGTCCGCCCGCCCCGCAATCTTCATAATAAATGCTGAGATGGCCGGTATCGACGTAGGGCATGCGACGCTCCTGTCAGGTGGCGGGCTGGCGCAGGCCGACCCGTTCCAACCGCGGCAGGACTTCTTGCACGAAATACGGAATTTCTCGCAGATAATCGAGGAACGCGACCGTGCAGCCCGCCAGGCCAGAGGCGCTCATGCGGCCCATCTCGGCCGCGATGTCGTCCGGGGTGCCAACGAAGGGATACACGCCGGGATAGGCGCCGTCGAACCGATGGCCAAATTCCCGGTTCAGGCGGTTTTCAAACGGCCGGGCAACGACCGTATCGCCGGATTTCACCGTTTCCCCGCGCTGCGACCGGTAATAGGCCTGCCCGCTGGTGTCGGCCATTTCCTCGGCGAAGTAATGGTAATAGGCAATCGCGTCCTGCCGGGTGGGCCGGCAGACCACATGGCCCATGGTATAGACCGAGATGGTGCGCTGATAGCGCGCCATATGCGCTGCGACATCGGCCAGCAAAGCCGGCACCTGGTCCAGATCCGTCACATTCAGAAACAGCACATCGGCGGAGCGGGCCGCGAAATCGCGCCCGCGGGGCGAGAATCCGGCCGACATTACCGGCGGGCGCGGCCGCTGCACCGAAACCGGGTCGGTCTTCAACCGCTTGAGGTGGAAGAACCGGCCATCGAAGTCGAACTCTGGCCCGCCCTCCAGCAAGCGGGCCCAGATATCGAACCATTCCTGACCATGGTCATAGCGCGTGTCGGGATCGATGGTCACGCCGTGCAGATCAAACTCCGCCTGGTTCCAGCCACAGACGATGTTGAGCCCGGCGCGGCCATGGGTGACATGATCGATGGTGGCAATGGCCTTGGCGCCGAATGCGGGGGTGACCAAAGGCACGTGCACGGTGGAGAAAATGGCGATCCGCCGGGTGATCGCGCCCAGCGCCGCGCCATGGGTCAAGGTTTCATAGGATTTGCCATAAATATTGGCCTCGCCCTGATAGCCCCGCCACTTCGCGACCGGGAGGATGAACTCAATCCCCGCATCGTCGGCGATGCGCGTCATGGCGGCGATGTCGTCCCAATCCGCCCGCCACCGTTCCGGCGCCAGGCTCATGGTCAGGCCGCCGTCACAATTGGCGCTGAAAATCCCGAGCTTGAACCGGTTCGGGCCGAACAACGGGTTCACGGATGGTGGCTTGGACATAAAGCGGCTCCGGACTGCACTGCGCACGCGCCCGTCCGTGCGGGATCGGCAGGCGCAGCGCGACCGTCGTACCGCCATCGGGGTGCATGTCAATGTGCATCGAACCGCCCTGTAAGGCTATAAGCTGCTCAGCCCGGCGGAACTCCGCCTCTCGCCCGGACGAGGCCCGGTGGTGGCCATCATCGGTGACCGCGACGCGGATCCGCCCGGATTGGCGGATCGCGGAGACCAAAATCCAACCGCAGGATTCATCGTCCGCCGCGCTCATTATCAACGCGGTGACGATCGCGCGCAGCGTGCCGGGATCGGAGCGCAAACGCAGCCCAGGTTGCACCGCCACCTGCACCCGCGTGCCATGCGCGGCAAATTCCTCCGCCAGTTCGGCCACGACGTCGCGCAGTTCCGCGCCCACATCCAGCGGCCCCTTCAGATCGTCCGGTTCAAACCGGGGCAGCGGCGGGAAAGCGGGGCGGGCGGGACAGTCGATGGGACCCGATGCGGCACGGCGCAGCGACAGCGCCAGAACGAGGCAGGTCGCACCTGCCACGCCCATGAATGCCGCCACAAAAAAGGTTGCCGTCGCATACACTGGTAACTACCTAAAATCTCCTATCAAGGGTATTATACACGATATGGTTGCATTAAGGGCAAAAAATATTACATATAAGGGTATTTCCGCTCCAGCACCCATCAGTCATGCCAATCAGCCGATCGGCGGCACATCCAGGCGCACCACAATACCCTCCAACGCCGGTGATGGGGCCGGGTAGCGCTGCATCACCAAGGGGTCATGGCCCGGAACGATCAGCGCCGGCACCGCCGCATGGGCGCGCAGGGTGTCGAAGGCTTCCAGCATGTCCCCGACGTGGAAGGCCGTCGTGAAGGGGCGGTACGATTCCATGTTCTCATAGAAATGGGTCACGTCGGATGCCAGAACCACCACGCCGCGCGCGGTCTTCACCGTCACGAACTGCAAACCGGCGGAGTGCCCGCCCGTCGGCACGATCCGGATGCCCGGCAGAATGTCGGCGGGGCCGTTGTGGTACACCACGCGGCCATCGAAATTCAGCCGCACCATGCCGCAGACATCATCGGGCTCAAAGCTTTTGGCCAGTTGCCGGTGACGCATATGGCGGCCCACGGCGTAGTGCATCTCGGGCTCCTGCAGATGGAACCGGGCGACCGGGAATTTGTCGAAATTGCCGACGTGGTCGTAGTGCATGTGGGTCAGCACCACGTCTTTCACGCTGGCCGGGTCAACGCCGACCAGCGCCAGGGAGTCGATGGGGCAGCGATCGAGGGTGCGACCGCGCTTGCCGCCGCTCTCCGCCGTGAAGCCGATATCGATCACCACCGCGCGTTCGGCGTTTTTCGCCACCCAGACGAAATAATCCATCGGCATCGGCCCATCATGCGGATCGCCGCCAATGAAATGCTCATGCCGGTTGGCCTTGCGCGACGCATAGCGAATGGCGAACAGTTCGTAGGTATCGGTCATGGTCGGTCTTACTCCTGATAAGAGACGAGGTGCGGCATCACCTTGCGGGTGAACAGATCGACGGAGGCCAAGGCCTCCGCCCCCGTGATGTCGCCAAAGGCGAAGCGGCAGAGCAGATAATTCAGACCGGCTTCGTCGACGGTCCGTTGCAGGAAATCGCGGACCTTGTCAGGCGTGCCGGCGACGGCGCGGCCCTGGGCCTCCGCCTCTTCGAAGCGTTCCGGGAAGATGGCATGGGCGACCGGCATCATATCGTGCTGGATCCAGACTTTCAGGAAACTCGCCCGCCATTTGACATAGCCCCGTTGGGCGATCTCCAGCGCCTCTTTGTCCGTTTCGGCCACCACGACATGGCGGCCCACGCCCATCAGCGGAAGATCAGCCGGGTCGTTGCCCAACGCCGCCCATTCCGCGCGATAGCGATCGGTCAGCACCCGCATGCCGGCACCGCCCAGATTGCCCACGATATTGACCTTATGGCGCGCCGCCCAGGGCACGGCCTCCGCCCGGCCAAGGCCGTACCAGAGCGGCGGGTACGGCGTCTGGAACGGGGCCAACTCCATCGGCACGTCGCGGTATTGGTAGTATTTGCCTTCAAAAGTCAGGGTCTTCTGAGTCATGCCGCGCAGCAGGATTTCCAGCGCCTCGGCATACATGCCCGGGGTCTGCTCGGGGTCCAGCCCGTAATAGCGCAGTTCGATCGGGGAGATGCCGCGCCCGACGCCCAGCAGCAGGCGGCCGCCGCTGAGTTGATCGAGCATGCAGATTTCTTCGAGTAGTTTGATCGGGTGATACAAGGGCAGCAGATACACCAGCGGCCCGAACCGCAGCCGTTTCGTGCGCTGTGCCACCGCGGCCATCCAGACCCCCGGCGAGGGGGCCACGCCCAGCGGCGTCGCGTGGTGCTCCGCCACATGGTAGCCGTAAAAGCCTGCCCGGTCATAAGCCTCGACCAGCTTCAGGCGCTCTTCAAAGAACTGGTCGAGCGGCGCCAGGCCGCGATCCATGTGGTCGAAGACGCCGAGCTTCACGATCTCATCCCTCCCTGAGCGTATCCCTTGCCGCGATCCCACCACGAAGCGGGGCCAGGGTCGAGGGGCGGGGCGGCCGTCTCTCGACGCCTCGCGGATTGCCGCTCAGGCCACGCCTTTGTCCGGCATGATTCTCTTCATGAATTCGTCGAACAACGGCACTGTGAAGGCGGTATCGCCGTGCGACGGGCTCCAGATCATGCCTTTATCGATGAGACTTTTCCGGACCGGCCCAAAAGACGATGGCGGCCGCTTTAACGCCGCCGCAATATCGCCGGAACGGTGCGGCCCCGGTCCAAGTTCCGCCATGGCCCGCAGGTACTCTTTTTCCTTTGGCGTGAGGCGATCGAAACGTACACGGAAAAAACTTTCATCCAACGCGGCGACGGCTTCACGGGATGCCTGTTCGACATCGCGGGATGTAATCGGGCTATGAAGCGCGACGTCCCAGGCATGTTTGCCCCATTCCTGAAGGAAATAAGGGTAGCCTCTGGTTTCATCGACGATGAGGGCGATCGCCTCCGCGTGAATTCCAGCCCCTTGTTCCTCGATGGGCTTGACGATGGCGTCTGTCGCATCCTCGCGGCTCAGAGGTCCAATTTCAGGGAAGTCGAACAAACGCTCCGCGTAGGATTTCGCGGCCCCCATTTTTCCCCGCAACTGCGGTGATCCAGCGCCGATGACCACAATCGGCAATTCCTGTTGGGAACAGCGGTGAAGCGCGGAAATCAGGGCGGCTAGCTGCGGCTCTGGCACGTATTGCAACTCGTCAATATAGATCGCGACAACGTTCGAGGCCGCCTTTGCGGCCAGTCCGACCTGCTCCAGCAACACGGTCAGATCCCCCTCGAGATCGCCGTTGTCGGCAAGACCGGCTTCCGGATCGTAGTCAAACCCAACCTCAATATCGTTGTATGTAAGTTTGAGTTTCTTCGCAAAACCAGCGAGGGCACGCAGACCACGCACCGTGTGCTCCTTCGCATTCGCGATGCGATCCAGTTTTAAGAGCGCCAAACGCAGTTGCGGCGCGAGCATGGCGGGCAAAGACCGGCCTTCCGGTGCCTCGATGCGAACGTTGATAACTCCGCCCGCTTCCGCGTCCTTGATCATCCGATCCAGGAGTACAGTCTTCCCAACGCCGCGTAACCCTACCAAAATCAGACTCCTGGCCGGACGCCCAATCTTCAATCGCGCCAGGCACAAACGTATCTTATCCCGCACAGTGCCGCGACCGGCCAATTCGGGCGGAGGGCTGCCCGCCCCAGGGTTGAAAGGATTATGAACGGGATCCATAACGCTACCTAATTTAGGGATTTTATCTCTTGATCATAAAATCCCTAAATTCTTTATAATCGGTCAACTGCAAAACCCAAACCGTCAAGCAGGACCGGCGCCAAGGCCCCTTGCGCTCCGGTGCGGCTAAGGCCTGTAATCGGGCATGGCCATTCTCATCACCGGCGCGGCGGGGTTCGTCGCTTTGAACGTTGTCGAACACCTGCTCACCGCGGGGCGGGACGTTGTCGGTCTCGACCAGATCCCGCTGCCGCCGCGGGCGCAACGCGGCTTCGCCGCCCTGCCCGGCCGCTTGACCATGATCGATGGCTCGATCCTGTCGGCGGATGCCCTGCAAGCCGCCCTGACCGCCGCGCCGATCGAGGCGGTGATCCATTGCGCCGTCATCACCGCCGGCGGCGCGCGGGAAATCGCGGCGCCGGAAACCATTGTCGCGGTCAATGTGCAAGGCGCGGTAGCGACGCTCATGGCCGCCGCCCGGCATGGCGTCGGGCGCTTCGTCTACCCCAGCTCCGGTGCGATCTACGGCGCCGCCGCCGCGGGGCTCGACGTGATCGACGAAGACGCCCCCCGCCCGGCCCCGGTCAACCTCTACGGCCTGACCAAGCGCGCGGCCGAGACCATCCTGGCGCGTATCGCCGAAACGCAGTCCATGCGCTTCACCGCCGCGCGGCTGGGCTCGGTCTATGGTCCCTGGGAATACGCAACGGGCGTGCGCGACACGCTGTCACCGATGCTGCAAGCCTTCGAATGCGCCCGGCGCGGGGAGGAAGCGGTCCTCGGTCCGGCCTGGCGGGGCGACTATATCTATGGGCGCGATGTGGCGGCCGGTCTGGTGCGGGTCGCGGATGCGCCATCCTTGTCACGCACGGTCTACAATCTCGGCAGCGGCCAGCCCGGCACCGCCGCGCAGTGGTGCGCCGCCCTGGCGCGCCAGAAGCCGGGTTTCCTCTGGCGCCTGGCCCAACCGGGGGAGGCCTGGACGATCGAAAGCCATACCGGCTTTGACCGCGGCGCGATGGATATCGCCAAGATCGCCGCCGAGGCCGGGCACGCCCCCCGGTTCGATTTCGACGCCGCCGCCGCCGATTGGCTGCGGTGGGATCAGGCGGCCTGAACCGCCGCCATCACCAAAAGGATCGGCCCCTCATGCAAGCATCCAGCACACCGCCGGCGTTCCACCATGTCGCGCTCCGTGCCACCGACTTCGACCGTACGGTGAAATTCTACACTGAAGGCCTGGGCTTCCGGGTTCACTTCGCATTCGCGGTCCCCGGCCGGATCGACCGGGCCGCGTTCCTCGATGCCGGTGACGGCCGCTATATTGAGATTTTTGGCACTGGCTCCACCGTCCAGTCGGAAGGCCGCCGCCGTCAGCCCCATGAGGAACGGACGGAGGGCGCGCTGCTGCATTTCTGCTTGCGGGTCGCGGATACCGAGGCCGCCTATGCCCGCGCCCTGGCTGCCGGCGCCGAGTCGCGCGTCGCCCCCCGCACCAGCGTCCTGAGTCAGGATCCGCTGGTCGAGGTCCGCATCGCCTTCGTCACGGGGCCGGATGGTGAGGTGATCGAGTTCCTGCAGAGTGAGCAGATGTAGCCGCCGTCACGTCTCCGCATAGGGGTTCTTCGTCCCCCGCAGTTCCAGCCGTATCGGCGTCCCCGGCAGGTCGAAGCTTTCCCGCAGGCTGTTGACCAGATAGCGCTGGTAATCATCGGGGATCTTCTCGGCCCGCGTCCCGAAGGTGATGAAGGTCGGTGGCCGGGCCTTGGCCTGGGTCACGTAGCGCAGCTTCAGCCGCCGACCGCTGACCATCGGCGGGGGATGGCGCGCGAGGGCCCGTTCGAACCAGCGGTTCAGCTCCCCGGTCGGGATGCGGGTATTCCACACCGCGTGCGCCGCGCGCACCGCGGGCAGCAGCCGATCGATCCCCGCGCCGGTCAGCGCCGAGAGGGTGACCATGGGGATGCCCTTCATCTGGGCTAGGCTTTCCTCCAGCCGCTCGGTCGCGGCCTTGCGCGCCTCATTGCGGTCGGGCACCGCGTCCCATTTGTTCAGCACGATCACGCAGGCGCGGCCTTCGCGTTCGACCAGGCGGGCGATCTGCAGATCCTGGTCGTTCACGCCCTCCACCGCGTCGAGGGTCAGCACGACCACTTCGGCCATCTTCAGCGCCTGGATGGCCGCGTTGACGGACATTTTCTCCAGCTCGGCTTCGATCCGGGCGCGCTTGCGCAGGCCGGCGGTATCGACCAGCTCGATTTTATAGCCATCGCTGTCGGTGATGATCACGGCGATGGCATCGCGGGTCAGGCCCGGCTCCGGTCCGGTCAACTGCCGTTCCTGGCCCAGCAGGCGGTTCAGCAGCGTTGATTTGCCGGCGTTCGGGCGCCCGACGATCGCCAGCTTCAGCGGCCGTTCGGGGGAGCCGGGTTCGGCGTCGTCGTCATCGTCCTCCACCAGTTCCGGCGGCAGCGCGGCAACGATTTCGGACATCAGATCGGAGATGCCTTCGCCATGTTCGGCCGACACCGCCATGGGCTCACCCAGGCCCAGCGACCAGGCATCCAGCACCGAGGAACTGGCGCTGCGCCCTTCGGCCTTGTTGGCGACCAGCATCACCGGCCGACCCTGGCGGCGCAGCCATTGCGCGAAATGCTCATCCGCCGGGGTGACCCCGGCCCGCGCATCCACCACGAACAACACCAGATCAGCCAGATGCACCGCCGCGGCGGAGCTTTCGCGCATCCGCCCGGCGAGGGTTTCGGGTGCGGCTTCTTCCAGGCCAGCGGTGTCGATCAGCTGCACCATCCGGCCGCGCATCTGCGCCTGCGCTTCCTTGCGGTCGCGGGTGACGCCCGGCGTATCGGCGACCAGCGCCACCCGGCGGCCGGTGAGGCGATTAAACAGCGTGGACTTGCCCACATTGGGCCGTCCCGCGATGACGACCACGGGTAAACGCATGATTTTTGACCGATTCAGCGCAGCGCCAAGAGCCGCGCATCGTCCGATACCACAAGCAAGGTGCCGTCCGCGACAACTGGCGACACGGGCGAGGCGGCGGCCGACAATGGCTGGCGCCCGAGAATGGCGCCGGTATAGGGGCTGATGGACAAGGCCTCCTCACTGTTGCCGGTCACGACCAGCCGATCGGCGGCCAGAATGGGACCGTACCAGGTCAGCGGATCCTTTCGCTTTTCGGGCGTGGCCCAGCGCGGCAGCGGGGAAATCCAGGCGATGCGGCCGTCATTGGCGTCGATGGCCAGCATTTCCTGGTCCAGCGACACCATGAACACCCAGTCCCCGGCGAGGCAGAGCGTGTCCTGCCCGCCCACCTGGCGTTCCCAGATGCGGCGGCCGGTCGGAAGGTCGATGGCGGCGGTCAGGCCGCCCATGCCGGTGGCATAGACGATGCCGCCGACGATGACCGGCGCGCCACGAATGGCGGTGAAATCGACGACGCCGGAACGCAGGCTCGCGGTACCGCCCAATCCATCGGTCCAGGCAACGCTGCCGGTTTCGGCGCGCACGGCCGCGATCACGCCCGAGCCAAAGCCCGTGACCACGAGCCCGCGGGAGAAGGCCGGTGCCGGCTGCCCGAGCAACGCGGTGCCGGCGCCTTCGCCACGGTAGCTCCAGAGCGAGCGCCCGTCATCGGTGGCGAGCGCCACGAGCCGGTCTTCGATGGTGGTGATGAACAGGCGCCCTTCGGCGATCGTCGGGGCGGAGCGGGCGGGGGCGCCCAGCGATTGACGCCAGCGCAGCGTGCCCTTGGCGGCATCGAGCGCGACGATATCGCCAAGCCCGTTGGCCGCGTAGACCGTGCCCTGATCCACCCCCAGACCGCCGCCGATATTGCGGGCATCGGCGTCTTCATTGGCGGTCTCGAACCGCCAGAGGCGATTGCCGTCCGACAGCGTAAAGGCGGAGACATCACCGGCGGAGTCCATCGCGAAGACGACTCCATTCTCAACCACTGGCTGCGCGAGGATTTTACGGCGGTAACCGCCGCCCTCCCCGATGCTGGACGCCCAGGCGCGGGACAGGCCATCCGCGACGGCGAGGTGGCCCATCATATGGGCGGGGTTGCCGCCCGCCTGCGGCCAGCCGGCATTGCGCACCGGCGCCGGCAGGATGATTTTGCGCATGCCGGTATCGGCCGTCAGGGCGCGCTGATCGCCGCGCACGGCCTCCCGCTTGCCAGTCAGCGGCGCCTTCTTGGAGCCCAACCAGCCATCGATTGTTTCGCAACCCGCCAGGGCCAGCGGCGCCAGCAACGCCGCCCGGCGCGATAAGGCCCCTGTGCCGGCGTTCGGCTTGGTGGTCACCGCCATGCGGGCAATCCTTCCTATGTTCAAAATCGACACCGTCTATGCATCCAGCCGGGTCAGCAGCGCGATCGCGCGATTGCGCACGCCGGATGGGGCCGTCACGTCTTCCGACAACCGGCGGAACGCGGCCTTGGCCGCGTCCGCGCGGCCCTGCCGCAGGTCCAGCAAGGCCAGTTGTTCCTGTGCCAGGGCGCGCCAGGCGTTGCCCGGCTCGGTCAGCGGCCGCAGCCGGGATTCCAGCCGCGCCGGATCCGCCTGATCCATCAAATGCTGCGCCCAGACCAGGGTCGCGAGGTCGCGGATCAACGGATCGACCGCCCCATCCCCGGCCACCTGATCCCACAAAGCCGCCGCGCCCTGCAAATCACCCGCATCCGCTTTCAGGGTCGCGGATCGCAGCCGGGCCAGCGTGCGATAGCCGTCCGGCGCGGTGACGGTCAGCGCGTCCAGGGCGGCACCGAGGCTCACGCGGGTCGCCGGTTCCAGCGTCGGTGTGGCGTCGATCGGGGTGATCGCGGCGATGAAGCTGGTCGCGGCGGCGGCGTCCTGGCGGGCCTGCCACCAGTTCCAGCCCTGCCAGGCACCCGCCACGGCGACGATCGCGAAGGCGATGCCGCCGATGAGCCCGCTATACCGCAGCAGCAGCTTCTGGGCTTTCTCGGCCCGGAGTTCCTCATCAATCTCGTCGAAAATATCGACCAACGTCTGTTCTCACTAGCTTGACGGCGTGGGGCTTAACGGCGTGGGACCGCCGCCGGAACCAGGGGCGAAGCGGGCGGACCATAGCGGCCGGGGCACGCCGGGGCAAACCGTGTTAACGATCGGCTGCCTTACCCCCTGAATTGCACCAGCTTGCCGGTTGGCTCGCCCTGCACCTCATCGTCGCGCATCACCACTTTGCCACGCACGATCGTCGCGACCGGCCAGCCCGTGCAGGATGTCCCCGCGAACGGTGTCCAGCCAGAGGGGGATACGATCCAGCTCTCCTCGATCGTGCGCTGCTTCTTCATATCCACCACGGTGAAGTCGGCATCATACCCCGCCGCCAGCCGCCCCTTGCCGACCGCGCCATAGACCCGTGCCGGCCCGGCCGACATCACATCCGCCATCCGCATCAGCGACGTCCGCCCCGCATTCACATGGTCCAGCATGATCGGCACCAACGTCTGCACACCCGTCAGGCCCGACGCGCAGTTCGGCCATGGCAGCATCTTCTTCTCCCGCGCATGCGGCGCATGGTCGGAGCCGATGGTATCGACCGTGCCATCATTCAGCGCCTTCCACGCGGCCTCCATATGCTGCCTGCCGCGGATCGGCGGGTTCATCACCGCGAAGCCACCCAGCCGCTCATAACAATCGGGGGCGAACTGGGTCAGGTGATTGACCAGCACCTCGCAGGTCACGAGGTCGCGGTACTCCTTCAGATACTGGAATTCCTGCGCTGTCGAGACGTGCAGGATATGCGCCGGCCGACCGGTCTTGCGTGCCAAGGCCAGCAGGCGGCGGGTGCCGAGGAAGGCGCATTCCTCATCCCGCCATTCCATGTGGGACGAGTACGGATCACCAACATTATACAGGCCCTTGCGCGCCTGCAGGCGGTATTCATCCTCACTGTGAAAAGCGATGCGGCGCCGGCCGGAGCGCATGACTTTTTCGAGGCTTTCGTCATCCTCGATCATCAGGTCACCGGTCGAGCTGCCGGCGAAAATCTTGATGCCGCAGCAGCCGCAGGTGAGTTCGAGGTCGCCCAGCGACGGCGTATTGGCGCGCGTGCCGCCGACATAGATGCCCATGTCGCACCAGGACACGCGCTCGACATAGTCCCGCTTCCAGGCCAGACCGGCGGCATCGACCATCGACGGCGTGGTGTTGGGCATGTCGAACACCGTCGTCAGCCCGCCCAGAATGGCGCCCTTGGATCCCGTCGGGATCGACTCCACCGTCGCGTCGCCGGGATCGCGGAAATGCACATGCGGATCGATCAGGCCGGGCAGGACGTGCAGCCCCTTGGCGTCGAACACCGTGTCCGCCGTCGCGTCCCCGTTCAGCCCCAGGCTGATGATGCGCCCATTGCGCACCCCGACATCGGTCGCCTCGATGCCCCAGGGCAGGACGCAGTGGCCGTTGCGAAGGATCAGGTCGTAATGGTTGGACATGGCGCGACTCCCGTTTCCGGCCGAACTGGAACACGAGGTAGCACTGGCCCCGGCCCCGCGTCATCCCCGCCCCTTCCCTCCTGGATGGCCGCGCGACAGTATGGCCGCGCGCAGCCCCTGGATGGCCATGGCGGGCGCGGGGGAATACCGAGGATGCGCCTGTGTTTTGCCGCTGTGTTGCTGTTCGCCTCACTCACGCTCGGCCCCGCCCCCCGCGCGGCGGAGCAGATCGTCGTCACGCAATACACCATCGGCGCCAACGGAATGCCCTATGCCATCGGCATGGAGAAAGGCTTCTTTCAACAGGAAGGCGCTGAGATCGCCGACGTCCTGTCATCCGCCGGCGGCGGCACGACGGTGCGCATCATGCTGGGCGGCAACCTCCCTTATGGGGAGATCGACCTCGCCGGCACCGTCGCCGCGATCCAGCAGGGCGCCGATTTGAAAATCGTCAGCGACAATGTCCTGACGGTCGCCGAATTCATCTGGGCCAGCAAAAAAGGCTCCGCCATTCGGACGGTGGCCGATCTCAAAGGCAAGAAGATCGGCTTCACCAACCCCCGGTCCACCAGCCAGGCGCTGGGCGTGCTGCTGCTGGAAACACTCGGCATGCAGCCGGGCGACGCCGAACTGACCCGCGTCGGCGGCTATGGGGAGCAGATGGTCGCCCTCGGGGCCGGCGCCATTGATGTGGCGACCCTGGTGGACCCGGTCTGGTCGAAGAATGCCGCGGAGATCCAGCCGATCGTGCATGCGGCGGATGTGCTGCCGCCGCTGTGCGATGTCATCGGCGTCGCGTCCGGCGCCGCGGTGGCGCAGAAGGGGGGCTTCATCCGCGCGGTTCTGCGGGGCCGGCGGCGGGCGGTGGATTTCATGTATGCGCACCCGGACGAGGCCGCCGTGATCATCGCCAAAGCCTATAAACTGGATCTGCCGGTGGCGCAGGCCGCGCTCACCAACCTGCTGACCAGCCACACGAAATCGGGGGTGCGCTATTGGGGGCCGGGGAATTTCGACTTCGATGGCATGAACCGGATGATTCGGGCGCAAACGGTCGTCGGCGCGTTTTCGGGTGAGGTCGATTGGGCGAAGATCGTCGATACGAGCTTCCTGCCTGACGATCTGAAACCGAAACAGTAACCCGGTCAGAGCAGGTCCCTCAGAGCAGGCGGGCCAGCCGATCGAATTCTTCGACACTGAGGGTTTCCGCCCGCCGCTCCGGCGCGATGCCGGCCTTGGCCAGCAGCGCCTCCCCGCCCAAGGGTTTCAAGGCACCGCGCAGCATCTTGCGGCGCTGCCCGAAGGCGGCCGCGGTCAGACGCTCCATCCGGGCGAAAAGGTCCGGCTCGGGCTGGGTGGCGTGCGGGGTGAAGCCGACGACGGCGGACCAGACCTTGGGCGGCGGCACGAAGGCATCGGGCGGCAGGCGCAGCATGATCTCCGCCCGGCACAGCCATTGGGACAGCACGGCCAGCCGGCCATAAGCGCTGGTGGCGGGCACGGCGCAGATCCGTTCGGCCACTTCCTGCTGGAACATGAGCGTCATGCGCTCAAACAAAGCGGCCTGGCGCAGCCATCCGATCAGCAGGGGCGAGGCGACGTTATACGGCAGATTGGCGATGATCTGGCGCGGCGCGGGTACCAGCGCCGTCAGATCCATGCCCAGCGCGTCACCCGCGATCACCCGCAGGCGGGGCCCTGTTTGGGAAGCCAGCTCCTCCATGATCGCGACCGCGCGGGGATCGACCTCGATCACGGTGACCGTTTCCGCGGGGGAGGCCAGCAGCGCCCGGGTCAGCCCCCCGGGTCCCGGCCCGACTTCGAGCACGTGCCGACCCGTCAGATCACCCGCGGCGCGGGCGATCCGGGCGGTCAGGTTGATGTCCAGCAGAAAATGCTGGCCAAGCGACTTGCGGGGGTCGAGCCCATGCCGGCCAATGACATCGCGCAGCGGCGGCAGATCGGTCATAGCCGGGTCCGCGATGGATGCGCGATCAGCTGCTCTGGCCGCGGATGTCGATATGGGCTTGCCGGCGCATGTCGCGCAGCAACTGGCGGGACAGCAGCTCGACCCGCTCATTGATCATCTGCCGTTGGATGTCCTGGCGGGACAGGCTGGTCATCACTTTCTGCTCACGCGAGCAGACCGTCAGAATGGCGATCCCATCCGACGCCACCAGCGGCTGGGTGGCCTTGCCGATCGGCAGTTTGGACAGGAGTTCCCGGAATGGCGGCGGCGCGACGCCTTCGAGCCGCAATTCACCGGGGTCGATCGGACGGCCGGTGGTGTTGACGGTCTTTGCCACCGCCTCCATCTCGTCACAGCTATGGACGGTGGCGCTGATGGTACGGGCCTTGTCGAGCTGGCGCTTCTGTTCGTCGGTCGGATTGGCGGGATTGAGCGGCGTCGTGAACGCGAGGAAGGCCTGGCGCAACCGCAGGGCCGTGGCCATGTTCTGCCCCATCGCCCGCTTGCCTTGCAGCATCACGATCGAGAAGCCGCCGGCCACCTTGACGGGGTTGCTGACCGCGCCGACCGGCATGGTCGCCAGCAGGCGGCCGACTTCCGGATCGACCTGGCTGGCCTGCACCCAGCCGACCTCCCCGCCTTCCAACGCGGTCTGGGTCTGGCTGAACTGGGCGGCGACCATGGGGAATGGGGCGCCGGCGCGCAGCTCATGGATCACCGTTTCGGCGAACCGCTGGGAGTCCGCGGTATTGGCGGGATCGTGGATGGGGATGAAGATCTCACCGATGCGGAACTCTTCCTGGCCGGTGGCCTGGGCGCGCAGCCGCACCTGCTCATCGATGTCGGATTCGGTGATATTGAGCTTGGTGCCCAGCGCCTCCCGCAGGACCTGCGCCCAGCCGAGCTGGGAGCGGATCTGATCGATCAGGGTGCGCTGGCTGGCACCGCCGGCGACGAGCTTCTGGCGCAGCATGCCGGCTGGCATGTGGTTGCGGGTTTCGATATCCCGGATGGTGCTGGCGATGTCCTTGTCCGAGACCACGATCTTGCGGGCCTGAATTTCCTGGATGCGCAGCCGTTCATCGACCAGCTGGCGCAGGATTTGCGGGCGCAGGCGGGTCACCACGTCTTCCGACAGGGGCAAACCGGTGGACATCGCGAACAGCCGCGCGCGGCTGTCCACGTCATCCTTGCTGATGATATCGCGATTGACGACCGCGACGATGCCGGCGCCGGGCAATGCCGCCCGGGTGTCCGCCGGGGCGGCGGACGCGGTCCCGAGCCCGGCGATCAGAAGGGTAAGCGCCAGCGCGGCGGCGCGGCGGACAGGGCGAACCAAAACAGACGACATGTCAGACATTTCCGATCTCATGCGGCCCCATTTACAGGGCACGATAGCCAACCTGGCCGACGGTCTTGAACACGAACTGCAGCAAGACCGCGGTCGCGCCGTTATCATTGAGGTAGCTCGTATAGCGGCGGCTGAAACGCAAATCCAAGATGAAACATTCATCGTCGTAAATCAGGTCCCCGCCATAGGCGACCATCTTGTTGGTCGTCAGGTCACGCCGGGCGAATCCGGCGACCCGGTATTTGTCCCATCCCCCCGCCACGGCGAAGCTCGCCTCATGCCGAGCGGTGAAATAGGCAGACCCGGTGGGCGGCGGGGACGCCTGATCGTAGTATGTGTAGGGGTTGACGTTGGAATAGAGGTAACCGCCGCTGACCCGCAGGCGATCGGTGCCAACGGACGCCACGGCGTCGATCATCCGCGTCGCCATCGTCTTGGCATCCAGGCGCGTGCGGTAAGTCAGGTCCAGCCATTTCGTCGGGGCGAGCGTGCCGCGCGCGACGACGTCGGACACCCGATTGCGCAACCCGGTCTGCGGCGTGAACAGGCGGTCGTCATAGGTGCGATAGGACTGCCCGACCAACCCGTCGAAGGTGGTGCCGCCCAGATACCAGGCGCCATGCAGCGCGGCATTCAACCGGGTCCCGCCCTCCTGCCGATCAATGCCGGAGAAGCGATTGAAGCCGAACAGGTTGGCGTCGGAGAATTCGAAGTCGAGGCTGTCTTCATTCGGGATACGGAACCGTTGACTGTCGCCCGCGCGTGGCGCGAGGACGACCTGCGCCATCGGCTCGATCAGTTGTGCGCCCCATGCCCCGGCATCGCGGACGAACGGCCAGCGGACATCGATCGCCATTTGTGGCAAGGCGCGCAGGGCCGACGGCTCCCCGGCCTGGCCAAAATTGGGCTGGTCGTTCAACTGGCAGGCTTCGTAGCCGGCGACATCGCCATGCAAGGTCACCTTCCACAGATCACCCAGCACGCCGGTGAAAGGCCGCACCCAGTTGGCGGTCAGGCTGGCGCGGCGTGTATCGGTGCCGTCGCCCCGCATCACGTTGAACGCGCCCAGGTCCAGGCTCAGCCGCCCGCCCAGCGCATCCGGTTGTCCCACGAAACTATATAGATAGCGGGGCGCGACGATCGGCAGCCGCGCGGGGGAAACCGTCTGCGACAGGCTTTGAAATGAGATCGTGTCCAGACGCGTGTAGGCGCCCTGGCCGAAGCCCTCCAGATACAGGGTGCTGGGCAGCAGGGACAGATTGCCGCCGAGGTCCATCCCGACATGGAATGACCGCAGATAGGCGACCGAGGTCGCGCGGTTGATGTCGAAGCCCCAGCGCCAGGTGTCGTCGTAGGAAAATTGCCCGCGCGCCACGATGGTGCCCTGCGGGTCGTTGGCCACGTAACCGCCCGAGGCATTCAGCAACAAGGTGCCGCTGTTGAACCGCTGACGATATTGCACGTCAAGCTGCACGGCCTGCTTGGTGGTGAAGCTGGGGGTGATCGTCGCGTCGGACTGGGCGTTCAGCACCCAGTAATAGGGCTGCGTATAATAGGCGCCGAGCGCCGATGAATTCCCGATCAAGGGCGTCAGCAGCCCGGACTGGCGCGGCACCGAGGGATCGGGATGTGTCAGATAAGGAAAATAAGCGACCGGGACGCCATACAACTCCATGACCGCGTCCTGGTACTCGATCATCTTGTGCTCGTTGTCCTGCACGGCCGATGCCGCGCGGATCTGCCAGAGCGGCGCCTTGGTGGGATCGGTGGCGCACAGATCACAGGTCGAATACACGACCTTGGACAACGCATTGATCACGCCGCCGGTGCGGCGCGCGCCATTGGCGATCAGCCGACCATTCTCCGGCAGCAGCGCCCCCATATCCTTGAAGATGCCGGACTGCATGTCGTTCGACATTTCGGCATAGCCGGCGAACAGCGTCTCCCCATCGGGTTCCAGCAGCGCGACATGGCCACGCGCCGCCGCGACGCCCGTATCGCGGTTGAAGGTGATCTGGTCGGCTCGCAGGATATGGCCGTTCTGCCAGGCCTCCACGTTGCCGCTCACGGTGACCAGCGATTGATCGCGGTCATATTCCACGCGATCGGCAGTGAAGGTCACGGGGTCGTTGGATTGCGCCGAGCGGGGGTTTTGGGCCGCGGAGGGCAGCCGGATCTGGGCCCATGCCGGTGCCGGCATGGACAGCAGCAGGGCCAACACGACCAGCTTCGGTCGCACCGTCCGCTTGAACAATGCCGCGCGGGGGCGGTGCAGGTGGCAGCCCATCATGATCAACCGTCTTCCGTATGCAGCAACAACGCCAGCGCCAGCATCAACCCCGCCAAGGCCGGCGCCCATGCGGCCAGTGCGACCGGCAGCGCGCCGGACTGGCCGAATTCAGCCGCGATCTTCGATACCATGAACAACGCGAACCCGGTCGCAACCCCGCCCCCGATCATCCGCGCCACCCCGCCCCGCCGCGCCGGACGCATCGAGAAGCCAGCGGATACGAGCGCCATTGTGCCGGAAAGCAGCGGCAACGCCAGCAGGGTCTGAAAATGCAGGCGATGGCGAATGGATGAAAAGCCCGAGCGTTCCAGCAAACCGATGAAATCAGGCAGCGCCCAGACCGACAGCGTGTCCGGAGACGCAAAACTGTCCTGCACCCGCGAGACAGTCAGGTCCGTCGGCAGGGCGATGGCATGCAAGGGCTCGGGAAGCTGGTCCGAGCGCACGGTGCGGGCACTTTCCAACTGCCAGGCACCGTCGCCAAGCGTGGCCTCGGCGGCCTCGATTCGGGCCAGCAGGTGGTCATTGCCATCGAGCCGAAAGACACTCACCTGCTGGGCAGCCAGGACCTGGCCGCGCAAACCGACACTCTGGGCGTGGATGATCGCCACGCCCTGCGGCACCAGGGCATGGTCAGACTGGCGCAACCAGAGTTGCCCGCCATTGAGCGCCAAAGGCCCGCCGCCGGTGCGCAGGACCGCGTTATCGATCGCTTCCGCCCGGCCCAGCATGATGGACGCGACCGGGCTGACGGCCGCCGTGGCGAGCAAGCCGAACAGGGCCGCGCAAAATGTCGGTGCGGCCAGGAACTCCCAGGCGGAAATGCCGGCGGCCCGGGCGACGATCAGCTCGGACGAGCGGGTCAGCCGCCAGAAACACAGAATGCCCCCCAACAGCACCGCGAAGGGCAGGATCTGGATGGCGATGAAGGGCAGCCGCAGCCCCGCGATCTGACTGACGATGCCAAAGGTCGCGTCGGGTTTGCTCGCGGAACGGCGCAACAGTTCGATGAAGTCGAACATCGACACGAGACCGGCGAGGCCCAGCAGCATGCCCGTGACCGCGAGCATGAACTGGCGCGAAATATAGGCGGACAAGGTGACGGAGACGTTCATGCGCTCATGCCGCCAGACGCGCGGGATCGCGCCGGAGGGAGTACCAGTCCGGCACGAACAGGCACCAGAGGCAAATCACGCCAGGCAACACC
Source organism: uncultured Acetobacteraceae bacterium (assembly GCA_903918315.1). Taxonomy (GTDB): domain Bacteria; phylum Pseudomonadota; class Alphaproteobacteria; order Acetobacterales; family Acetobacteraceae; genus Rhodopila. The sequence continues at coordinate 6,778 of CAIXEA010000040.1, read as the reverse complement.
GCCTGCACCCAGATCATCGGAATCAGCGCATTGTTGCGGGCCGCGAGATTGTTGATCGCCAGCCCGAAGGCCAACAGCGCCACCACGGAGCCGACGGCGACCAGCGGGCGGATAAAGCCGCCGTGACGCCGGAATGTGCCGCGCAGCACCGCCAGCAAGGCGACCGAGCAGAACGACAGGGAGGACAGGGGACCCGCCATGCGCTTATGCCCCTCCGCCACCCATTTGGCCTTGTCGCGCGGGGTCGCCAGCGTGGGGTTCAGCAATTGGGCCAGGCTGACATCCGCCATATCGGGCGGGCGCACGCCCTCCTCGGTGGCGCGTTCCGCCAGATCCAGCTCGTTCTGCTCAAATGTCAGCGTGTTCAGGCGGCTGGTCGCGTGGTCGATCTCCTGCCGGCTGCCATCCAGCAGCAGGGCCCGCGGCCCGCGCGGCCCTTCCAGCAAACGGCCGCTTTCCGCGAAAATGGTGGCATGGGCATTCCGGTCGCGGCCATCTTCCACCAGGATGCCGTGCAGCGTGCCGTCGGGGTCACGGGTTCGCGCATAAACGGTGAGATTTTCCGACACCGCGGTGAACACGCCTTCCTGCAGCAGGAAGGCCACGACGTGATTGCGGATCTCCCACTGGAATTGCCGGAACGCGGTCAGCGTGGCCGGCACGGCCCACAAATTCAGGACATAGCCGAACACCGTGACCGCCAAGGCAAGCGTCAAAGCCGGGCGCGCCATCGCGAAAGGCGACACGCCGGCGGCGCGCATCACCGTCAGTTCCCGATCGCCCGACAGCCGCTGATACACGAATTGCACCACCACATAGGTCGTGATCGGCAGGATGACCGCGATGAAGCTGGGAATCAGCAGCGAGGTGAGTTGCACGAAGACCGCCAGTGACAGGCCGCGATTCACCACCAGCTCCACGAAGCGCAGCGACTGGGTCAACCAGATCAGCGCCGTCAGCCCGCCGGTCACGGCAAGCAACGCCAGCAGGAGCTGACGGAAGATATACCGGTCGAGCCAGGTGACGAGTTTGCCGGAGCGCATGGCGCGGTTTTGCGGCACACGGACCATCGGCGCAAGCCGACCTTTATACTAAGGCAAAACCTTGCCCGGGTTCATGATCCCGGCCGGGTCCAGCGCGGCCTTGATCCGTTGCATGATCGCCAGCTCCGTCCCGCCCCGCCAGTCCGGCATCAGGTAAGGCTTCAACTTGCCGATCCCGTGTTCGGCCGAGAAACTGCCGTCGTATTCGCGCACGACCTCGTTCACCACCTCCATGATGGCGTGGTCCTGATCGAGGAACCACGCGGGGTCCGCGCCAACCGGCTGTTCCAGATTGAAGTGGATATTGCCGTCGCCCATGTGGCCGAACGGCACGCATCGCACACCGGGAATCAGCGCCTCACAGGCGATGGTCGCCTTGCGGATGAAGGCCGGGACCTTCGAGACCGGGACGGAGACGTCGTTCTTGACACTCGCGCCCTCCCGTTTCTGGGCTTCGGAATGCTCCTCCCGCAGGCGCCAGATGGCGGCGCGCTGGGCATCCGATTCGGCGATTGCGGCATCGAGGACGACTCCGTCCTCCAGCGCTTTCTCCAGCACTTCTTCGATCGCGGGCCGCATGCCGCCGTTCGGGCGCGGCGTGGCGAGTTCCACGAGGCAGTAGAACGGCGCCTTCTCAGCCAACGGCAGCACCGCGTTGGGGATGTTCTTCAACACAAAATCCGTGCCCAGGCCGGACATCAGCTCAAAGGCACTGAGGGCGGAGGCGTCATGGCTTTGGAACCGGGCGAAAAGCTGCAAGGCGTTGTCGACACTATCGACCCCGCAGAAGGCAACCGCGATGTCTTTCGGCGCCGGGGCGAGTTTCAGCACGGCGGCGGTGATGATGCCGAGCGTGCCTTCCGAGCCAACGAAGAGCTGGCGCAGGCAATAGCCGGTGTTGTCCTTGCGCAGCCGGCGCAGCCCGTTCCAGATCGTGCCGTCGGGCAGCACCACTTCCAGCCCCAGCACGAGATCGCGGGCGTTGCCGTAGCGGACGGTGTTGTTGCCGCCGGCATTGACCGCCAGCACACCGCCGATTTGCGCGGTGCCTTCGGACGAGATGGACAGCGGCAGCAGGCAGTTCCGCTCCGCCGCGGCGAGCTGGGCGGCCTTCAGGGTGACTCCGGCCTCAATCGTCAGGGTCATGTCGACAGGATCGAGGTCGCGGATCCGGTTCAGGCGGGCCGTGCTGAGCACCAGCTCCGACCCATCTTCGTTCGGCACCGCGCCACCGACCATCGATGTGTTGCCGCCTTGCGGAACGATGGGCGCACCGGCGGCGGCGCAGAGGCGCACGACCTCGGCCAGTTCCCGCGTCGTGCCCGGGCGAATCACGGCGCGGGTGCTGCCCTGGAACAATTTGCGCCAGTCCTGGGCGTAAGGCGCGGTGTCCGAAGCCTCGGTCAGCAGGCCCCGATCACCGACGACGGCGCGGATCTGGTCCAGAAGGGGGAGCGTGAGGGCGGTATCGGGCATGGTCGGGGCGTCCTTTCGGGGCGCACCGTATCGTCAGACGGGGTTGGGGGCCAGTCCGGCTGGCCGTGATCGCATCCGCCCTCAGACCAGCCAATGTTCCTCCACCGCGAAGACCGGCGCCTCGCAGCCCGCCATCGCCGCTTCCAGGTCGATCAGACTGTCGAACCATAGCTGAAACACCCCCGCGACCGTCACCGGCAGATACGGGACGGTGCTGGCCGGGGCGGGGCCTTGCTCTCGCACGTCATAGCGGGTCAGGCCCCGCAACCGCGGGACAGCGCGCAGCCCATCGTCCATGGCGGCGGCGTCGCGCCCGCCCGGACACAGGACAATCGCGGACAGGCGGCCCCGGGATGAAGCCGGCGGGATCAGCTCCACCGGTTCGGTGATGACCCGCGACACGGCCCCGATGAACAGCCGGGAGTCGATGTTGCACGCTGCCATCGCCGCTGAACCATGGGCCAGACCGCGGTCCGCGTCGTGATCGAAATAGAGGATCGGGAACCCATCGATGCCCAACGCCCGCGCCGCCTGGTTGGTCGCGGCGGTATCGATCACGTGGCACTGTGCATAGCGGCGCAGCCCGGCGAATGAGCAAACCAGCGGTCCGTGCACGTCGAGCCAGTGACGGCGAAAGGCCGCGATGCCGACACCGTCCAGGCATCGCATCATGCTGATGGCGGCGATCGTCAACCCTGTCCCTCCCATTGCAGAATATACAGGCCCGCATCGTAATCCGTCACATACATCAACCCATCCGCGGCCACGAACAGATCCGCCGTGTGCCGTATTTTGGCCCGCCCACGCATCGGTTCCATCCATTTCGTCGGTTGTGGCGGCACGAAATAGCCAATCTCGTTCGGCCGATAGGGATCGGCGATATCGAACACCCGCACCCCCGCGCTCTGCCAGGTCGCGAACACCGTGGTGGAGGACCGGAACGATCCCGGCCGGTTCTCATGCAGGTTATGCGGCCCAAACTGCCCGCCGAGCGCGACATAATCCTGGTCCGCCGGGATCGGGAGGGTGGCGATCGAAATCGGATTGGTGCGATCGCGGATATCGAAGACCCAGGTGCGCTTCATCTGTTCCTGATCGATGTTCAGCGTGGCCTCATCGGCCACCACCAGCAGACCGCGGTCATGCAGCGGCAGCGCGCTGTGGGTGCCCCCGCCAAAGGGCGGCGACCAGACCTTGTGCGCCAGCAGCTTTGGCGCGGTCTTGTCCGACACATCCAGGATGGTCAGCCCGCCGTCGCGCCAGGACGCATAGGCGATATCGTCTTCGACCACCGCGTGATGCAGCGCCCAGCGGCCTTTCCAATACGGTGTCTCCCCGCCCGCGGCCCACATGCCGGGAATCCACCACCGTCCGCATTCCACCGGCTTCGTGGGATCAGCCATATCGATGACGATCAGAATATGGTCGGTGAAGCCATCCAGCAGCGCCGAGGCGTAGGCGTAGCGCCCGCCGACCCACCAGATGCGATGCAGCCCGAGCCCCTGGACCTCCATGAACCCGATGGCACGGGGATTGGCCGGTTCGGCGATATCGTAGACCCGCATCCCGGCGGAGAAATCCACCCCGCGCGTGCCGTACAGGGCGGAGTCCACCTGGTTGGAGCCGCTGTAATAATCCTTCTGGGACAGCAGCGCCTTGAGGTCCAATTCCTCAATGCAAAGCAGCAGATTTTCCGCCGTCTGCACATGCATGCACCAGGAATTCGGATGGATCGGCATGAAGTTCACCGGCTTTGGCCGGCGGGGATCGCGCACATCGGTGACCATCACGCCGCGGCTGACGCGGGTGCCGATATAGGCGTACCCGCGATCGACCATCACCTGCACGCCGTCGCCGCGGCCGCCCTGATCGGTATGTCCAACGAAGCTGATCGCGCGCGCGCCATCGGGGGTGATCATTTGCTTGCGTCCCTGCCCGTTCGGTCGTCACATGCGACCCAACCCACCGGAGGATACGTGCCATGCCGACCTATGTCATGCTGGCGAGTTGGACGGACCAGGGATTGAAGGCAATTAATGAGGGGCCGAAACGGGTCGACGCCGCCAAGAAGATGCTGGTCGAGATGGGCGGCCATTTCCGCTCCATGCACATGACCATGGGTCAATACGACATGATCGGCATTTACGACGCGCCCGACGACGCGGTGGCGGCCCGATTCTCGCTCATGCTGGGACAGATGGGCTATGTCCGAACCACCTCGCTGAAGGCCTTCCCGGAGGAAGCCTACCGGCAGATCGTCAACTCACTGCGTTAACCAAGGACCCGTCCCCGATGATTACTGGCGCCAACACCCCTTTGACCGTGGACCTCGGCGGCTTTCGTGTCGCGATCACCGCGGGTGCCAATGGTATCGGCAAGGTCATGGCCGACAGCTTCGCCGCCTGCGGGGCGAGCGTGTTTGTGTCCGACGTGGACCAGGCCGCGCTCGACCGCTGCGGTTATCCCGGCATGCGCGCCAATGCCGGCGTTCCGGCCGAGTGTGAGGCCTTCGTCGATGCCGCGGTGAAGCATCTGGGCGGGCTCGATGTGCTGGTCAACAACGCCGGCATCGCCGGCCCCACCAAGACGGTGGAGGACGTGACGCCCGAGGAACTCGACGCCACATTGCAGATCGATCTGGCCAGCATGTTCCACACCGCGCGCCGCGCCATCCCGGCGCTGCGCGCCAATGGCGGCGGGGCGATCATCAATCTGAGTTCGGCCGCCGGCCGCTTCGGCTTCGCCTTGCGCGCGCCCTACGCGGCGGCGAAATGGGGCGTCATCGGCTTCACCAAATCGCTGTCGATCGAGCTTGGCGCCGATGGCATCCGGGTCAACGCCATCCTGCCCGGCCCGGTCGATGGCCCCCGCATCCGCGCCGTGATCAAGGCGAAGGCGGAGGCAGCGGGCATTTCCGAGAACGAGATGACCGAGCGCACGGTCGCGGTGACCAGCCTGAAGTGCTTCGTGACCCAGCAGGACATCGCCAATATGGCGCTCTATCTGGCCAGCCCCTTCGGCACCACGATCAGCGGTCAGACGATGTGCGTCGACGGGGACATGCAGAACACGATGTAAGGCCAGACGACCATGCGCGCCGCCGTGTTCCAGCAGGAGGGCCAACCCCTCCGCATCGAAGATCGCCAGACACCCATCGCCCAGCCCGGTGATATCGTGTTGCAGGTCGCTTATTGCGGCATCTGCGGCTCGGACCTGCACGCGACCGAGCCCAGTCCGACGCCGCTGGAACCCGGCACCATTCTGGGCCACGAGTATGCGGGTGTGGTGACGCAATCGGCATCCCCAGATTTTGCCCCCGGCGACCGGGTCATCGGTCTGCCATTGCGGGAATGCGACGATTGCCGCCCCTCCGGCACCGGCTGCCGTGATCGGCTTGGCATTCACTGCCCGCGCAACCGCATCATCGGGCTGGCCGCCGCGGTGCCCGGCGGCTACGCGGAGTATCTGGCGATGCCCGCGCATCACGCGATCAAGGTGCCCGATGGGCTCGATCTGAAGCTCGCCGCCCTGACCGAACCCCTGGCTGTCGGCGCCCATGCGGTGCGGGCCGCCGGCTCACTGCTCGGTGCCCGCGTGCTGATCCTGGGCGCCGGTCCCATCGGCCTCGCGGTGACGCTGTTCGCGCGCGCCGCCGGGGCCCGGCAGGTGATTGTCAGCGAACCCGGTGACAGCCGGCGGGCGCTGGCGGCCCGACTCGGCGCGGAGACGGTTACCGCCGTCGATGCGCTGACCGGCCCCGCCCCGGATCTGATCTTCGAATGTGTCGGCGTGCCCGGCCTGCTGCAGCTATGCATGGAGCGCGCGCCCCTGCATGGCCGCATCATCGTTGTCGGCGTCTGCAGGGTGGAGGACATGATCCGGCCTCGCGTCGCCATCCGCAAGGAACTGACCATCCAGTTCGTGCTGGGCTACACCAGGGACGAATTCGCCCTGGTCCTTGATATGCTGGCGAATGGGCAGATCGACGCCGCCCCGCTGATCACCGGCGTGATCGGGCTGGACGCGGTCCCGGCGATGTTCGAAGCCCTGCGCCGCCCGGGCCCCCACGCGAAGGTGCTGATCGACCCCGCGCGGTAAGCCATGGTGGCGATGGGGCGCCTTATCACAACGGCCCCACCCTTTGACCGATCACACCTTGCTCCCACCGTCATGGCCCGGCTCCCACTGTCACGGCCCGGCTCCCACCGTCATGGCCCGGCTTGTCCGGGCCAACGCCGCCCGCATTGTGCCGCGAGCGG
>CAIXEA010000039.1 GCA_903918315.1 uncultured Acetobacteraceae bacterium | reverse complement strand
GTCGGTGGCCCGCAATAGCCGGGCCATGACGGGGAGAAAATACCGTTGTCCTCACCTGCCAGATTTTCGTTTCCGCGATCTGTGAATCCGTTAGAGCTCGTCCGGGCCATGACGCATGGGGCAAAAGCAGAGCCTCTCTAAGACCAACCACCTTCACCGCTGGCGATCACACCCTGCGCCCACCGTCATGGCCCGGCTTGTCCGATCAGGAAAGCGGCGTCGCCAGCATCTCCAGCATCGACACCACCATGCCAATGGTCTGATCCACCATCACCAGCCAGGCCGCCAACATGGGCCCGGCGCCAAAGGCCAGCCGAAAGCCGTACCACTCCACCCACAGCGCCCATCCAAACGTAAACACCTGCGCCGCCTGATCCACGATCGGCGGCGCGCCCAGCAGGCCCGGCACGCATCCCAGCAGCAGCAGGCCGTTTTCCGTCACCCCGCACCAGTTCCAGACCGTGATCATGAAGGGCCACAGGGTCGCGCGCCCAAACCGCGGCGCCACCCGATGGGTCAGCTCCGCGAACAGCAGCCACGCCACCACGAAGACCACGACATGGCGAAGGATCGCGGCGATCGGGGCCGGCGGCACCGTGCCACCCACCCAATCCACCAGCCGCAAACCCACCACGATCGGCACGCAAAAGGCGATCGCCCAGAAGCTGCGGGCCGTTCCGGCCGGGCTCATGTCGATCAGCAGCGCGCCCCGGGCCTGGCCAAGGGTAATCAGCGCGGCCCCCCTCAGGCTGGACGCAACAGAGGCCAGACCGTTCACCCGTTCTCCATGGACAGCAAATTCCGGGTGACCAGCACCGAGAGCGTGCAAAGATAGATCACCGCGACCAGCAGGGCCGCCTTCGGGCCGGACACGCCCAGGCCATGGCGGGCGACGAACCAGGGCAGCCACAGCCCATAGGCCATCACCGCCAGGCAGCCGATCACCAGCACCAACCCCGCCGCATGCGACGGCGGGCCCATGGCCCCGAGCAGCAGGAGCATCACCAGACCGACCAGCGACAGCCCGAACTGGCACCAGTTGAACGCGACGACAAAGCGCAGCCAGGCCGCCTCCCGCCCCTGCGCGCGGGCGAACACGTGCGACACCCAGGCCGGCACCAGCAGCGCGCACAGCGCGGCGAGGAGATCGGTCACCCCCCGCACGACCTGCCCGGACAGGATGGTCGCCAGCCCGACCACCAAGGGCAGTGCGAGCAGCGGGATCAGGCTCTGAACGAAGGCCGCGGTGGTACCGCCGAACGCGGCGATGGCCGTGGCATCGCCCATCGCCAGGCGCAACACCGCCTGGACGATCCGCAGCCTCGGCGCCGGGGCGTCCGGCCGTTGGGTCATGCCTGGAAGGCCGCGACCACGCCGCGATAGATGCGCGCGAGGTCGCGCAATTCGGCCACCGGCACCCGTTCGTCCGTCTGGTGCATGGTGGCGCCCACAAGGCCAAATTCCGCCACCGGGCAATAGTTGGCGATGAAGCGCGCATCCGAGGTACCGCCGCCGGTATCCAGCTTCGGCTCCACCCCTGTCGCGGCCACGATGGCATTGCGCAGGATATCGACCATCGGGCCCGGCTTGGTGACGAAGGATTCGCCGCTGACGATCCCTTTGACCTCAAAACTGTCGGCATACTGGCCGACGGTCTTGCGCACCCAGGCGATCAGGTCCTTGCCGGTGTGCTTTTCATTGAACCGGATGTTCAGCCGCGCCTTGGCGGAGGCCGGGATCAGATTGACCGTCGGATTGCCCACGTCGATGTCGGTGATCTGCAGCGACGATGGCTCAAACCAGTCGGACCCCGCATCCACGGGCGCACTGGTCAGCGCATCCAGCGCGCGGATCAGCCGATGGATCGGGTTGTCGGCGCGATGCGGGTAGGCGACATGGCCCTGGGTGCCGAACACCTCGATCCACATGTTCACGCTGCCCCGGCGGCCGATCTTGACCATGTCACCGAGCTTGACCGGACAGGTGGGTTCGCCCACCAGGCAGAAGTCGGGGATCTGGTTGTTCGCCTGCATCCATTCCAGCACTTTGACGGTGCCGTCGATGGCGGGGCCTTCCTCATCGCCGGTGATCAGGAAGCTGATCGAGCCTGTCAGCGGGGTTTCCGCGACATGCTGGGCGATGCCAGCCACGAAGGCGGCGATGGCGCCCTTCATATCGCAGGCGCCGCGGCCATAGAGGACGCCGTCCCGCACCTCTCCCCCGAAGGGGTCGTCGCGCCAGTTCGCGGCGCCGACGGGCACGACATCGGTATGGCCAGCGAAGCATAGATGCCGGCCGCCGGTGCCGATACGGGCGAACAGGTTGTCAATCTCGCCGTAGCGCAGGTGTGTGACCGTGAAGCCCAGGCTTTCCAGCGCCTGGGCCAGCACGGCCTGCGAACCCCCGTCCGCCGGCGTGACCGAATTGCATCGGATCAGCGCCTGCGCCAGCGGCAGCGGGTCGGTCAGGTCGCTCAATCGCGCAGCAGTTCGTTGATGGAGGTCTTGGCGCGGGTCTGCGCGTCCACGATCTTCACGATCACCGCGCAATACAGCGACGGGCCCGGGGTGCCATCCGGCAGCGGCTTGCCCGGCAGGGAGCCCGGCACCACCACCGAATAGGCCGGCACCCGGCCCATATGGATCTGCCCGGTGGCGCGGTCGATGATCTTGGTCGAGGCGCCGATGAACACGCCCATCGACAGCACCGCGCCCTGTTCGACGATCACGCCCTCGGCCACTTCCGAGCGCGCGCCGATGAAGCAATCGTCTTCGATGATGACGGGATTGGCCTGCAGCGGCTCCAGCACGCCACCAATGCCGACACCGCCGGACAGATGGCAGTTGGCGCCGATCTGGGCGCAGGAGCCCACGGTGGCCCAGGTGTCGACCATGGTGTTGCGCCCGACATAGGCGCCGAGGTTGACGAAGCTCGGCATCAGCACCGCACCGGGGGCGATGAAGGCGGATTTGCGCACGACGGCGCCCGGCACGGCGCGGAAACCGGCTTCCTTGAAGCGGTTCTCCCCCCAGCCCTGGAACTTCATCGGCACCTTGTCCCAGACGGGCGCCCCGCCGGGGCCTTCCATCGGGATCGAGTCGGTCAGGCGGAAGGACATCAGCACGGCCTTCTTCAGCCACTGGTTGACCTGCCAGTCGCCGCTGGTCTTCTCGGCGACGCGGACGGATCCGTTGTCGAGGGCTTCGAGGGCGGCTTCCACCGCGTCGCGGGCCTCACCTTTGGTCGAAGAAGTGAGGCTATCGCGCTGTTCCCACAAATCCTCGATCGGGCGCTGAAGGCTGTGCTCGGTCATGGCTGACGTGTCCTTAGAATTGATCGCGCGGAACTTGCGCAGCGGGGGGTGTGATGTCAACGCGGGAGGTGCGGCAAAGCACCTGTGGTACCAGACCGGGTTGGCTGATGAATGGACCACACCCTCCGGTTCGTCATGTCGCATTCGTCATGGCCCGGACGAGCCCTACGGTGTTCACACATCGTGGAAATGAAAATTCGTAAGGCAAACAAAGGGACTTCTAACACGTCATGGCCCGTAACACGTCATGGCCCGGCTTGTCCGGGCCACCGCCGCCCGCCTAGTGCCGCGATAGGTAG